>NZ_JBSKHP010000017.1:0-137393 GCF_057128625.1 Pseudomonas imperatae | reverse complement strand
CGAGTTTTCAGGGCCTCAACAGCTCGCTGGCAAGCCAGCTCCCACAGGATGTAGCAGCGGCCAAAGGCCGCGTCCGGGGGCACGGCGCCAGGAATTATTCTTCGGGGTCCTGCGGGTGGTTCTGGCTCAGGTAGCGGTCCAGGGTCTCGTTGCCGGCGCCGCTGTTGTCGCCGGCCACGGTCCACATGTGCCGTTCGATGCCCTGGGCCACCAGGTGCCCCACCGCCGCTTCGATCGCCGACAGCACGCACAGCTGCGCCGGTTCGTTGGTGGTGTAGCCGACTTCGGCTTCCAGCAGTTTCTTGAATTCGATGAACTTGAACACCCCGGCGCTGCGGCTCACCGAATAGATGGTCTTGGTGGTCATGACGTTGGCCAGCACCTGGCCGCTGCGCACGTCCACCGCGCGCAGGTTGACGGTCACCTGGTCCACCCGGTATTCACGCGACAGGTCGATGCCCAGGTAACGCGCGCCCTCGCCGCCACTGCGCACGTTGGTGTCGTAGGCGATGATGCCGCCCTCGAGCATCAGGTTGGCCGCCTGCAGGGCCGGCAGCTCGGCGGCGATGTTCTCCGGGGCGTTGGGCTTTTTCTGTGAGGCGCGGATGATCTTGCGCTCGGTCAGCAGGTTCTGCAGCCCCTCGCGCTCCAGCACCACGAACCAGCCGCTGGCCTGCATGGCGTCCATCAGCATGCTCGCCGCGCCCTGGGTCACGCTGGTGGAAAACGAACTGGCCGGGGTGGGTTTGTACTGCCCGGTCTGATCCCGGAAGCCATACACCACCGCCATCAGCCGGCCCCGTGGCCGCGGCATCTTCAGCAGGTCGTAATAGGTGGACGCCCTAGGTGTCAGCGTCGGGATGGCGGTGTCCTGTTCGGCGGACATGGGTTCGCGCAGGCCGCAGCCCTGCAGGGTGGCCATAATGGTCATGGCCAGGATCAGTTTTTTCATCACACACACTCCCCAGGTAGCCCAAGTCCCTTACTGGGAGAGGCCATTGACCTTGATTTCCGACACTTCGCCCGTGCTGCGGTCCGTCACGTTGATGCTCAGCGCGCCGTCGTTGTCGATCACGTTGACGATGAAGGCATCGGTGGACAGGCTCCCCGAATTGCCCGTGGAAATGTTGTCCAGCACCTGCCCCAGCAACCGTGACTGCAACTGGCTGGTGAAACGCTCCAGGGCCGTGCTGCCCGCAGGGGTGGACTTCTTCAGGTCCGGGTCGTCGAAGTCGTTCTGGGCCTGGGCGTTGTTGAGCAGCCAGGTGCCGTTCAACGGGTTGCCGCCGAACGAGGGGTTGACCGGCGTATACACCAGCTCCGTGGCGTGGGCGGCGCCCAACCCCAGCAGGCAGGACAAGGCGCAGGCGTAGCGTTTTTTATTATTCATAGTTCGTCCTTCTCCAGGTCGGTTGTGTCCTGCAACAAGGTTTCCAGCTTGCGCTGGATGATCTGCGCCTTGACCAGGTCGGCCGCCTCGGCGGCGGTGTCCTGTAATGCCACGGTGTTCGGCGGCAGGAAGCGCCGATAGATCACGCGTTGCTGATATTCCACGGTAATCAGGCTGCCCCAGCGCGGGTCGGGGCGCTCGCGCACCACCAGGTTGAAATCCATGCGGCTGGTGGCCCGCAAGCGTTCGGTGAACGCGTAGTAGAAGTCGTGGCCCACATGGGAAATGGCGTCATCGACAATAAAGCCCATCATTTCGTCTTCCTCGTTGCCCTGCGCCGCGCCGGCCAGCGCCACCAGCAGCATCGCCATCGCCAGGCGCCTCATGGCGCCAGCCCCTTCAGCGGGCTGGCCGCTGCCGGCTGGGTAGCGCCATCGGCGGTGGCTTTCTCGGCCACGAACTGCCAGTCGCTGTAGTGCTCCATGCCGTCGAACTCCGACCATTGCGCGGCGAAGCCGGTCTGCTTGAGCGGTTGCTCCTGGGCCTGGCTGTAGACCCCGGTAATGCGCTGGTCCAGGCCCCGCAGCAGCCCCCAGTCGCTGCTGTTGGTGATCGGGTCCGGGTACAGCCGGCGCAGGTGGTGCCGCGGGCTGGGGAAGCGCTTGTCCAGCACCAGCTCATCGAGCTCCTTGGGGTACTGGGCCAGCCCCGGCGAGGCGCGGTAGTAGCTGCGCAGCGCCTCGGCGTACTGGGTGCCCACCCACAACAGTTCGCGTTCGTGGGCGCGGCGCGCCAGGGTCGACCACAGCTGGCAGGTGCTGGCCAGGCTGGCGCCCATGATCGCGATCAACACCAGCACCCCCAGGTAGGTGAACCCGGCAGCGGCGGCCTTACCACTGAGCGTACGGGCTGCCATCGCGCGACCTCCCGTCTGCTCCGCTTTTCACGTCTGCCACGCCACCGGCCACGCCGGCCGGCGGCGGCACCAGCACCCACTGGTCGTTGCGCTCGGTAATGGGGTCCACCGGCGCGTTGCGCAGGTAACGCTGTTCCACCAACTGGTCCAGGGAGTCGGGGTAATGTCCGGTGTCGCCGTAGTAGTGGTCCAGCGCCTCGCGCATGGCCGACAGGCTCTGCCGCAGGGTGGTCTCCTTGGAGGCTTCCAGGCTGTTGAAGTAGCGCGGCAGCGCAATGGTCATCAAGGTGGCGATGATGGCCATCACCACCATCAGCTCAATCAGGGTAAAACCCGTTTGCCGGCGCATAGGTTCACCACTCCCGGTAGGGGATGCCGTTGAGGCCCGTGCCGCGCGCCTGGGAGTAGACGTCGAAGACGTCCTCGCCGTCGCGCGGGTTGTCGGCCGAACTGTCGTAGCTGCGCAGGCCCCAGCCGCCGTTGTCGTCATGCTTGCTGCTGGCGAACGGGTCGCGGGGGATGCGCCGCAGGAAATAGAACTTGCCGCCCTTGGCGCTGCGCACGTCGCGCACGCCGTCCACCAGCACCGCCAGGTTGGGCGGGTAGCCGTTGCTGTCCAGGGACTTCTCCAGGTAGCCGGCGTCATAGGCGCGCTTGTAGGCGTCGATGCCGTCGCGGATCTGGTACAGGGCGTTTTTCAGGTCCTGTTCCTTGCCGCGGCGCACCAGGGTCTCGGTGAGTGGCGCGGCCATGCCGGCCAGCAGGCCGATCAGGGCCAGGGTGACCACCACCTCGATCAGGGTGAAACCGCCCGCTGCGCGCTTCATGGCTCAGGGCCTCTCGCTGGCGGGCGCCGGCACGGTCACCGCCACCGGGGTGGCGGCGCTCGGCGCAGGCAAGGCCCGTGGCTGTTCGGCGCTCTGCATCGAACGGTCCGGGGACTGGACGTGCATGCTGGTCTCGGTGCCAGTGGAGAACTCCATGTCCGACGGGCTCTGGTACGGCAGGTTGCGCACGATGCGCGGGGTGATCGACAGCACCAGCTCGGACTTGGCGAAAGTGTCCTTGTTGCTGCCGAACAGCCGGCCGATGCCGGGAATGTCGCCAAGCCCCGGGATCTTGTTGCCGGTGTCGGCGTGGTCATTGCGCACCAGGCCGGCCAGCACCTGGGTCTCGCCGTCGTGCAGGCGCAGGGTGGTCTGGGCGTTGCGGGTGTCCACCTGGACCGGGATGGTGCCCTGGCGGGTGGGTTCCAGCGGCGTGGCGTTGCTGACTTCCAGGGCGATCTTGATCGCCACTTCGTTGTTCAGGTGCACGATGGGTTGCACCTCCAGCTTCAAGCCCACATCCAGGTAGGTGACGCTTTCGGTGATCACCGGGCCCTGGGTGGACGGCACCGAGGTGGCGCTGATGATCGGCACGCGCTGGCCGATGTGGATGCGCGCCTGCTCGCGGTTGCTGACGCGGATCACGGGGCTTGCCAGGGTGTTGACGCCGTTGTCCTGGGCGTTGATTTTCAGCTGCGGCGACGGCGCGATGGAGATGCGCCCGGCGTTGATGCCACGCAGCTGGGACAGCACGCTCACCGCGCTGCCGTCGCCGTTGATCACGCCGAAGGTGCTGGGCCATTGCAGGCCCAGGTCGAGAATGCGCTGGCGAGCCACTTCCATCACTTCCACCTCCAGCACCACCTCGGGGTTGGACTGGTCCTGGGCCTGCAGTAGCTTCTCGGCCATGCGCACGGCGTCCTCGGTATCGCGCATGGTCAGGGTGTTGAGGCGCTCGTCGACGAACACGTCGCGGGTCTTGAGCATGGTCTTGACCATGTTCAGCGCGGTGTTGGCGTCGATGTTGGTGAGGTAGAAGGTGCGCATCACCAGCTCCTGGTAATCCTTGACCTTCTGCGGCGAGTCGGGGTAGATCAGCAGGGTGTTCTCGTTCACCACCTTCTGGTGCAGCTGGTTCTGCGACAGCAGCATCTGCACCGCGTCCTCGATGCGCACGTCACGCACGAAGATGGTGGCGCGCAGGTCGGGGCGCAGGTCCTTGTCGAAGATGAAGTTGAGGCCGGCCACCTGGGACAGCACCTCGAAGATCGACTTGATGTTGGCGTCGCGAAACTCCAGGGTCACCGGCCGGTCCAGGCGCGTGCGCAGCTGCGGGTAGGTGATCTCGGTGCGGCTCTGCACCAGCTGGATCTGGCTGCGCAGCTCCAGCGCGCCTTCGTTGCGCGGGTCCAGCTCGAGGATCTGGCGCACCTGGCGGTCGGCGGTGAACACGTCGCCGCGGCGCAGGTCGCCACGGGCCAGCTCGAGCTTCTCATCCAGGGTGCGCAGGTAGTCCAGCTGGTTGAGGGCGTCCTTGGCGCGACCGTTGGCCGGCTCGATGTTCAGCACCCGGCCGTAGGCCTGGCGGGCGCTGGCCACGTCATGGTCGGCGCGGGCGACGTCGCCCTGGTGCATCAATTCCTTCACCGAACGCACGCGGCCGTTGCTCAGGGCCAGGTGCAGCTGGGTGTCGCGCGGGTTGGCGCGCAGGCCTTCCTCGATCCGGGCAAGGCCGGCTTCGTATTGGCCGTGCTCGATCAGGTCGTTGCCTTCCTGGTTGGCCACTTTGGCGCTGCTGCAGGCGGCCAGGGCCACACACAGGGCGAGACTGCTGAGCATCAAGCGAGGTGCGTTCATGGGTTACTCCCCACAGACAAGGTCTGGGTCAAATGCAACGGCAGATAGACCAGGCTCAGGGCCTTGTCGTTAATGCTCTCGATCCGCCAGGTGTCGTCGATCACATCTCCCTTGCGCACGACGTAGAGTTTTTCGCCGTTCTGCAGGAACACCTGCAGGTCACGGCTATCGGCCAGCCGGCCGATGAATTGGAACGGCAGCGGCGGCGCGCTGGGGGGCAGCGGCGCCTGTTGCTGTTGTTGCAGCGCGGCCAGTTGCTCGGCGGTGGGCGCCGGCGGCACCACGGCCCAGGTCTGGGCGGCGAACAGGTCGGCGCCCGGCGCCAGGTCGCGCAGCGGCGCGGCTGCGGTGGCGACGGCACGGCTGGCGGTGGCCGGCGCCCGTTGCGCCGCCGGCGCCAGGTCGTCCTGGCGCGGGAACAGCTCGGGGTACCAAGCCAGGCCGGCGGCCACGGCCAGGAACGCGCCCCAGCCCAGGATGCGGGAGGTATTCATCATGACCTCGACAGGTAGAGGGTCATGCGGATCCTTCCGCTCAGGTCGGTTTCGCCGATGCGCTTGCGCTGCAGCTCAAGGTCTTCCACCACCACCGCTGGCAACTGGCCCAGCAGCGCGTGCAGGAAGCGCCGCAGCTGCGGGTAGCTGCCGCGCACCGGCAGCAGGATCTGGTAGCGCGCCAGGTGGGTCTTGGGGTCGATGCCCAGGGCGTAATCGCCGCGGGCCAGGGTGATGTGTTCTTCGGCGGCCAGGGCGTACAGCTTGTCGATCGCCACCGTGGCTTCGGGCTGCGCCGGCAGGCGGCGATGGAACTCGTCCAGCTGGCGCTGGGGCACCACGGGCACGGTGGCGCTGCCCTGCTCCACCCGCGCCAGCAGGTCATCGGCCTGGCGGGTCTGCTCGCGCAGGTGGGCCAGGGCCTGCCAGCCCGGCACCAGGGTCAGCGCCCCGTAGGCGCCCACCACCAGCAACAGCACGACCGCGCCCAGGCCCGCCAGGCCCATGCCGCGCAGGTGCTCGTGGACAATCAGTCTAGAGAGCGCCATCGCCGATCTCCCAGGTGGCCGAGAGGTTGAACTGCACCGGGTGCTCGGGGGCCTCGGTGTCAATCTCGTGGTTGAGCAGCGACACGTCGCGCAGCTCGTCGCTGGCTTCCAGCTGGCGGTGGAACGCCAGCATCGCTTCCAGGTTGCGGGCCTGGGCGGTGATGCGCAGTTGGCCCTTGCGCGCGTCGGGGGTCAGGCTCAACAGCGCCACGTCGCCCCGGGGCAGCGCCTCGAGCATGGCGAACAGGCGCTCCCAGGGCCGGCGCAGCTGCTGCGACACCTTGCGCATCTCGGCCAGGTTCTGTTCCTGTTCGCGCAACTGCGCCGGGGTGAGGCTGCTTTTCAGGCTGGCGGCGGTGTCGTCGCCCAGTTGCTGGCGGGCCAGGTGCAACTGCTGTTGCTGCTCGCGGGCCAGGCCGTCGAGCGCATGGCTGGCCAGCCCGCAACCCAGGCCCAGGGCGATGGCCAGGCCCAGCAGGCACCAGCCCAGGCCGGCGAAGCGTGGGTGGGGTTGGAAGTCCAGGTTCAGGGCGCGCATGTCAGGCCACCGCCCGCGCCATGACGTACAAGCCGTCACGGGCGTCCACGGGACTGTCGAGCAGGCCGCACAGCTGTACATCCGGCAGTTGCGGCGGCGTGTCCAGGCGGCCGGGGGCATGCAGCAACAGCTGCGGCGCGGCGTCAGCCAGCAGCTGGGTTTCCCGGCCAATCAGGGCCGCCAGGGCGGCGTCGGTGTCGGCGCTGCCCACCGAGCGCACGCTGACCAGGCGCCGCTGGCGCACCGTCAGCAGCACGCTGCGCTGGGGCTCGGCCAGCACGAACAGGAAATCATCGCCGGCCTGCGGGCGCACAAAGCGGTTGAACGCCGCCATCAGGTACGGCTGCACGGCCACCAGCCGCAGCCGCCGGGCCTTGGCCATCTGCCGCAGCTGCGCCAGCAGCGCCTGGGGCATGGCGCAGGCCAGGCGGTCGTGGCCTGCCGGCGCCGGGTTAATGGCCAGGCTCCAGGGCTGGCCAGGGGCGCCGTACAGGTCTTCCAGGCACGCGTGGGTAAAGGCCGCCAGCTCTGCCGGGTGCTGGATCTGGTCGCTCCAGGGCACCCGGCAGAATCGGCACGCCTGGGCCGACAGCAGCACGTGCAGCCTGGCGTGCGCCGGGGCGTGCTCGGCCAGCAGGCGTTGCAGGGTGTCCAGGGCCACGCCGCAGGCGCCCGGGCCTTCGTCGATGCAGCCGACGCTGCCCAGCCAGCGCAGCTGGCCGCCACTGCGCACGCCCAGGCCGACGCTGCTGGCGCCGAGCACGGCAATCACTTGATCACGCGACAAAAGTGACACGATTGATCTCCTCCAGCGTGGTGCGGCCTTCGCAGACCAGTTCCAGCGCCGATTCGCGCAGCAGGCGCAGGCCGCGGCTGCAGGCCAGGGCCTTGATGCGGGCGATGGGTTGGCGTTCGACGATCATCTGCCGCAGCTCGTCGTCCAGGTGCAGCAGTTCGGCGATGGCGGTACGGCCGCGGTAGCCGGTGCCCCGGCAGTGGCCGCAGCCCTTGCCGTGGACAAAGTGGTAATGGCCGACCCGGGCCGGGTCCAGGCCCGAGGCCTGCAACAATTCGTCGCCGGGGCTGACTGGCGCACTGCAGTGGCTGCACACCAGGCGGATCAGGCGCTGGGCCAGCACCGCGTTGAGCGCCGAGACCAGGCTGTAGGGGTCGATGTCCATCTGGGTGAAGCGGCCGATCACGTCGAACACGTTGTTGGCGTGGATGGTGGTGAACACCAGGTGGCCGGTGAGCGCCGACTGCACGGCGATCTGCGCGGTGTCGGGGTCGCGGATCTCGCCGACCATGATCTTGTCCGGGTCGTGGCGCAGGATCGAGCGCAGGCCGCGGGCGAAGGTCAGGCCCTTCTTCTCGTTGACCGGGATCTGCAGCACGCCGGGCAGCTGGTATTCCACCGGGTCTTCGATGGTGATGATCTTGTCCACGCCGTGGTTGATCTCGGTGATCATGGCGTACAGGGTGGTGGTCTTGCCGCTGCCGGTGGGGCCGGTCACCAGCACCATGCCGTAGGGTTCGGCGGCCAGCCGGCGCAGGCTGTGCAGGGTGTGGTCGGCAAAGCCCAGGGCCTGCAGCTGCACGCCGCTGACCTTGTCGCTGAGGTCCTGCTTGTCCAGCACCCGCAGCACCGCGTCCTCGCCGAAGATGCTGGGCATGATGGAGATGCGGAAGTCGATCTGGCGGCCGTTGATGCCGACCTTGAAGCGGCCGTCCTGGGGCACGCGTTTCTCGCCGATGTCCAGTTCGGCCATGACCTTGACCCGCGAGATCACCTGCTCGGCGAACTCGGTGCCCTGGATCTTGCTGATGTTGTTGAGCACGCCGTCGATGCGGTACTTGATCGCAAGGCCCGTGCCGGTGGTGCCCAGGTGAATATCGCTGGCGTGCATCTTCAGCGCGTCGTACAGGGTGGAGTTGACCAGCTTGACCACCACGCTGGCGTCTTCGCTGATGCTGGCCAGGGACAAGCTGTGCAGGCTGTCGTTGCTGGCGCCGGCCTCGGCCTGGGCGTCCAGCGCATCCACGGCGTGGAAGCTTTCCTCGTGCCGCGCCAGGTAGGCCTTGAGATCATCGGCCTGGGCCAGGTACAGCGGCGCGCCGCGCAGGGCCTCGTCGATCCAGCTCAGGCGCGCCGGGTCGAAGGGGTCGGCGAACACGCCGATCAGTTGATCGCCCAGGTGCAGCAGCACGAACTCGCGCTTGATGGCCTGGGCCAGGCTGATGCGTTCGAACGCCGGGGTGGCGGCGAACAGGCTGTCGGTGGCCAGCACCGGGTAATGCAGGGTCTGCCCCAGGCAGTCGACGAAGGCGGCGCCGGGCAGTTCGCTCAAGGCGTGCAGGGTGTGCAGCATGCGCTCGCCGGAGTGGGCGGCGTCGGCCCTGGCCTGGGCCAGTTGTTCACGGCTGAATCGAGTCGGTGCGGGCGCCGGCAACGGCGGCTCCACGGCAAGGGACAAACGTTCCATGACCTGCTCTCCAACGCCCGGGGCCCATGGCCCGCTCAACGCGTCGGGGCATGCGGCCTAGGCCGGAACGTCCGAGCGCGTCACTAATCCCCGGTGAGCAATTGTCCGTCGTCCGATGCCAGGTCCAGCGCGCCATGGCGGCGGCGGTCCCCCAGCACCCAACTGCCGTCATACAACTGCAGCGGGAAACTCTCGTTCTTGCTCTGGCGGCGTTCGACGAACCCTTCGGACATGGTCACCCCCGCTTTGGGCTCGCGCTTGAAACCGACCAGGTCGCACACGGCTCGCGCCAGTTCCGCCAGGGGGAAGGGTTTGAACAGGATGTGGCTGACCCCCAGGTCGCGGGCCCGCTCGCAGACCTCGGCGGTCGGGTGAGCGGTGATCAGCACGAAATGGCATTTCCTGTCCTGGCGGACGGCATCGAGTACCTGAAAGCCTTCCATGTCGGGCAAGCGGTAATCGAGCACCATCACATCGGGGGCGAAGGTTGCAGCCAGGCTGATGGCCCTGGCCCCGTCATGGGCTACACGGACGTCCAGGCCTTGCGCCTGGAGGTAGACTTCCAGGTTCTGCGCAAGGATCTGTTCATCTTCGACAACCAGTACTTTGTTAACCAAGGTCGACTCCGTGAAACTTCAGGTCGTGTGACCGGTCGAAGCGCGCCCTTGATAAGGCTTGAGCACACTTCATGCCAGACATGATGACGTTTTTTACCGCGCTAACCCGTTGATTCAACAAGCGTTTATTTTCGTCTCTGAGTGCTTCCCCCACATGTGGGGAAGACCTGAGTGATGGCCATATGATATTCCCCACTAGTGGGGGCAATCCTCAGACAAAATAGACCTGTCCGCGCAGGGCATCGGAAAAACTTCGACCAGAGGCCCGCCCCTGGCGTTCGATCGCGCTATCACGCTGCGTCGGCGCTCGCGGTTGAGGCTGCTCAGGGTCTCGACCTCGCGCACCAGCGGCGCAGGTTCGGTGAGCCCGTAGAAGCCGATCCACTGGGGCTTGTCGCCATCGCCGACGAGGATCAGCGGCAACGCCTCATCCATCCCCAACGGCCGGCCCACCAGGCCCTGCACGGTCGCCTGCACGGCCCGCGGCTCGCCGGTCAGCCAGCGCCAACCGGGGCCGGCGCCGAACTGCCGGGCGTAGGCGGCCAGCGCCGGCGGGTCATCGCGCCAGGGGTCCAGGCTCAGGGACAGCAGTTGCACGTCGCGGCCCACGCGCCCGCCCAGGGCCTGCTGCAACTGCGTCATCACCTGAGGCACCTGGGCGCAGGGGCCGCTGCATTGGCTGTAGACGAAACCCAGCACCACGATCTTGTGGGGCATCAGGTCGCGCCCCAGGTTCACTCGCTGGCCGGCCTGGTCCACCAGGGGTACGTCGGCGAAGTTGACCCGGGTATTCTCCAGGCGCTGACCGGGGGCGCAGGCGCCCGCCAGCACGCACACACTCAACAACCATGACACCGGCCCCCGGGACATGTCGCACCTCATCTGCAATGGCACCCGACGCAATCGTTTACGCAATCGCCATGCCAGCCAAACAGCGTTTGATTTTCAACCACTTGCGAGTACATGTTGAAGCGTTGGGGCATATGCCCCACCCGCTTCCCCAGTTTCAGTCCTGGGCCAGGCCCTGCAGCCGCCGGTACTGGCGCAGCACGCTGGGCACGTAGCGCTGGGTCTCGGCGTACGGCGGTATCACCCGGCCGTGGCTGAGCACCGCTTCGGGGCCGGCGTTATAGGCGGCCACGGCCAGGGCCACGTCGTTGTCGAACAGCGTCATCAATTGCTTGAGGTAGCGGGCGCCGCCGCGGATGTTCGCCGCCGGGTCGTAGACGTCCGCCACGCCCATCTCCCGCGCGGTCTGGGGCATCAGCTGCATCAGCCCGCCGGCGCCCTTGGGCGAGCGGGCGTTGGGGTTGTAGTGGGACTCGGTGTCGATCACCGCGTGCAGCAAGGCCGCCGGCAACTGGTTGGCCAGCGCCGCCGCCTGCACAGCTTCGGCGAACGGCGGGCTGGCGATCATCTGTGGCAAGGCACTGCTAGCCACGGGCGCGGCGCCCGCCACGGCAGCGGGCTCGTGGATCACCCGTTCGTAATGGCGGCCGGGGCGCAGCACGTTGGACAGCACATAACCGCCCTGGGCATCGCGGGACACGTACATATCGGCCTGGGCCGCGCCGCTCATGGCCAGGCCGGCCAGCAACAGCGTGATGGTGGTTCGCATGGTCGTTCTCCCCTGCTCCGCCCCCCGAAAGTTGGGGGTTATGCCCCAGTGGCAGCGGTTGCAGAGGGGGTACGCAAGGGCCGTGCCCGTTTTACAAGTAGCTGATATTCAAAGGGTTTGCTCATGGCAAGGGGCGTTTGCATGGCAATTGCATCACCCCAGCACCGGTATCCATCCCCATGAGGTCATCATGAAACAGACAAGCCTGCGTGCCCGCGCACGCCACCGCGGCTTTACCCTGCTGGAACTGCTGGTCGTGCTGGTGGTGCTGGGCCTGCTGGCCGGCATCGTCGCACCCAAGTACTTCGCCCAACTGGGGCGCTCGGAAACCAAGGTGGCCAAGGCGCAGATCGAGGGCCTGGGCAAGGCCCTGGACCTGTACCGGCTGGAAGTAGGCCACTACCCGTCCACCGAACAGGGCCTGCAGGCGCTGGTGACGGCGCCCCCGGAGGAAAGCCACTGGACCGGGCCCTATCTGCAGAAAAAGCTGCCCCAAGACCCCTGGGGCCGCAACTACATCTACCGCTACCCCGGCGAAAACAGCGAATACGACCTGATGTCCTTGGGCAAGGACGGCCAACCCGGTGGCGAGGGTGAAAACGCCGAAGTCACCAACTGGCAATAGCGAGGGCCTGCCATGCGTTTTCAACTCAAGGCCCTGAGCAAGGGCGCGGTAGTGTCCCTGGCGGTGGAAGCCAACGCCGCCGCCGACGCGCGGCGCATCGCCGAAGACCAGGGCCTGCGCGTGGTCAGCGTGCGCGCCGAGCACGGCTGGCGGCGCTGGCGGCCCCAGGGCCGGGAGACGTTCAACCTGGTGCTGTTCAGCCAGGAACTGAGCACCCTGCTCAACGCCGGGCTGCCGCTGATTGACGCCCTGGAAAGCCTGGCGGAAAAAGAAGCTGGCGCCCAGGCACGCAAGACCCTGGAGGAAGTGGTGCGCCTGTTATATGAAGGCAAATCCTTCTCCCTGGCCTTGAGCCAACTGCCGACGGTATTCCCCGCGCTGTACGTGGCGCTGGTGCAATCGAGCGAAAAGACCGGCGCGGTCAGCGATGCCCTCACCCGCTATGTGTCCTACCGGCAGCGCATGGACCTGGTGCGGCAGAAGATCGTCAGCGCCTCGATCTACCCGCTGCTGCTGTTGATCGTCGGCGGCGGCGTGGTGCTGTTCCTGATGGGCTACGTGGTGCCGCGCTTCAGCCTGGTGTTCGAAGGCCTGGGGGACAACCTGCCGTGGCTGTCCCAGGTGCTGATGAACACCGGCATGTTCCTGCACGCCCACCAGGGCGAGTTTTGCCTGGCGCTGGCCGCGCTGGTGGTGGTCGTCGCCCTGGGTCAGCGCCAGCCAGCCGTGCGCCGGGCGCTGGGGCGCTTGCTGGAGCAGCTGCCGGCGGTGCACCAGCGCATCGTCATGTATGAACTGGCGCGCTTCTACCGCTCGCTGGGCATCCTGCTGCAGGGCGGCATCCCCATCCTCACCGCCATGGACATGGCCCGCGGCCTGCTGACCGCGCAGTCGTCCCGGCGCCTGGACCAGGCGGCCGCACGGGTGCGCGAAGGCCAGGCGTTGTCTACCGCGCTGGAAGCCAACCAGTTGGTGACGCCAGTGTCACTGCGGCTGCTGCGCGCGGGAGAACAGTCAGGCAACGTCGGGCAGATGATGGAACGCAGCGCGGACTTCTACGACGAAGAAGTGGGCCGCTGGATCGAGTGGTTCGTGCGCTTGTTCGAGCCGTTGCTGATGACCTTCATCGGGCTGCTGATCGGGGTGATCGTGATCTTGATGTATATCCCGATTTTCGAGTTGGCTTCGAGTATTCACTAAGGGTTAATGAACCCAGTCCTCGTAGATCAGCCCCGGCACGCGCGCAAACTCGCGGGTATTGTTGGTCACCAGGGTGCACTGCTCCGCCAAGGCATGGCCGGCAATCGCCGTATCATTCTGGCCAATTGGGGTGCCGGCCTCCGCGAGGTGCCCCTTGATTTCGATGGTCCGATCAATAGCCGCGGCTCCCCACGGCAAAATGGCATCCAGCCGTCTGACGAATTCGTCCACCAGGCCTTTATGCCGGGGCGACGCCTTCTTGCCTATCTGGCCATAGCGCATTTCCGCATAGGTGATGGCGGAAATAACGATTCGATCGTTACGCGTGGCGGCTTCGGTGAGACGCTGGAGCACACAAGCAGGACGCTCACGCATGATGAACGAACAAATGCACGTGTCCAGCATGTAGGTCGTCATAAGGTGAACCTGCCATCATCGTCCATGACGTCGGGCCGCTCTTGCAGGAAGTCATCATCGGCATGGGGCAGTTCTGCAAATGACTGCCACGAAGGCCGCACCGGCCGCAGGGTGATGGTGTCGCCCTCACGGCTGATTTCCAGCTCTCCCACGCCGTCGAAGGCCATGTCATTGGGCAGGCGAATAGCCTGGTTCTTGCCGTTCTTGAAAATGGACACTGTGCGCATGGAGGTGGCCTCGACCTATGTCAGACCTATGCAGTATGGCCGCAAACCCAGGCATATGCAACGCATAGGCTTTCCGCGTTGAGGCCGGACGCGGCCTGACGGCCGCTGCTACGGGATTTGCGTACGCGGTATCCGTAGCAGCGGCCGCCAGGCCGCGTCAGCAGGCGCTGCGATTCTCAAGAAACACCTGCAAATCATTGCACCTTCCTGATCGCCGGCAAGTTCCAGCCGTAGCGCAGCGACAGCATCCGCAGCGCCGTGCACAGGCCGATGCCCAGCCAGGCGCTGAGCTGCGGGTCCAGCCAGGTGAGTTCGCCGCACAGCTGCACCAGCGCGCAGAGCAGCGCCGCCGAGGCGTAGATGTCCTTGCTGAGGATGACTGGCACGCGGCCCAGCAGCACGTCGCGCAGGATGCCGCCGCCGACGGCGCTGACCACGCCGAGCAGAATCGCCAGTTCGATGTCCGGCACCAGGGTGTAGGCCTTGTGCACGCCGAAGGCGGCGAAGAAACCCAGGCCGATGGCGTCGAAGAACAGCGTGGGCTGGGCCAGGCGCAGCAGTTGGGTCTGCAGGCAGCCGGCCAGGGCCACGGCCAGGCCCACCACGGCCAGGTACGCCAGGTTGGTGAGGCCGGCCGGTGGCAGCGCCCCCAGGCACAGGTCGCGGATCACCCCGCCGCCACAGGCGGTGACGAAGGCGATGACCACCACGCCGAACAGGTCCAGGCGCCGGTCGATGGCGGCCAGCGCGCCGCTCAGGGCGAAGACGAAGGTGCCCAGCAGATCGATGTACCAGAATGCTTCAAAGCCCATGCTCGTTCCTTGAATCGGCGATGGGCGCCATGGTGCCAGAAAACCCGCCGGCTGCCCCTGAGCGATTCTCAAGCCGTTGCGCAACGCTGCGCGCCGCGAGCTGCACTTCCAGGCCATCGGCCAGGCGGTAGACGCCGGCCATGACACCACCACTGGGGTCGTTGAGCACCTTGAACCAGGCCTGGTCGAAGGCTGCGCCGAGGTTCTTGCGCAACTGCGCCTCGGTGTCGGGCCGCTCGCCGGCATGGGCGATGGCGCGAATGCCGGCCATGCCCAGGGAGATCAGCGGCCCGGCGATCTTGCCGGCCACGGCGGCGGCGAAGCTGCCGGCGCCACGGGTGGTCATCTGGCCTTGCAACTTGGTGTTGGTGGCCTTGGCCACGTCGGCCAGTCCCTCGGGCGACGCTTCGGCACCTGCGCGTAGGCGCTGCAACAGCGCCGCGTAGGCCGGGACCTTGGTGGTGGGCACCACGTGGGTGAGCTGCTGCAGGTTGGCGCCTTCGAGCACGCCGATGCCCTCCAGGTGCTGGGCGAACTGCTGGTTGGGCAGCTTGTACTGCTCGGCGATGGCCAGCACCTGGGTGGTCATCAGCTGCACATAGAAGTCGGTGGCCTGCACGGCGATGGCGTTGGGCTCGATCTCCACCGCCACCGGGGCCAGCACCCGGCGGTGGTACTGGTCCTGCAGGTAGGCTTCCAGGCGCTTGGCCGAGGCGTCCGGGTCGGTCTTGCTGCCGCTGAGGGTGTACCAGCTCACGCGCATGGACAGCCATTCCTGGGTCCAGTAGCTGTCGAACCAGGGAATGAATACCTCCTCGGTCTGCTCGTAGACGCGCTGGCGCCAGTGCTCCATGGAGCCACGGGCGAACACCCGGGCCTGCTCGCGGGCGTCGCTGGAGCCGCGCAGGATTTGCGCGTCCACCTGCTGCCAGGTGGCCGGGCTGACCGGCGGCGCCTGCAACGCCAGGCGCCCGCCGGCGCAGGCGGTCAGCAGCAGGACAAGGGCAACGACCAGTGCACGCAGGGTCACCACCGCAGCTCCGTATCGGTTCGGGTACAAGGGGTTCTGTTCAGTATAGGGTGGCGCCCGGCCGAACATGGTCGCCGTTACCATCGGGATACGTCGAAGCGGCCAGACAGTGTTATGGTTTTGAAAAAGTGCCTGCCTGGCCCCTGCAATGATCAAGTCCCGTACCTTGTTTGCCCGCCTGTTCACCGTCTCCCTCGGTGCGATCTTCCTTGCCCACGCCCTGACCTATATCTGGATCGTGCACTACCGCATCCCGCCCCCGCCGCGCCTGGGGGTCACGCCGCAGACCGAGACGCCGGCCCTGGCGCTGGCGGCCAGCTCCCACTACCTGCTGGTGTGGCCCAAGGCGATGCTGGCGTTCCAGGGCCTGGCGCTGGTGGGCATCGCCTGGTACATCAGCCGTTCACTGACCCGCCCGCTCAAGCGCTTCAGCCAGGCCGCCGAACCCCTGGGCGACGACCTCGACAGCCAGCCCCTGGCCGAAACAGGCAGCGTCGAGGCCCGCCACGTGGCGGGTTTGCTGAACCGCATGCAACAGGCCATCCGCGACAAGTTCGACGAGCGCCGGCGCATGCTCGGCGCCGTGTCCCACGACCTGCGCACACCGCTGTCGCGGCTCAAGCTGCGCTTGACCCTGGTGGACGACCCTAAGCTTGTGGCCGACATCACCCAGGACATCGACGCCATCGTGAAAGTGCTGGATGCCACCCAGCACTACCTCCACGACAAGCCCCCGTCCTGACACCGTCTCCGTAGCCGCTGCCGCAGGCTGCGCTGGCCCTTTTTCACGCTGCAGAACTTCAGCGCACGCGGGGCCCAGCGCAGCCTGGCGGCAGCGGCTACGCGAAATCCTTTGCACACCGTACCGTCACGGGCCCCGACGCCGCCTGGCGGCAGCTGCTACAGTTAGGGCAACACCTCTTGTGGGGAAAATGCCATGCGTTACAACCTCTTCGCGCGCCAACACAACGAAATCATCCTGACCGCCAGAATTCTGTTGATGATCCTGTTCCTGCTGACCGGCTGGGCCAAGCTCACCGGCTTTGCCGGCACGGTCAGCTACATGGCCTCGCTCGGCGCGCCCGTGCCGGAGGTGGCGGCAGCCATCGCGGTGCTCATGGAGTTCTTCGTCGGCATCCTGTTGGTGCTGGGCTTCTACACCCGCCCGCTGGCCGCGCTGATGGCGCTGTTCGTGCTGGGCACGGCGCTGCTCGGCCACCCGTTCTGGAACATGGAAGGCGCCGAACGCATGGCCAACCAGATCAACTTCTTCAAGAACATCGCCATCATCGGCGGCCTGTTGCTGCTGGTGGTCACCGGCCCTGGCCGCTACTCGGTGGACGGCCACTGACCAGCGTGCAAAAAACGCAGGTTGAAAGTGCCAAAACAGCAATATTGGTAATCGGAAGCGCTGCTTAGACTGCCCGCATCGTCACTGACTGCGGAGCCACCTCATGAGCGCCCTCCTCGCGCCCCCTCACACCCTACTGCCCGAACCGGTGCGGCCAGCCGCCGCGCCAGGCCCGGCGGCCTTCGGCCTGCGCATCGCCACCGGGCTGGTGGGCGTGCTGCTGGCCGTGCTGGTGTCAGGCTTCAACGACGGCGTCACCAAGTTCGCCATGGCCGACATTCGCGGCGCCATGGGCATCGGCCTGGATGACGCCAGCTGGTTGCTGGCCAGCTACGCGGCGACATCGGTGGCCGCCATGGCCTTCGCACCCTGGTGCGCCGCCACCTTCACCTTGCGCCGCTTCACCCTGTGGGCCATGGGCGCCTTCGTGCTGCTGGGCCTGCTGTGCCCGCTGGCGCCCAACTACCCGAGCCTGTTGCTGCTGCGCGTGCTCCAGGGTTTTGCCGGCGGGGCCCTGCCGCCCATGCTGATGTCGGTAGCCCTGCGCTTCCTGCCGCCGGGCATCAAGCTCTACGGCCTGGGCGGCTACGCCCTGACCGCCACTTTCGGGCCCAGCTTCGGCCTGCCGTTGGCCGCCTGGGCGGTGGAGTACCTGGGCTGGCGCTGGGCATTCTGGCAGGTCATCCCCACCACCCTGCTGGCCATGGCCGCCGTGGCCTGGGGCCTGCCCCAGGACCCGCTGCGCCTGGAACGCCTGCGCCAACTGGACTGGCGCGGCCTGCTGCTGGGCCTGCCCGGGCTGATCCTGCTGGTGCTGGGCCTTGAACAGGGCGAGCGCCTGGCCTGGTTCGCCTCCAGCCTGATCCGCGCCCTGGTGGGCGGTGGCCTGGGCCTGCTGGTGCTGTTCTTCATCAATGAATGGTTCCACCCGCTGCCCTTCTTCAAGGTGCAGATGCTGCGCCTGCGCAACCTCAGCCACGCGCTGGTCACCCTGGGCGGCGTGCTGTTCGTGCTGCTGGCGGTGATCATTATCCCGGCCAACTACCTGGCCGGCGTGCAGGGCTACCGGCCGCTGCAGACCGCGCCGGTGCTGCTGTGGGTGGCGCTGCCGCAACTGGTCTCGCTGCCGCTGGTGGTGGCCTTGCTCAACAACCGCGTGGTGGATTGCCGCTGGGTGCTGGCCGCCGGCCTGGGGCTGATGGCGCTGGTGTGTTTGCTCGGCTCGCAGCTCACGGTGGCCTGGCACCGCGGCGACTTCTATCCCTTGCAGATGATCCAGATCATCGCCCAGCCCATGGCGGTGATCCCGCTGCTGATGCTGGCCACCGGCGGCCTGCAACCGGCGGATGGGCCGTTCGCCTCGGCCTGGTTCAACACGGTCAAGGGCTTCGCCGCGGTGGCCGCCGGCAGCACGCTGGAAACCCTGAGCCTGCACCGCCTGCACCTGCACTCGACGATGCTGGTGGACCGCCTGGGCAACCTGTGGCCGGGCGCCACCGGCAGCGAGCTGGCCGCGCGCCTGCACCGCCAGGCCGAAGTGCTCACCGCCGCCGACCTGTACCGGGCCATGGGCCTGCTGGCGCTGTTGCTTATTGTGCTGATTCCGATCCTGCCGACGCGTGTCTACCCGCCACGCGCCGCTTCCTGAACCTTGTGTGGACATTGCCCATGACTGAAATAACCTCCCGAAAAAGCCTGGCCGCCCTGCTGGCCAGTGGCACCGTGCTGGCCGCCGGCGCCGGCTACCTGCTGTGCGCCCAAGGCCCGGTGCAGCGCACCGATGACGCCTTCGTGCAGGCCGACCTGATGCTGGTGGCGCCCAAGGTGGCTGGCATCGTCGACCGCGTCCTGGTGGACGACAACCAGGCCGTCAGCGCCGGCCAGCCGCTGGTGCACATCGACGACCGCGACTACCGCAACGCCCTGCAAGCTGCGCAGGCAGCCCTGACCGCCGCCCAGGCCCGCGCCGAGGACGCCCGGGCGACGCTGCTGCGCCAGCAGGCCATGGTTGACCAGGCGCGCGCGGTGCTCGACGCCGACAGCGCCCAGGTAGCCTTTGCCGAGCACGAACAGCAGCGCTACCAGGCCCTGGCCGGCCAGGGCGCGGGCACCGTGCAGCGCTTCCAGCAGGCCCAGGCGCGCCTGCGCAGCGTGCGCGCCGTGGCTGCCGAACACCGCGCGGCGGTGGCCGCCGTGCTCAAGCAGACCGACGTGCTGCAGGCCCAGCAGGCCACGGCCCAGGCCCTGGTGCGACAAGCGCAAAGCCAGGTCGAGCGCGCGCAACTGGACCTCAGCTACACCGACCTGCGCGCCCCCCAGGCCGGCGAAGTGGGCCGGCGCAGCGTGCGCGTGGGCAGCTACGTCAAGCCCGGCGACCCGCTGCTGGCCGTGGTGCCGCGCAGCCAGGCCTATGTAGTGGCCAACTTCCAGGAAAACCAGCTCACCGAGGTGGTGCCCGGCCAGCGCGCCGACATTGCCGTGGACACCTTCCCCGGCCACGCCCTGCACGGCCACGTCGACAGTATCGCCCCGGCTACGGGCGTGACCTTTGCCGCCATTGCCCCGGACAACGCCACCGGCAACTTCACCAAGGTAGTGCAGCGCATCCCGGTGAAAATCGTCCTCGATGCCGACCAGCCGCTGGCCCAGCGCCTGCGGGTGGGCATGTCAGTGGAGGCACGCATCGACACCGGCGACACCCAGGCCAAGGTAGGTGCCCGATGAGCCGCCGTTCGCTTGCCCTGCTGGTACTGGTGACAGTGCTGCAAGGCTGCACCCAGGGCCCGGACTTCAAGCGCCCGGCGGCGGATTTGCCGCAACACTGGCGCGCCGCTGGCGGTGAAGTCGACCCGCACTGGTGGGACAGCTTCAACGACCCGCAACTGTCGGCGCTGATCGCCCAGGCCCGGGCCGGCAACCTGGACCTCGCCATCGCCGCCAGCCACGTCCGCCAGAGCCAGGCCCTGCGCGCCACGGTGGCGGCCGGGCGCCTGCCCAGCGTCGATGCCAGCGCCAGTTACCAGCGGGCGCGCAACAGCCAGGATGGCCTGATGGACATTTCCGGCTACGACGGCACGCGCGCCTACAGCGTCTGGAACGCAGGCCTTGCCATCAGCTGGGAGGCCGACCTGTGGGGCCGCGTGCGCCGCAGCGTCGAGGCTGCCGACGCCAGCGTGCAGGCGGTGCAGGAACAGCAGCACGGCGTGCAACTGGCGATCGTGGCCCTGACCGCGCGCGACTACATTGAATTGCGCGGCAGCCAAAGCGCCCTGCAGGCCACCCGCGACAACCTTGCCATTGCTCGCCACAGCCTGGCCCTGACCCAGGCCCAACGCGCCCAAGGCGTGGCCACCGACCTGCAGGTGGCACAGGCCCAGGCCCTGACCGCGGCCATCGAGGCGCGCTTGCCGGCCCTGGAACAACGCGAAAGCCTGCTGATCAACGCCCTGAGCCTGTTGATCGGCCAGGCCCCGGACACCCTCAAGGCGCAACTCGGTGCACCGGCGCCCGTGCCCCACGGCCCGGCCCAGGTGCCGGCCGGGCTGCCCAGCGAACTGGCCGAGCGGCGCCCGGACATCCGCGAGGCCGAGGCGCAGCTGCACGCCGCCACCGCCGCCATCGGCGTGGCCCAGGCCGACTTTTACCCGCGCATTACCCTGGGCGCCGACGTCGGCCTGCAGGCCATGCAGCTGGCGAACCTGGGCAACTGGGCCTCGCGCAGTTTTGCTGCAGGCCCGGGGGTGAGCCTGCCGGTGTTCGAGGGCGGCCGGTTGCAAGGGGCGCTGCGCCTGAGCGAAGGTCGCCAACAGGAAGCGGCCATCGTATACCGCAAGACCGTGCTCGGCGCCTGGCATGAGGTGGCCGACGCGCTGTCCGCCTACCAGGCCGAACAACGCCGCCAGGCAAGCCTTGGGCAAGCCGTGGCCGCCAGCCAGCGTGCCCTGCGCAGCGCCCAGCTGCAGTACGCCCAGGGCAGTGTCGATTTCCTCAACGTGTTGACCGTGCAGGCCACGCTGCTGGACAACCAGGCAGCCCAGGTGGCCAGCAGCGCCCAAGTGTCATTGGCGCTGGTGGACCTGTACCGCAGCCTGGGCGGTGGCTGGCAGGCTACGGCGCCGGCTCGGCCAGGTGCTTGAGCGCGCGCCGCAGCCAGCGGTGCGCGGGGTCGTTGTCCAGGCGCGGGTGCCAGGCCTGGACAATCTCCACGCTGGGCAGCGCCACCGGCAGCGCGAAGGCTTGCAACGGCAGGCCCAGGCGTTCCAGTGTAGGTAGCATGTTCACCGGCATGATCGGCAACAGCAGGTCGGATTCGGCCACCGCGAACAGCGCGCTGTGGAAGGTGGGCGTGATGTACGCCACCCGCCTGCTCAGGCCGTGGGCCTGCAACGCGTCGTCCAGCGGCCCGCGTGCCAGGCCGCGGCGCGACACGGTGACGTGGTCGTGGGCGACGAAGCTGTGCAGGTCCAGCCGCTGCTGGAAGATCGGGTGGCCGCGCCGGGCCAGGCCGACAAACTCGGTGTCGAACAGGCGCTGTACCTTGATGTCGGGGCCGAACGCGCGCCGCGAGCCGATCATCAGGTCGATGCTGCCCTGGTTGAGCGGGTCGTGGTCCAGGTCGCTTTCCGGCACGAAGCGCAGCACGCAGCGCGGGCATTGTTCGCGCAGCAACTCGCGCAAGGCGCTGCCGTAAGCGCCGATGTACACGTCGTTGGCACGCAGGCTAAAGGTGCGCTCCAGGGTAGCCAGGTCCAGGCCCTGGCTCTGCTGGAACACCCCGCGGGCCAGTTCCACCGCGCCGCGCACCTGCTGCTGCAGGGCCAGGGCCTTGGGCGTGGGCACCAGGCCGCGCTGGGAGCGGACGAAAATCGGGTCGTCGAAGGCCTCGCGAATCCTTCCAAGGATGCGGCTGGTGGCGGGTGCGCTGAGGTTCAGGCGCCGCGCGGCGCCGGCTACCGAGCCTTCTTCGAGCAGGATATCGAGCGCGTACAACAGGTTCAGGTCAGGATTTTTCATGGCCCGAAGCATAAGAGCACCAGTAGCCTCCCGGCAATCCGTGGCTGCAACGGTCCTGTGGGAGCTGGCTTGCCAGCGAGCTGTTGAGGCCAGCAAAACTCGCTGGCAAGCCAGCTCCCACAAAAGCAATCGCTGCTACAGCAGTGCGAAGCGGTAGCTGACGATCAGGCGGTTCTCATCCTGGCTGCGCTGGCCGGTCACTTCGGTGCGGAACGCGGCGTTCAGCCAGCTGAAGCCCAGGCCCTTGAACCGGCCCTGGTTGACCACGTAGTTCAGCGCAACGTCGCGCTCCCACTCACCGCCGGTGCTGGCCGCCTGCACGTGGTCGCCGTTGAGGTAGACCACCGAGGCGCTCAGCCCCGACAGGCCCAGGCCGGCGAAGTCGTAGCTGTACTGGGCCAGCCAGGTGCGCTCGCCGGCGTGCTGAAAGCGGCCAATCTGGCGGCTGGTGATCAGGTACGGGGCGTTGCCGTCGCCCTGGTTGATGAACGGGAAGTCGCTGCTGCCGTTGACGCGCTGGTACCCCGCCGCCAGCGACTGGCTGCCCAGGGTGTAGGTGAACAGCGCGCTCCAGGTGCGGTTGTCGACCTCGCCGTTGCTGCCCACCGCGCCACTGGATTTGTAGCCGGCCAACCGCCCGGCCGCGCTGGCGTTCTCGCCCTGGCTGCTGCTGATGAAGCCGCGCAGGTCGGTCTGCAAGGTGCCGCGCGGCAGCTTGGTGCTGTGGGTCAGGCCCACGAAATGCTGGTCGTAGAAGTCGTCGAGGTTGGCGAAGTAGTACTGCGCGGTGGTGTGCGGGTCCAGCCGGTAGTCGGCGCCAGCGTAGTAGAAGGCGTTGCTGCGCTGGCCGGTAAGGCTGTTGGCGCCGGCGATCGACAGCGACGCCTGGTTGCTGGAGTTGCGGCCCTTCACCGAGGTGATCTTGCCGCCAATGAGGGTCAGGTTGTCGAACTCGCGGCTGGTTACCTGGGTGCCCTGGAACGTCTGCGGCAGCAGGCGCCCGTCGTTGATGCCGATCACCGGCAGGTGCGGCTGCAGGGTGCCATGGCGAATCTCGGTCTTCGAGAAGCGCAGCTTGGCGGTCAGGCCCAGGCTGGCGAAGTCGTTCACCGCGCGGCCGTCGCTCTCACTGGGGAAGACAATGCCGCCGCCGCTGCTGCCGCTGTTGTAGGCCTGGCCCTTGCCCGAGTCCAGGCGCAGGCCGAGCATGCCCAGGGCGTCGAGGCCCAAGCCCAGCGGGCCGTCGGTGAAGCCCGAGGTGTAATTGAGGATGAAGCCCTGGCCCCACTCCTGCTGCTTGGACGGGGTGGCCGTGCCGCTGCGGTTGTCGTTGTTGATGAAGAAGTTGCGCAGGGTCAGGTCGGCCTTGCTGTCATCGAGGAAACCATCGGCCCACAGGGGCTGGCTGAACAAAGCGGCGCTGAGGGCCAGGGGGAAGGCTTGACGGTACATCGGACGTCCTTGGTGGGGTCAGGGACGGCGGAGTGTAGGAATGTACGTTTTGGTTCAAAAATACGGAGTTGGCCTATGGATATGCCGGGCGGGGTCATAAGTGCCTAGGGAAAAGGCATATGCTGGTGGTGCGTGGCTTTGGGTAAAGCTTTATGGATCAAGAGGTTGGAAGGTTAAATTAATCTTCATTGTGGGAGCTGGCTTGCCAGCGAGCTGTTGAGGCTCAAAAGCTCGCTGGCAAGCCAGCTCCCACCTGTGCACGTCACACGGGAAAATGGCTTGCCAGAAAGCGCAGCAAATGCCCGTTGACGATGTCGGGCTGTTCGCTCTGTATCCAGTGCCCGCAGGCCTTGACGATGTGCTGCTCCAGGCGTGGCACCCGTTTGGGCATGCGCAGCAACGTGTGCGCCTCCAGCACGCCGACTGGATCCAGGTCGCCCAGCAGGAACAGCGCCGGCTGCTCGACGCAGGCTTCGGCCAGGGCTTCGGTGCGCTGCCAGTTGCGTTCGAAATTGCGGTACCAGTTCAGCGCGCCATGGAAGCCGCGGCCGGCGAAGGTTTGCACGTACACCTCGAACGCCTCGGCGCTGCACCAGGGCGGCAGCCGGTCGGGCTGGTTGATGCCGTCGAACAGCGTGGCGCTGGCGGGCTTGTGCTTGAGGATCAGGTCGCCGTTGGCGCCGCCCTGCATGAACATGCGCAGGGTGTGGGCGATGTCGGCGTCCAGCTCGGCCTCGGCCACCCCCGGGTTCTGGAAATACAGGATGTAGTTGAAACGGTCCTTGAAGTGCGCGCGTATCAGCTCTATCGCCGGCTGCTTTGGCCGCCCGGCGTAGGGCACCGACAGGGCCACCACCGCCTGCACCCGCTCAGGTTCCAGCAGCGCCAGGTGCCAAGCCACCGGCGCGCCCCAGTCGTGGCCCACCACGCACACCTGGCGCTGGCCCAGCAGGTCCATGGCGCCCTGGATGTCGGCGCACAGGGTCAACAGGTCGTAGGCCTCCACCGCCTGGGGCGCGGAGCTGGCGCCGTAGCCGCGCATCTCCGGCACCCACACCTGGTAACCTGCGGCCACCAGCGGCGCGATCTGCGCCCGCCACGAGTACCAGCACTCGGGGAAACCGTGCAGCAGCCACACCGGCCGGCCGTGTTCGGGCCCGGCGACGTGCACGCTCAGGGTGATGCCGTTGACCGCCAGGGTGCGTTGTTGTGTGGCCTTCATCGTCCATGCTCGTCTGAACCTTTCACCTACCCTAGCAAAGCCCGGCCACAACGCTAACCATCATTGATGGACGCTATGCTCGCGCTGCTGTCGGCGAAATTGCCCGGGCGGCAGGCCCTGGGTCTGGCGGAAGCGCCGCGAAAAGTACGCTTCGTCGCTGAAACCGCAGCGCTGGGCGACGTGGCTGATGGGCTCGTCGCTGTTGAGCAGATGGGTGCGCGCCAGGCGCATGCGCCGCTCCAGCACCAGTTCGCTGAAGGTGCTGCCGGTGTCCTTGCGCAGCAGGTGGGTGAGGTAGTTGGGCGACAGGAACGCCGCGGCGGCCGCGTCCTTCAAGGTCAGCTCCGGGTTGGCGATGTGCTCGCGAATATAGGCCGTCACCCGCGCCAGCGCGTCGCGGCGGCCGCGCCGTGCGGCCTTGTCGCTGGCCAGTTGCTGCAACGCCGGGGCGAAGCGCTGGCTGACCAGGCCAATCAGTTGCAACAGCCCGGCCCGCAGCAAGGTGGTGGTGCCGAAGTCACGGGTGCGGTCCAGCTCGCGCAGGCGCAGCAGCAAGGCCTGGACCTCGGCAAAGGCGCCGTCGTCGAGAATGAAATCCAGGTGTTCCTGGCACTGGAACGGCGCCAGCTCGGGGGCCTGGCCCAGGGGCACGTCCTCCAGGTCCAGCGGGTCGCAGGCCAGGTGCGGCAGCAGGAAACCCTGGGCGAAGTTGATGAGCATGAAGTTGCCGTGCTCGGGGTGCGGGATCAGGTGCAGGCGGTGCGGCAGGATAAAGCTCAGGGCGTTGCGCGGGAACGGCCGCACCGCGCCGCCGATGTGCTGCACGGTGTCGCCGCCCAGGTTGACCTGGATCTGGAAGTATTCGTGGCGGTGCGGCGAGGTCAGCGCCTCGCGCTCCTGCTTGTCGCGGATGTAGAAATCCTCGCGGTTGCTGCGCTGCTGCATGCCGTAGGTGGGCACGCGGGACAGGGACGACATGGCAGCAACCTCGAAAGCCGGAAAGACGCCGCCAGTCTAAAGCGCGGCGCGGCGGCTGTCAGCGCTGGCCGATGCGCAAGGCGAACTGGGCGACACCGTCGATGCCGGCGCTGACCTGGTCGCCGGGCTGCAAGGCGCCGACGCCGGCCGGGGTGCCGGTGAAGATCAGGTCGCCGGGCTGCAGCGCCACCGATTGCGACAGGTAGGCGATCACGTCCGGCACCGCCCAGATCTGGTCCGCCAGGTCGCCGCGCTGGCGCTCCTCGCCGTTCACCGTGAGCCAGATGGCGCCGCTGGCCGGGTGGCCCAGGGTGCTGGCCGGGATCAACGCGGTGCACGGCGCCGACTCGTCGAAGCCCTTGGCCCAGTCCCACGGCCGGCCCTGCTTCTTGGCCTGGGCCTGCAGGTCGCGGCGGGTCAGGTCCAGGCCCACGCCATAGCCCCACACATGCGCCAGGGCCTGCTCGGGGGCGATGTCGACGCCGCCCTCGGCGATAGCCACCACCAGTTCCACCTCATGGTGCAGGTCGGCGGTCAGCGGCGGGTAGGCGATCACGCCCTCGGCCGGCACCACGGCGTCGGCGGGCTTGCAGAAGAAGAACGGTGGCTCGCGGTCCGGGTCATGGCCCATTTCCCGCGCGTGCTCGGAATAATTGCGGCCCACGCAGAACACCCGGCGCACGGGGAAACGGCGGCTGTCGCCGGCAATGGCGACGCTGGCGGCGGGCGGTGGGGCAATCACGTACTCGGTCATGGAGGGGCTCCTGATGGCAAAGGCAGGCCTGCAGTGTGCCCGCTCGCAACGGTGCCTGGCTTGGACAGCGCCGCGCGGATTATGGACAGCGCAACGCAATGGCGCATACTTTCCCTGTAGCGTCACCACAAGGAGTACCCATGAGCGATCACGACGACAACGTCATTCCTCTGCGCCGCACCAAGGTGTTCGAGGACGACGGCAGCGAACCGGCACTGCTCGACGAGGTCATGCGCCGCCTGATGGTGCAGACCTTCGCCGGCACCGACATCGACTGCGCCGCCATCCACACCCAGGGCCAGTACCGCCAGGCCCTGGCGTACATGATCCAGGGCATCCTCAACGGCCCCAACCCGGGCGACAACCTGCTGGCCTTCGCCCTCAAAACCATTCACATGTCCGGCGAGGAATTCGCCAAGCTCGACGGCTACGGCCCCAAGCTGTGCGCCCAGGCCCTGCTGGACATGGGCAACGGCGTGCCCGGCTCGGTGGAGAAGATGCAGCGGGTGCGGCGCATCCTGCGCAGCGGCCTGCACCCGGTGGGCCCGGACGATACCCCTTCCCAGCCCTGAGCGGCGTTACTCGGCGCTGGCCGCGGCGCGGTCGGCGCGCCACTGCGCCAAGGTGGCGTTGGCCTGTTGCAGCTGTTGCTCCAGGCGCGCCTCGCGCAGCACCTGGGCCTTGCTGGCCTTGGCCTGGGCCGCCTGCTCCTGGCGCAGCCCCTCGATCTGCTGGGCTTGCGCCTCGCGTGCGCCCAACGCCTGGGCCAATTGCGTGGCCAGGGCCGTGGCCTCGGCGGCCTTGTCGGCCAGGGCCTGGGTGGCGGTGTCCTGATCCTTGCGCGCCTGGCGTGCCTCCACCAGCATGCGCTCGTTGTCGCGGTTCAGGCGCATCAACTCGTCCTGCTTGACGATCAGGCTCTGCTGCAACTGCCGCACTTCCACCTGCACCTGCTGCACCTGGCTTTCGTGGCGGCGCTGGTCCTGGTCGCGCTGCTCCTTCACCGCCTGGCGGTAGTGCTCCAGGGCGTCGCGGGCGTGCTGGTGCTTGTCTTCCAGCGAGCGGATGTGTTCGTCCTTTTCCTGCACGCGCAGCTGCAGGTCGCTGCACTCCTGGCCCAACCGCGCGTTGCGGGTGTGCTCGGCCTGCAACGAGGTGCGGCAGGTAGCCAGCTGCTCCGACTCACTGGCCAGGGCCTCGGCCTGGATCTCGAACTGCTGCAGCAACGCGGCGTGGGCCTTGGCGGCTTCGGCCAGGTCGGCTTCGAGCACGGCTTTCTGCAGGTCGAAACGCGCCTGGGCCTGCTGCACGTACTCGTCGCCCTCCTCCTTCAGGCGCAAGGCCAGGCGGCCTACCAGCTCGCCCAGCTCCTGGGTCAGGTGCTCGCGCGGGGCCTGGCGGCGCTGGTCGGTTTCTTCCAGCTCCTTGAGGTAGCGGTGGATGGTGGTCTTCGAACCGGTGTTGCCCAACGCCACGCGCACGGCGTCGATGGTGGGGTTCTCGCCCCGGGCCAGCAGCGCCTCACGCGCCTTTTGCACCACTGCCTTGTTGATCCCACCCCGTGCCATGCCTGCTCCTATGAAGTGTACTGCGGTATGTATTCTGTAATGGCGCGCAATATACCACGGTGCCTGGGAAAGTCGCCGTATCGGGTTTGAAACATTGACCTGGATCCACATCAGTGGTCGAATGCGCGCCAGTTTCAGGTGCCCTCAGCCGCCGTGCTCAGGGTGAAACGGGAAGCCGGTGCGTCACTTTGGTGATCAGTCCGGCGCTGCCCCCGCAACGGTAAGCGAGCGAACGCGTCAACAGGCCACTGTGCATAGAGCATGGGAAGGCGACGCGTTCATGACCCTCGCAAGCCCGGAGACCGGCCTGCAAACGCTTCAATTGGCAACCCGCGGTGGGCGGGCGCAGGCCGGTTTCCGTGGGCGTTTGCGCCCGCGATTTGCCATGCGTGTCCCTCCGGGTTCATCTTTTCCTGACTGTAGTTGGAACAGCATGTCCCGCACTTCCCTGCTTCACAGCCTGGCCCCGTGCCTGGCCTTGTCCTTGCCCGTGCACGCCGCCGATGAGCTGGCGCTGCCGGCCACCACCATCAGCGAACACGCCGACTCCGCGCTGGCCACCCCTGGCACGGCAGGCTCGCGCCTGAACCTGACGCCGCTGCAGACCCCGGCCAGTATCAGCAGCCTCGACGAAGGCGCCATCGACCAGCGCAACAACCTCACGGTGCAGGAAGCCGTCACCCGCGCCCCCGGCATCACCAGCATCGCCGCGCCGGGCAACGGCAACACGGCGCTGTCGGCGCGCGGCTTCAGCGGCCACGAGTCGGTGATGACCCTGTTCGACGGCGCGCGCCTGTACACCGGTGCCGGCACCCAGACCTTCCCGGTGGACCCGTGGATGGTGGAGCGCATCGACGTGATCCGCGGCCCGGCCTCGGTGCTGTACGGCGAAGGTGCCACCGGCGCGGTGATCAACGTGATCCCCAAGAAGCCCTTCGACGGCGCCATCAGCAACCACCTGCGCGTGGGCTACGGCAGCGACGACCGCCAGCAGGCCGCGTTCGACAGCGGCGGCTCGCTGGGCGAGCGCCTCAGCTACCGGCTGACCCTGGACCAGCAAAGCAGCAACGGCTGGGTAGACCGTGGCCAGTCGTCCAGCCTGGCCTTCAGCGGCGCCCTGCGCTGGCAGGCCAGCGACGACCTGAGTTTCACCCTGGCCCACGAGCGCGGTGACAGCCGCCCCATGAACTACCTGGGCACGCCGCTGATCGACGGCCACTACCACGACAGCCTGCGCGACAAGAACTACAACGTGCGCAACGCCGTGCAGCACTACGACGACCAATGGACCCGGCTGACCAGCGACTGGACCCTGAGCGACGCCGTCAGTGCCAGCAACGAGCTGTACTACATCAAGAGCCGCCGCCACTGGCGCAACGCCGAAAGCTACAGCTGGGACAGCAGCCAGGGCCAGTTGCTGCGCGGCAGCTACCTGGAAATCAAGCATCACGAAGAACAGTTGGGCGACCGCCAGACCTTCACCTTCGACCACAGCCTGTTGGGGCTGGCCAGCAAGACCGTGGTCGGCGCCGAGTACAACCGCATCCGCTTCGGCCTGGCCAACAACTCGCCCTACACCGACGTCGGTGGCGACTACGTAGACCCCTGGGCGCTAGCGCCGGGCTGGTTCCACAGCCAGTCGCCGTTCCAGGCGCTGAGCCAGAGCACCACTCAGACCTTCGCGCTGTTCGCCGAGAACCGCCTGCAGCTGTCGGAACGCTGGGCGCTGGTGACCGGCGTGCGCCGCGACCAGAACCACATCCAGCGTGACGACGCGCGTACCGGCACCCGCAGCGACGTCAATCTGGACGGCGGCAACTGGCGCGCCGGGCTGGTGTTCGCGGTCACCGACCAGCTGTCCCTATACGGCCAGTACAGCACCAGCCAGGACGGCGTCAGCGACCTGGTCACCCTCAACCCCACCCAGCAGCAGCTGGACCTGGCCCGGGCCAGGCAGACCGAGCTGGGCCTCAAGCAGCAGTTCTGGGACGGCCGCGGCGCCTGGACCCTGGCGGCGTACCACATCGTCAAGCGCAAGCTGTTGACCACCGACCCCATCACCCGCGACACCCTGCAGGTGGGCCAGCAGTCCTCGAAAGGCCTGGAGGCCAGCCTGGAACTGGCGTTGGCCGACCATTGGCAGCTGTCGGCGAACGCCGCGGTGGTGCGCGCCCGTTACGATGACTTCGATGAAGCGGTGGATGGCCAGGTGCTGTCGCGCGCCGGCAACCGCCCCACCGATGTGCCGCGGCGCACCGCCAACCTGTGGCTGAGCAAGGCTCTCACCGAGCGTATCGACGCCGGTGCCGGCCTGCGCTACGTGGATGCGCGCTACGCCAACACCGCCAACAGCGCGCAGGTGCCGGGGTATACGGTGGTGGATGCCAACCTTGGGTGGCAGGTGCTGCCGGACGTGCGCCTGGGGTTGCAGGTCAACAACCTGCTGGATCGGCGTTATGCGGTGTCGCAGCAGAACGACGGGGCGCAGTGGCAGATGGGGCAGCCGCGGGCGTTGTTCGTGACGGCGGATTATCGGTTTTGACGGTGGCGGGGAGGCGGGACGCGGCCTCGTAGCAACAACCGTCCTTGTGGGAGCTGGCTTGCCAGCGAGCTTTTATGGCCCCAACAGCTCGCTGGCAAGCCGGCTCCCACAGGCTACGTCCCGATGCCACGTCGATCCTTCAAATACCCGCCGGCGGCAGGCGGAAATCGGCGCGCGCGTCGACGTAGCGCAACGCCGACTTGCTGTCTTTCCAGCCCACGTAACTCATCAACGACTTCTGGTCCCAGCCGCTCTGGCTGGCCCAGTTGGCGAAGCCGCGGCGCAGGGAGTGGCTGCTGTAGGCCTCGCCGTCCAGCCCGGCGCCCATCAGCGCCTCGCGCAGCAGGTGCATCACGCTGTAAGGGTGCAGCGCACGGTCGCCCAGCCGCCCCCAGCGGTCGATGCCGCGAAACACCGGGCCGTGGGCGATACCCGCGGTTTCGAGCCAGTCGCAGTAGGCGTCCACCGGGCACAGGCGTTCCAGGGCCGGCACGCTGTAGGTGGTGCCCCGGTTGTCGCGGTCGCCCTTGCTCCACGGCAGGAACAACTGCAGCCCCTCGCCACGCCGGGCTTGAATGAACTGCACGTCCAGCCGGCACAGCTCCTCGCTGCGGAACGCGCGCCAGAAGCCCACCAAAATCAGCGCCTTGTCGCGCCGGCAGCGCAGCAGGCGCTTGGCGTCGGTGGCGGCCAGCGCGTCCTTGATCTGCCCGTCCAGCCAACGCACGCAGCGCTCAAGGCCCAGCAGTTGCAACGGCTCGGCCTGCTTTTCCTGCTGCGGGTGCAGGGTGCGGATGCCCTTCATCACCTGCTTCACCTGGGGGCTCTTGGTCGGGTCGGGGAAGCCCTGGCTGCTGTGCCACTGGGCCAGCGCGGCCAGGCGCAGGCGCAAGGTGTTGAGCGACAGCTTGCCGGCGAAGGCGGCCAGGTAACGGGCGATGGCGTCACTGGTGGCGGGCAGGAAGCCGCCCCAGGTCACCTCGAAATGCTCGATGGCCGACTGGTAGCTGCGCCGGGTGTTCTCGCGGGTGCCGGCGGCGATGTAGCGGTCTACCTCGGAAACCATGGGGTGCCTGTGAGCAAAGCGGGCCTGCAGTATACCGTAGCCGCCATGGCGGACGTAAATATGCAACTATGTAATATCTAAAAAGCTTTAGATTCCTTAAATTAATAATTACCTTAGAACAAAATCGAATTTCACAGCGCCACATCCTACCTTTATGTTCTTCATCAACGACCGACCCCACGCCAGGCGGAGGCCCTTGATAACGCTCCATTCATAAGGGAAGCACCCATGAGCATCGAGTTCATCGGCTACATTGGCGGTCACCACAGCTCCGAAATCCACCCGGCCAGCGGCCCGGTCCTGCAGGCCGACTACATCGAGACAGTCGCCCGCGCCCACGAGGAAGCCGGCTTCGACCGCGCCCTGGTGGCGTTCCACTCCAACAGCCCCGACAGCACCCTGATTGCCAGCCACGCCGCCAGCGTGACCAAAAAGCTGCAATTCCTCATAGCCCACCGCCCCGGCTTCGCCGCCCCTACCCTCGCCGCCCGCCAGTTCGCCACCCTCGACGTGCTCAACGGCGGCCGCACCGCCGTGCACATCATCACCGGCGGTGACGACAAGGAGCTGCGCGCCGACGGCAGCTTCATCGGCAAGGACGAGCGCTACGCGCGCACCGACGAATACCTGACCGTGCTGCGCCAGGAATGGAGCGCCGACCAGCCGTTCGACTTCAAGGGTGACTACTATGAATTCGAAGGCGCGCATTCGGCGGTGAAAACCGCGCAGCCGATCCCGCTGTACTTCGGTGGCTCTTCCAAAGCCGCCATCGAAGTGGCCGGCAAGCACGCCGACGTCTACGCCCTGTGGGGCGAGACCTACGAACAGGTGAAGGAAGTGGTGACCCAGGTGCGTGCCGAAGCCGCCAAGCATGGCCGCACCGTGCGCTTCAGCCTGTCGCTGCGGCCCATCCTGGCCGAAACCGAAGAGAAGGCCTGGGCCCGCGCCGAGAGCATCCTGGCCAAGGCCACCGCCCTGGCCGAGCAGCGCGGCTTCGTGCGCCGCGAGCCGCCCAACGAAGGCTCGCGCCGCCTGCTGGCCGCCGCCGCCAAGGGCTCGCGCCTGGACAAGCGCCTGTGGACCGGCATCGCCGGCCTGCTGGGCGCCCAGGGTAACTCGACCTCGCTGGTGGGCACCCCGGAACAGGTGGCCGAAGCCCTGCTGGACTACTACGACCTGGGCATCACCACCTTCCTGATCCGTGGCTTCGACCCGCTGGAAGACGCCATCGACTACGGCAAGAAGCTGATCCCGCTGACCCGCCAGCTGGTGGCCCAACGTCAGGCCCGCGTTGCCTGAAAAACCGCCTGAAACAAGGAGTGAAGATGTCCCAGGTTCGTCACCCCGAACGCCTGCGCGCCTTTATCGGCGCCCTGGCCGAGCTGCTCGACAGCGACCCGCGCGAAGGCGACAAGCTGCACCGCGGCGGCCAACTGCTGCAGCAACTGGTGAGCTTCGACGACTGGCTGCCCGAGGAATACGCGCAGCCATCGCCGGAACGCTACCAACAGTTCCTGCTGCACGCCGATTCGCGCCAGCGCTTCTCGGTGGTCAGCTTCGTCTGGGGCCCGGGCCAGCGCACGCCGATTCATGACCACCGCGTATGGGGCCTGATCGGCATGCTGCGCGGCGCCGAAGACTCGCAGAACTACCGGCGCACCGACAGCGGCGCGCTGGTGCCCGACGGCGCGCCGATCCGCCTGCAGCCCGGCGACGTCGAGCCGCTGTCGCCGCGCAGTGGCGACATCCACCAGGTCAGCAACGCGTTTGCCGACCAGGTGTCCATCAGCATTCACGTGTACGGCGCCAACATCGGCGCCGTGCACCGGGCGGTGTACCAGCCCGACGGCACTGAAAAGCTGTTCATCTCCGGCTATTCGAACACCACGCTACCCAACATCTGGGACCTTTCCAAAGAGAACCACAGCCTATGAGCCACCCCCTGACTCGTTCCTTCGCCGACATTCGCCACGCCCTGCTGCAACGCCAGGAAGTGGCGCTGGTGGACGTGCGTGAAGAGGCGCCGTTTGCCCAGGCGCACCCGCTGTTCGCGGCCAATATCCCGCTGTCGAAACTGGAGGTGGAGGTCTACCCACGCATTCCACGGCTGGACACCGCCATCACCGTCTACGACGACGGCGAAGGCCTGGCGCAACGGGCCGTGGAACGCCTGGCGCAGCTGGGCTACAGCGACGTGGCGCTGCTGGAAGGCGGCCTGCAGGGCTGGCGCGACGCCGGCGGCGAGCTGTTCATCGACGTCAACGTGCCCAGCAAGGCCTTTGGCGAGCTGGTGGAGCACCAGCGCCACACGCCGTCGCTGACCGCCGAAGAGGTCAAGGCGCTGCTCGACCGCAACGCCGACGTGGTGGTGCTGGACGCCCGGCGCTTCGACGAATACCAGACCATGAGCATTCCCACCGGCATCAGCGTGCCAGGCGCCGAACTGGTGCTGCGTGCCCGTGAACTGGCGCCGGACCCGGCCACCCGCATCATCGTCAACTGCGCCGGCCGCACCCGCAGCATCATCGGCACCCAGTCGCTGGTCAACGCCGGCCTGCCCAACCCCATTTCGGCCCTGCGCAACGGCACCATCGGCTGGCTGCTGGCCGGGCAAACCCTGGACCACGGCCAGGCGCGCCAGTTCGCCGCCACCCGCGAAGCCACCCGCCAGCTGGCCAGCGCCGACGCCCGCCGCGTGGCCGACCAGGCCGGGGTCAAGCGCGCCTCGCTCAAAGCCTGGCAGCAATGGCAGGCCGAGGCCGGCCGCACCCACTACCTGTTCGACGTGCGCACGCCCCAGGAATTCGAGGCCGGTCACCTGCCTGGCGCCCGCTCTACCCCCGGCGGCCAGCTGGTGCAGGAAACCGACCACTACGCCAGCGTGCGCGGTGCGCGCCTGGTGCTGGTGGACGACGACGGCGTGCGCGCCAACATGAGCGCCTCGTGGCTGGCCCAGCTGGGCTGGGACGTGCACGTGCTGGACGGCGTCGAGGCCAGCGCCTTCACCGAACGCGGTGCCTGGAAGCCGGCCATCCCGGCGGTGCCTTCCTATGAGGTGATCAGCCCGGACACCCTGGCCGACTGGCTGACCCAGGGCGACACCCAGCTGCTGGACTTCACCACCAGCGCCAACCACGTGAAGCAGCACATCCCCGGCGCCTGGTGGGCCCTGCGTGCAGATCTCGCCAACGTGCTGGAGAAGCTCCCGGCCGCCGAGCGCTACGTGCTCACCTGCGGCAGCAGCCTGTTGGCGCGCTTTGCCGTCGGCCAGGTGCAGGCGCTGACCGGCAAGCCGGTGTTCGTGCTGCGCGACGGCACCGCCAGCTGGCTGGCGGCGGGCCTGCCCACCGAGAGCGGCGACAGCCACCTGGCCTCGCCGCGCATCGACCGCTACCGCCGCCCATACGAAGGCACCGACGCCCCGCGCGAAGCCATGCAGGCGTACCTGGACTGGGAGTTCGGCCTGGTCGAGCAACTGGCCCGCGACGGCACCCACGGCTTCCACGTGATCTAAAAACCCTGAAAATAAATGTGGGAGCTGGCTTGCCAGCGAGCTTTTCGGCCTCAACAGCTCGCTGGCAAGCCAGCTCCCACACTGGCGGCCGCTGCTACACGCCCTATGGAGCACCTACATGCCCTTGCCTCGCCTGCTGTCCACCGCCCTGCTATGCCTGGCCGCCACCCTGGCCCACGGCGCCGACCTGCAACCGCTGAAGGTCGCCAACCAGAAGTCCACCATCAAGGCGCTGCTGCAAGTGTCCGGTGAGCTTGAACACGTGCCCTACACCATCGACTTTTCCGAATTCCCTGCCGCCGCCCCCTTGGGCGAGGCGCTGAACGCCGGCGCCGTTGACGTCGGCGCCCTGGGCGATGCGCCCTACGTGTTCGCCCTGGGCGCCGGCGCGCCGCTGAAAGTGGTGAGCATCACCCACATGAACGGCCGCTACACCACCGCCCTGCTGGTGCCCAAGGACTCGCCCATCCAGCAGGTGGGCGACCTCAAGGGCAAGCGCATCGTCACCACCAAGGGCTCCATCGGCCACCTGCTGGTGATCAAGGCCCTGCACGAGGCGGGGCTTAAAACCAGCGACGTGACCTTCGCCTTCCTGCTGCCCAGCGAATCGCGGGTGGTGCTGGAAAACGGCAGCGTCGACGCCTGGTCCACCTGGGACCCGTACACCACCGTGGCCACCGCCAGCGGCCAGGAGCGGGTGCTGGTCAGCGGCGCCACGCTGCTCACCAACCACCTGTACCTGGCGGCCACCAGCCAGGCCATCGCCGACAAGCGCGTGCAGCTGCAGGACTTCGTCGCCCGCGTCGACCGTGCCTGGCAGTGGGCCAACGGCCACCCGCGTGAATACGCCGCCGCCATGGCCAAGGTCACCGGCCTGCCGCTGGAGATCCAGCTGGCCGCCGCGCAGAACACCCACATGGAACGCGTGCCCATCGACGCCCAGGTCATCAAGGGCCTGCAGCAGACCGCCGACCTTTACCGCAGCGAAGGCATCCTCACCAAACCGGTGGACGTGTCCCACGGCTTCGACCCCAGTTTCAACGCCAGCACCCCCCTCGCCGCCAGCGCCCAGTGATTGATCAAAGGAGTATGACCATGACCCAGCAACGCCAACTCAAACTCGGAGCCATGATCCACGGCGTCGGCCACGGCTGGGGCGAATGGCGCCACCCCAAGGCGCTGCCCAACGCCAGCACCAGTTTTGCCTTCTACAAGCAGCAGGCGCAGCTGGCGGAAGCGGCCAAGTTCGACTTCGCCTTTATCGCTGACAGCCTGCACATTCACGAAAAGTCCAGCCCGCATTACCTCAACCGCTTCGAGCCGTTGACCATTCTTTCGGCGCTGGCGGCCACCACCGAGCACATCGGCCTGGTGGCCACGGTCACCGTCAGCTACACCGAACCGTTCCAGGTGGCGCGCCAGTTCGCCTCCCTGGACCTGCTCAGCGGCGGCCGCGCCGGCTGGAACGTGGTGACCTCGTGGCTGAGCGGCACCGCCGACAACTTCGGCAAGCCCGAGCACCCGGCCCACGCCACCCGCTACCGCATCGCTCGCGAGCACGTGGACGTGGTCAAGGGCCTGTGGGACAGCTGGGAAGACGACGCCTTCACCTATGACAAGCAGACCGGCCAGTTCTTCGACCCGGCCAAGCTGCATACCCTGGGCCACAAGGGTGAGTTCTTCGCGGTCAAGGGCCCGCTGAATATCGCCCGCTCGCCCCAGGGCCAGCCGCCGATCTTCCAGGCCGGCACCTCGGAAGACGGCCGCCACTTCGCCGCCGGCAACGCCGACGCGATCTTCGTTCACGGCGAGAACTTCGAACAGGCCAGCGCCTACTACCAGGACCTCAAGCGCCGCGCCGCCGAGGCCGGCCGCGACCCGCACAAACTGGCCATCCTGCCTGGCATCCGTCCCATCGTCGGCCGTGACGAGGCCGAGGTGGAAAGCCGCTACCAGCAGGCCGTGGACCTGGTCAGCATCGAGGACGCCATCGTCGCCCTCGGCCGGCCGTTCAACGACCATGACTTCAGCCAATACCCGCTGGACGCGCCCTTCCCCGACGTCGGCCACCTGGGCGCCAACAGCCACAAGGGCAGCAGCGAGCGCATCATCGAACTGGCGCGCGAGCACGACTGGACACTGCGCGAGGTGGCGCTGTATTTCTCGCGGCCCAAGCGTGACTTCGTCGGCACGCCTGCGCAGGTCGCCGACCACATCGAGCACTGGTTCAAGGCGGGCGCCGCCGATGGCTTCATCATCAACTCGGTGCTGCCCGACGGCCTGCAGTACTTCACCGAACTGGTGGTGCCGGTGCTGGTGCAGCGCGGCCTGTTCCGCAGCGCCTACACCGGCAGCACCCTGCGCGAGCACCTGGGCCTGGCCGTGCCGGCCAACCGCAACGCCGCGCCGGCCGCCGCCAGGGCGCCCGCCGAGGAAGAACTGGCATGAGCGAATTCAGCTACCGCACCCTGCTGCCGACGCTGACCGCGCAACTGGCCGCCAGCGCCGAGCTGCACGACCGCACCGGGCAGTTCCCGGCAGCCAACTTCGCCCTGCTGCACCGCCACGGCCTGCTGGGCTACACGGTGCCCACGACCTACGGCGGTGGCGGCGCCACCCTGGCCCAGGCGCGCGACGTGATCGCCGCCGTGGCCCGGGGCGAGCCGTCCACGGCGCTGATCCTGGTGATGCAGTACCTGCAGCACGCGCGGCTGCCGTTCAGCAACTGGCCCGAGGCGCTGCGCCAACGGGTCAGCGAGGACGCGGTGCGCAACGGCGCGTTGATCAACGCCCTGCGCGTGGAGCCCGACCTGGGCACCCCGGCGCGCGGCGGCCTGCCCGCCACCATCGCCCGGCGCACGCTGGAAGGCTGGCGCCTGAGCGGCACCAAGATCTATTCCACCGGCAGCCACGGCCTGAGCTGGTACAGCGTGTGGGCGCGCAGCGACGACGCCGACCCGCTGGTGGGCGCCTGGCTGGTGCACCGCGACACCCCGGGCATCGCCATCGTCGACACCTGGGACCACTTGGGCATGCGCGCCACCTGCAGCCATGAGATCACCTTCGATGACGTGCTGGTGCCGCTGGACCACGCCGTCAGCGTCAGCCCGGCCAGCGCCCCGGCGGCTGAACTGGACGCCCAGGGCCTGCTGTGGATGGCGGTGCTGTTGTCTGCCGTGTACGACGGCGTGGCGCAGTCGGCCCGCGACTGGCTGGTGCAGTGGCTCACCGAGCGCACGCCTTCCAACCTCGGCGCGCCGCTGTCAAGCCTGCCGCGCTTCCAGGAAACCGTCGGCCAGATCGACACCCTGCTGTTCAACAACCGCAGCCTGCTGGACGCCGCCGCCCAGGGCCTGACCGCGCCGCAGCACGCCGCGCAGATCAAGTACCTGGTCACCGACAACGCCATCCGCGCGGTGGAGCTGGCCATCCAGGCCTCGGGCAACCCCGGCCTGTCGCGCCACAACCCGCTGCAACGGCACTACCGCGACGTGCTCTGCAGCCGCGTGCACACGCCGCAGAACGACGCCATTTTCACCGGCGTCGGCAAGGCCGCCTTCGCCGCATTCAGCACAGGAGTCACGCCATGAGCGACCTGGTCATCGCCAGCCAGCTGGACGCGCCGTTCAACCAGGCTTTGCGCGAGCGCCTGGCCAAGACCCACCCTGGCGTGAAGGTGATAGAGGTGCCGGTGGGCGTGCCCAGCGACCTGCCGCCCGAAGCGCGCATTCTCATGGGCCGGCCCATCAACGTGCGCGGCTACCAGGCCCCGGACACCCCGCCGCCGGGCTGGCCCTACGGCCTGCGCTGGATTCAGCTGGCGTCCTCGGGCATCGATTTCTACCCGGCGTGGCTGTTCGACGGCCTGCCGGTGACCACCGCGCGCGGCAGTGCCAGCGACCCCATCGCCGAGTTCGCCCTGGCGGCGATTTTCGCCCGCAACAAGCACCTGCCCGACATTTGGGTGAACAACGCCGACTGGCAGTTCACCGCACTGACGCCGGTGAAGGGCCAGACCCTGGGCATTCTTGGTTTCGGCTCCATTGGCACGGCCCTGGCGCACAAGGCCCAGGCCCTGGGCCTGCGGGTGATTGCCCTGCGCCAGAGCGACGCGCCGCTGGGCGTGGCTGGCGTGGAGACGGCGCGTGACATTCACCACCTGTTCGCCGAATCAGATCATTTGGTCGTGGCCGCGCCGCTGACGCCGGACACCCGCCACCTGATCAATGCCGATGTGCTGGCCAGCGCCAGGCCGGGGCTGCACCTGATCAACGTCGCCCGTGGCGGGCTACTGGACCAGGACGCGCTGCTGCACGCCCTGGACCATGGGCCGCTGGGCTTCGCCACCCTGGACGTCACCGAACCCGAACCGCTGCCTGACGGCCACCGCCTGTACAGCCACCCCAAGGTGCGCCTGTCGCCGCACACCTCGGCCATATCCACCCGCGGCGCCGAGGCGATTGCCGATATCCTGCTGGATAACCTCGACCGTTTCCTCACCGAACAGCCCCTGCACAACCTGGCTGACCGCGTACGCGGGTATTGACCAACACCGCGTCCAAGACCCCAAAATCCCCGTAGCAGCGGCCAAAGGCCGCGTTCAAGCCCCACCCAAATCCCCCCGTAGCAGCTGCCGAAGGCTGCGTCCCAGGGCCCACACGAAAATGGCGGAAGGCAGCCGGAGTCGAACCTGCCCGGGAACGGCTGCCGTCCCCAACCGGGTTTGAAGCCCGGCCGCGCCACCGGGCGCGATTGCCTTCCTGTAAAGGGTTCAGCCGTCCTGCGCCAAGGGGTTTTCCAGGCGCAGGCGGCGGTGTTCGCCCAGCCTGCGGGTCAGGCCGATGCGGTCGAAGAATTCCAGCACCTGGATGCTGCGCTTGCGGCCCAGGCCCACCCGGTCACGAAACGCGGTGACCTGAATATCCGGCCCCAGCCCGTGCAGTTGCCTCAGCATAGCCGCCATTTGCCGCAACGTAGCGTCGGGGTAAAACAGATCCTTGACCACCTGGTGCACCTGCCCAAGCCTCGCCAGCTTGCGCAGCAGCAGGCGCACGCTGGCGTCGTCGTGGCCAGTGGCGCTGGCCAGCTCGCGCACCCAGGGCGGGTCCATGCCGCCCGCCTCCAGCAACGGCCGCAGTTGCTGCCACAAGGCATCGTCGGCAGCGTTCAATTGCGGCTGGTGGCCGGGCAGGTGCAACCACGGCCCGCTGGCCAGCAGCGCCCCTTCACCCAGCAGTTCCTCCAGCAGGCTGATGTAGGCCGGGCGCTCCACCGGCAAGGCGGCGAAGCGTCGTAGCCGGTCGCGGTCGGGGCCCATCTGGTCGGCTTCCAGCTCATGAAAGCGCTCGAGGTGTGCCAGCAGCGCCACCTTCAGCGACTGCCAGCGCTGTTCGTTGAACAGCAACGGCCCCTGCCGCGTGGCCACCACCCGCACGCCGGGCGGCAGCCGCCAGGTCTCGCGCGGGCGGTTGAACTGGCGTTCCAGGCGCTGCGGGTCGAGGCCGCTGCCGTTGTGGGCCAGCAGCATCGGCAAGGCGCCTTCAAGGCTGGTGGCGCTGGCCAAAACCTGCAACTGCGCCAGCCTTGCCGGGCTGCGGCGCTGGCGTGACGGCGCGAACGGGTCCAGCACGCGGCCGCCGCCCAGGGTGCGCTGGGCGCTCTGGTCGCGCAGCACCAGGCGGTCGCCGCGCACCGCCTGCATGGGCGCGTTCACCAGCAGTTGCGCGAGCATGCTGGCGCCGGGGGCCAGGCTGCTGCCCTCCAGCAGTGCCACCCGCGCGGTGACGTCCTGGGTGCCCAGGTGCACGTGCACCGGGCTGAAATGCTCGAAGGCCCTGGCTTCGCTGGCCAGCAGCTGCAGCTCGATGTCGATGCGCTGGCTGGGCGCGAACAACCATTCGGGCACCAGCCAGTCGCCGCGGTGGATGTGCGCCAGGGCCAGGCGCTCGCCGGCAAGGTTCAGTGCCACCCGTTGCCCGGCCAGGGCCTGGCCGGCCGCCTGATTCTGGGCGTGCAGGCCGCGCACTTTCACCGGGCGGCCTTCGGCGCCCAGCAGCAGCGCGTCGCCCACTTGCACCTGGCCGGCGATGGCCGTGCCGGTCACCACGATGCCCGCGCCCGGCACCGTGAACGCGCGGTCGATGGCCAGGCGAAAGCCACCGCTGTCGCGGGCCTGGCGCATTTCGCGCTGCATCATCACCAGGGTCTTGAGCAGCGTATCGATGCCGGCGCCGGTGACGCTGGACACAGGAATGCGCCGCGCCGCCGCGTAGGGCCCGTCGGCCAACAGCCGATCGACCTGGGCCTGCACTTCGCGCACGCGCTCCGGCGGCACCCGGTCGCACTTGGTGATGGCCACCAGCGCCTGGGGAATGCCCAGCAGTTGGACGATGGCCAGGTGTTCCAGGGTCTGCGGCATGATGCCGTCGTCGGCGGCCACCACCAGCAGCACCAGGTCGATGCCCTGGGCGCCGGCGAGCATGTTGTGGACGAAGCGCTCGTGGCCGGGCACGTCGATGAAGCCGGTCAGCGGGGCGTCACGTTCCAGCGCCGCGTACTGGTAGCCCAGGTCGATGGTGATGCCGCGCTCGCGCTCCTCGCGGCGGCGGTCGCCGGCCTGCCCGGTGAGCGCCGCCAGCAGCGCGGTCTTGCCGTGGTCGATGTGGCCGGCGGTGCCAATGATCACGGTGCGGCCCACCCGGGCAACTGCGCCAGGAACGCCGGTTCATCGTCCAACTGGCGCACGTCCAGCCACAAGGCGTCGTCGTCCAGGCGCCCCAGCACCGGAATCGGCAGGCCGCGCAGGCGCGCCTCCAGGCCAAGCAACTGGCGCCCGCGCAGGCGCTTGGACACCTGCGGGCGCAGGCACAGCGCCGCGCCGGGCAAGCGCGCCACCGGCTGGCTGCCGCTGCCGATCATGCCCAGCGCCGGTTCGGCGGCCACCGTCCAGCCCTCCCCCAGCACCTGCGCCACGGCAGGGCGCAGGCGCTCGGCCTGGGCCTGCAGTTGCTGCGGTGGGCGGGTCAACAAGTGCAGGCTGGGCAGGCGTTCGGCCAGGCGGTCGGGGTCGCGGTACAGGCCCAGCACCGCTTCCAGCGCCGCCAGGGTCAGCTTGTCGACCCGCAGCGCGCGCTTGAGCGGGTTCTTCTTGATCTTCGCGATCAGCTCCTTGCGGCCCACGATCAGCCCCGCCTGCGGGCCGCCCAGCAGTTTGTCGCCGCTGAAGGTGACGATGTCGGCGCCGTCGGCCAGGGCCTGGCGCACCGTGGGCTCGGCGGGCAGGCCCCAACGCGTCAGGTCCAGCAGGCTGCCGCTGCCCAGGTCCTCCAGCAGCGGCAGGCCGTGCTGGTGGGCCAGCTGCGCCAGCTCGGCGGTGGGCACCTGGGCGGTGAAGCCCTGGATGCTGTAGTTGCTGCTGTGCACACGCATCACCAGGCCGCTGCGCGGGTTGACGGCAGCCTCGTAGTCTCGAGCATGGGTGCGGTTGGTGGTGCCCACCTCGTGCAGCTTCACCCCGGCGCGGGCCATGATGTCGGGGATGCGAAAGGCGCCGCCGATCTCGATCAGCTCGCCGCGCGAGATAATGCCCTCTTTGCGTGCGCCCAGGCTGTTGAGGGCCAGCAGCACCGCGGCGGCGTTGTTGTTGACCACCGTCACCGCCTCGGCGCCGGTCAGCTCGCGAATCAGGCCCTCGATCAGGTCGTCGCGGTCGCCGCGCTTGCCGGTGGCCAGGTCGAATTCCAGGTTCAACGGGTAGCGCGCCGCGGCCAGCACCGCCTCGATCGCCACTTCGGGCAACAGCGCCCGCCCCAGGTTGGTGTGCAGCACCGTGCCGGTGAGGTTGAACACCCGGCGCACGCGGCTCTGGTGCTGCACATGCAGCCGCTCGCTAACGCGGCCCAGCAGCACCTCAGGCGTGTGTTCCACAGCGTGCGAAGCCTCGCCCTGGCGCAGGTCATCGAGCAGCCCACGCAACGCTTCAAGGGTGGCCGGACGGCCGTAGCGGTCGAGCAAAGGCAGGCAGGCAGCGTGGCGCAACAGGCTGTCGACCGAGGGCAGGCGCGGTGGCATCAGGGGGCTCCGGTGTGAATACCCCCACAGCGTAGCCGGTGACAGATTTCCTGCCTGTTGGTTCTGCAAGGGGCGGTGCGCGGCCGCGATCCTGAAAATGGGCCTTCATCAATGAGGAGCAGCATCATGTCCACACAAGCACGCAACCCACAGGCCATCGACGACTTCGTACGCTGGGAGTTCGAGGGCGGCAACGCCTTCAAGGCCGACGACATCGAGTTCTCCCATAACGGTACCGACTGGGCACTCAGGGCTCACTACAAGCGCGGGCAGATCGGTGAAAGCCATGCGGTATGGCTGTTTATCCGAGGCGCGGCCGGCCAGCCGCTGAACGGAATTTTCAACCTCGATGAGTTCCTGGCCCCCAACAGGGACGCGTTTTGCTACTTCCTTGAGGAAGTTGCAGAGGGAAACTTTGAATCCTACACCCCCACCGGCCAGGTCCAGTTCGAAATCAAACCGGATGGCGTCAGCACCGGCCAGATCACCGCATTGATCGGGCTGGACCTGAAATTGAATGTCAGCTTCAGCGTGGCGCAAACTGCCACGGGCATTCCACATACCGTTCCAGCCACTGAGGAAAAAGTGCAGGCACTGCGCGCCAAAAACTTGAAAGCCTAAACCCCACAAGCCCCCGTAGCAGCGGCCACCAGGCCGCGTCCGAGGCCCTGCGCAATATGAGCGACGGCGGGGTTGCCGGACGCAGCCTGGCGGCAGCTGCTACGGGGGCAGGTCGATGCTGGCCAGTGGCCTCCTGTCAAACCTACCAGTATCGCCCTATGCGCCGCTTCGCTACGGTGTGGCTAACCCCACACCAAGGGCGCGCCATGCAATATCTCACCCACTACGACTCCGCCCGACGTTTGCTGTGGGGGTATTTTGCCCCGCTGGCGGTGCCCAGTTTCACGTCCCAGCTGCTGGACGATGTGCAGGCGCACGAGCAATCGCTGGACACCGCCGAAGGCCCGCTTCGTACCAGTGCCTTTCAGCCCGTGAATTACTATGCCTGGGCCTCGCGAACACCAGGCTACTTCAGCCTGGGTGGCGACCTGGCACATTTCGTCGACTGCATCGAACGGCGCGACCACGGCGTTTTGCTGGCCTACGCGACGCAGTGCGTGGATATCCTGCACCGGCGGATAATGCACTATCAGGCTTCGCCGCTGATTACCCTGGCACTGGTGCAAGGCCCGGCGCTGGGCGGTGGGCTGGAAGCGGCGCTGGCCAATGATGTGCTGATAGCCGAGGAGCACGCCACCTTCGGCTTTCCGGAAATCCTGTTCAACCTGTTCCCCGGCATGGGCGGCTACAGCCTGCTGCGCCGGCGCATCGGCATGCGTGCCACCGAGGCGATGATGGGTGGCGGCGCCACCTACTCGGCCCAGGCGTGCCTGGCCATGGGGGTTGTCGACCGGGTGGTGCCCACCGGCACGGGCGTGGCCGCGCTACACGCCTTCGTCGACGAAACCCAGGCACGCCACAACGGCCTTGCGGCGATGCATGCGGCGCGAGAGGTGGCCATGCCCATCAGCCATGAGGAATTGCTGACCATCACCGCCCAGTGGGTGGACGCCGCGTTGCGTCTGTCGCCAGCGAACCTGGTGCACATGAAGCATCTGGTGCAACGGCAACGCACGCGCCTGGCGCCCCAGCCCTGAAACACCGGAGGAGGCATCACCATGGTGGACTATGTATTTGGCCATTCGCCCCAAGAGCTGGAGCGCCTGATGTTTCAGGCCCAAGTGCTGGAACCCTTCACTACGCGCCTGATCGAGCAGATGGGCATCGAGCCCGGCATGCGCGTCCTGGACCTGGGCTGCGGCGCGGGCGACGTGACCCTGCTGGTCAGCGAACGGGTGGGGCCTGGGGGCGCGGTCATGGGCATTGATCGCAGCGCCGAGGCCGTGGCACTGGCCCGCCACCGTGCCAGGCTGGCGGGGTTGACGCAGGCGAGCTTTGTCGTCGACGAAATCGACACATTCACCAGCCGCCAGCCTTTTGATGCAGTGATTGGCCGTTACGTGATGGTGCACCAGGCGAACCCCGTGGCGTTCCTGCGCAAGGCGGCGGGGTTTCTATGGCCGGGGGGCGTGATGGGCTTGCATGAGCTGCTGATCATGGAACCGATCGTTGAATCCCACCCCGGCGTTGCACTGTGGGACCAGCTGGGCCGGTGGTTCGTCACGGCCTTGCGCGCGGGGGCGCCAAATTGCGAGGTGGCGGGGCGAATGATCGAGTGTTTTGCCCAAGCCGGGTTGCCGCAACCGGGGCTGCTCTGCGAAAGGCCGGTGGGCGGTGGAGCGCAGTCACCCTTTTATCGTTGGGCAGCGGAGGCCATTCATGGCGTGTTGCCGCACTTGGTGCGCCTGGGGGTGACGTGCGAAGCAGAGGCCGATGTGGCGAGCCTGGAGCACCGCTTGCGCACGGCCTGCGTGCAGGCCCACGCGCAATTGCTGGGCCCCACGCAAATCTGCGCCTGGACCCAGGTGCCGTAGCAGCTGCCGCAGGCCGCGTCCGAAAGCGCCGCAAAGTCCTTGAAACACCGGGGGGCCAGACGCAGCCTTCGGCAGCTGCTACGCGAAATTCTGCGTACACCGCACCTGTAGCAGCGGCCGCAGGCCGCGTCAGGGCCCGCCGGGGGACAGCAGCAGGTTCGGCGCCTGGCGCTGGTAGCCTTCTTCGTCCAGGCGCAGGTCCAGCGGCAGGCTGGCAAGGTCCGCCGACAACGCTTCGGCGTCGGCGTCGTGCTCCAGGTACAGCAGCTTGAGGTAGCTGCCGCAATGGGGGCAGGTTTCGGCGCGCAGCGGCGCCGTGCCCGGGGCGTGGCGGTCGGTGGCAAGGCTGGTGTATTGCAGGCCCTGGCTTTTCTCGCAGTAGATGCACTTGACCCGCACCGCGTGCCATTCGCAGGCGCACAGCGAGCACACCAGGTAGCGCAAGCCGTTGTACGCGCCGCGGTGGCGGATGACCCCGGCCATGGCCGGCGAGCCGCAGGCCGGGCACTGGTTCAGGTGCGGGCCGGGCGTGAGCGCCATGCCCGGCATGTCCAGCAGCCAGTGGGTCCACGCAGCCTGCAGGGCCGCGCCCAGGAACGGCGCCACGGCAGCAGGCACCGCGCTGTATTGCCCGCTCAGCAGGCCCAGGGCCCAGACCTTGCGCTGGTCAGTGCTGGCCCCTTCCAATTGCAGCAACGCCTGCTGCACCGCCGGTTGCGCCGGCGGCGAATAGCGCAGCAGCAAGGCGTCCAGCCACGGCTGCCAGGCCCCTTCGCGCACCAGGCTGTCGAACACCAGCGGCGGCAGGCCGTGCTGGTGGCACATCTGCAGGCGCTCGGGCGCAGGCGTCGGCGCTGCCGGTGGGTGGTCGAGCAGGCTCTGCTGCACCTGGCACAGGTCGCCCGCCAGGTTCAGGTACTCGCCCAGCGCGTGCCCGGCCGCCAGGCTGTGCAAGCGCGCGGCGCGGTGGCTGAACAGCCCCGCCGGCGGCAGGCTGAACAACGGCGGCGAGCTGCTGGACGCTGCGATTTGTTGCGGTTCGAGAATCCTGCTCAAGGTTTGCTCCTGGGGGGATGATCGGCGACCTTGTCGCCGGTCACCTCGCGGTACCACAACGCGTGGTGCTTGCGCGCCCACGCCCGGCTGACCCAGCCATGCAGCATGGCGTCCACCGAACCCTTGATCCAGATACCGGCGTAGATGTGCACAATGATGCTGGTCACCAGCACGAAGGCGGCTGCGGCATGGGCCAGTACCGCCAGGCGAATGGTGGTGATGCCGAACCACTGGCTGAAATACACCCGCCAGATCACCACGCCACTCAACAGTAGCACCAGCATGCAGGCCAGCAAGGTCCAGAACAGCAGCTTTTGCCCCGGGTTGTACTTGCCGATGGGCGGCACGCCCTCCTCTTCGTTGAGCATCACCCGGTCGATGCGCTTGAGCCACAGCTTGTCGTTGTGGATGAAAAAGTTGGCGCGCCAGAAGCGAATCACCAGGCCCATGAACAGCACGAACATGGCCACGCCCATGAACGGGTGCAGGATGCGCGTCCACGGCCCGCCGCCGAACAGGTTGCTGAGCCAGAACAGCGCCGGGTGGAACAGCGCCAGGCCCGACAGCCCGGCCATGAAGAACAGGATCGCCACCAGCCAGTGGTTGGTGCGCTGGTTGGCGGTGTAGCGCAGGATCTGCTTGGGCATCATGGCCGGTCCTCCCCGCGGGGGTCGTAGGTGTGCACCGCCGGGTCGACCTGGTGCACGGCTGGGTCGGCATGCGGTTCTTCATCCTCTTCGGTGAGTTGCGGGCCCACGCGCACGTAGTGGAAGAACCCGGCCAGCACCGCCGCGCCCATGGCCAGCAGCGCCAGGGGCTTGGTCACGCCCTTCCACAGCCCCACCAGCGGGCTGATGGTGGGCTGGTTGGGCAGGCCGGCGTACAGCGCGGGCTGGTCGGCATGGTGCAGCACGTACATCACGTGGGTGCCGCCGACGCCGTCCGGGTCATACAGGCCGGCCTGGTCAAACCCGCGGCTTTTCAGGTCGACGATACGCTCGGCGGCATGCTCCTTCATGTCGGCCTTGGTGCCGAAGACGATGGCGCCCGTGGGGCAGGTTTTCACGCAGGCCGGCTCAAGGCCCACCGCCACCCGGTCCGAACACAGCGTGCACTTGTAGGCCTTGTGGTCCTTCTGCGAGATGCGCGGGATGTTGAACGGGCAACCGGTGATGCAATAGCCGCAGCCGATGCAGTGGTCCTGGTTGAAATCGACGATGCCGTTGGCATGCTTGATGATGGCCCCCGGGCTGGGGCAGGCCTTCAGGCAGCCAGGGTCGGCGCAGTGCATGCAGCCGTCCTTGCGGATCAGCCACTCGAGGTTGCCGCTGGCGGTGTTTTCGTGTTCGGTGAAGCGCATCACCGTCCAGCTTTCAGCCGTGAGGTCCATGGGGTTGTCGTAGGTGCCGTGGTTGTGCCCCACCTCGTCGCGCAGCTCGTTCCACTCCGAGCACGCCACCTGGCAGGCCTTGCAGCCGATGCACTTGGTGGTGTCGATGAGCTTGGCCACCTCCTCCAGCTGGCGCACCGACGAAGGCGGCGTGGTGGTGGCCGACTGCGCGAGAATGTCTTGAATGGCCATCTAGATTTTCTCCACGTTGACCAGGAACGACTTGGATTCCGGGGTCTGGGAATTGCCATCGCCCAGGAACGGCACCAGGGTGTTGGTGAGGAAGCCGTGGCGCGTCACCCCGGTGAAGCCCCAGTGCAGCGGGATGCCGATGTGGTGCACCACCTGGCCGTTCACCTGCAGCGGCCGGATGCGCTTGGTCACCACCGCCACCGCCTCGATGAAGCCGCGTTTGCAACTCACGCGCACACGGTCACCGGCCGCAATGCCCTTCTCGCCCGCCAGCACCTCGCCGATTTCCACGAACTGCTCGGGCTGGGCAATGGCGTTGAGGCGGCAGTGCTTGCTCCAGAAGTGGAAGTGCTCGGTGAGCCGGTAGCTGGTGGCCGCGTACGGGAAGTCCTTGGCCTGGCCCAGCGAGTCCCACACCGAGTCGAAGATGCGCGCCGCCGGGTTGCTGACCACCTGTTTGTTGCCCGGGTGCAGCGGGTTGATGCCGATGGGCGTCTCGAACGGCTCATAATGCTCGGGGAATGGCCCCTCGTTCATCTTGTCCACGGCGAAGAAACGCGCCACGCCCTCGGGGTTCATGATGAACGGGTTCATGCCCGCCTCCGGCGGCACGTCGGCCTTGTAGTCGGGCACGTCGGTGCCGCCCCAGCTCTTGCCGTTCCACCAGATCAAGCGTTTTTTCTCATCCCAGGGCTTGCCCGCAGGGTCGGCCGAGGCGCGGTTGTAAAGGATGCGCCGGTTCATCGGCCACGCCCACGCCCAGCCCAGGTGTTGCTTCATGCCGTAGGGGTCGCTGTTGTCGCGCCGGGCCATCTGGTTGCCCTGCTCGGTCCAGCTGCCGCAGAAAATCCAGCAGCCCGAGGCGGTGCTGCCGTCGTCCTTGAGCTGGGCGAAACCGGCCAGCTGGCTGCCGCCCTTCACGGCCGCGCCGGTGGCGTCGGTGAAGTCCACCACCGCCGCGCCATTGAGTTCCTTGGCAAGCTCTTCGGGCGACGGCTCGTCGGGGATCTTGTACGGCCACGACAGCTTCAGCAGCGGCTCGGCATACGCGCCGCCCTTGGCCTGGTACATCGCCTTCAAACGCATGTACAGCGCGCTCATGATCGACACGTCGGTGCGTACCTCGCCCGGCCCGTCGGCGCCCTTCCAGTGCCATTGCAGCCAGCGGCTGCTGTTGACCAGCGAGCCGTCTTCCTCGGCAAAACAGGTGGTGGGCAGGCGGATGACCTCGGTCTGGATGGCGCCGGTGTCGACATCGTTGAACGGCCCCACCTTCTCCCAGAACTGCGAGGTCTCGGTGGCCAGTGGGTCCATCACCACCAGCCACTTCAGCTTGGCCAGGGCCTTCATCACCCGGTTCTTGTCGGGCAACGCGGCAATGGGGTTGAAGCCCTGGCAGATGTAGCCGTTGACCTTGCCCTGGCCCATCAGGTCGAACATTTTCAGGATGTCGTAGTTGGGGATGTCCAGCTTCGGCAGCCAGTCGTAGCCCCAGTGGTTGTCGGCCGTGGCGTTGGCGCCGTACCACGACTTCATCAGGCTGACGTGGAACTTGCTGTAGTTCTGCCAGTAGGACAACTGCCCCGGCCGCAGCGGCTTCTGGGTGCGCTTGGTGATGAAAGCGTCGTAGTCCTGCTCGGCGTCCAGCCCCAGGGTGAGGTAGCCCGGCAGCGAGTTGGACAGCAGCCCCAGGTCGGTCAGCCCCTGGATATTGGAGTGCCCGCGCAAGGCGTTGACGCCGCCACCGGGCATGCCGACGTTGCCCAGCAGCAGTTGCACCATGGCCGCGCTGCGGATGATCTGGGAGCCGATGGAGTGCTGGGTCCAGCCCAGGGCGTAGAGGATGGTCATGGTCTTGCCGGGCACCGCGCAGGTGGCGATCTCGTCCCAGACCTTGCGCATGGCGTCCATGGGCATGCCGCAGGTCTGGCTGGCCAGTTCCAGGGTGTAGCGGCTGTAATGCTGCTTCATCAGCTGGTACACGCAGCGCGGGTCCTGCAGCGTCGGGTCGACCTTGGCGAAGCCGTCGTCACCCAGTTCGTAGCCCCAGGTGGACTTGTCGGTGTAGGTGCGCTTGGCCGCGTCGTAGCCGGTGAACAGCCCGTCCTCGAAGCCGAAGCCGGCCTTGACGATAAACGACACGTCGGTGTAATTGCGCACGTATTCGTGCTGGATCTTGTCCTCGGTGAGCAGGAAATTGATCAGCCCGCCCATGAAGGCGATATCACTGCCGGTGCGAATCGGCGCGTAGTAGTCGGCCACCGAGGCGGTGCGGGTAAAGCGTGGGTCCACCACGATCAACCGCGCCTGGTTGTGCGCCTTGGCTTCGGTCACCCATTTGAAGCCGCACGGGTGCGCCTCGGCCGCGTTGCCGCCCATCACCAGAATCAGGTTGGCGTTGCCTATGTCGGTCCATGTGTTGGTCATGGCACCGCGGCCGTACGTCGGGGCAAGACTTGCCACCGTCGGGCCGTGTCAGACACGCGCCTGGTTATCAAACCCCAGCATGCCCAGGCTGCGCACCACCTTGTGCGTCAGGTAGCCTGCTTCATTGGAGGCCGCCGAGGCGGCGAGGAAACCGGTGGTGACCCAGCGGTTCACCGTCTGGCCCTTGTCGTTCCTCTCGACGAAGTTGGCGTCGCGGTCGGCCTTCATCAGCGCCGCCACGCGGTCCAGCGCCTCGTCCCAGCTCACCCGCGTCCATTCATTGCTGCCCGGCTTGCGCACCTGCGGGTATTGCAGGCGGTCGGGGCTATGAATGAAGTCCAGCAGGCCGGCGCCCTTGGGGCACAGCGTGCCACGGTTCACCGGGTGGTCGGCGTCGCCTTCGATGTGAATGATGTTCTGCGCAACGTTCTTCGCCGCGTCGCCCTGGCTGTACATGATCAGCCCGCAGCCCACCGAGCAGTACGGGCAGGTGTTGCGGGTCTCTTTGGTGTGGGCCAGTTTGAAATGCCGAACCTGCTCGGCAAACGCCGGCGCCGGCGCCATGCCCAGCGCGCCGATGCTGGCGCCGGCCAGGCCAATGCCGGCGACCTTGAAGAACTGACGACGGTTGAGGTCCATCGTGCAACTCCTGGTTTTGGGGGTGTCAGGATTAACGATAGACCTGATAATGGCGGGCGTCGTTGCCGCCGGTCATCCCCCAATCCCGTAGCAGCTGCCGCAAGGCGGCGTCCGGCTACACCGCCCGTTTCCTGAACATACGCGTCGCCCGTACTCGCACTTGCGGCCGTTGCTTGTGGAGCGGCCTTCCGCTCGCTCCACACCCGCCGCCACTGCGCTTTGGATGATGCTGTAAAACAAGGGAAGAACTGCTTATTCACCCTTTGGCGTTATATGCGCTTCATTACTGCAGACTAGTCGGCCACTTGCACTGTGAGCGAATTTAGCAACGTCCAGTCCATATAGTGCAATCGATTCCCCCCCCAATACCAACTCACAACAGCACCAGGCAAAATGGTGCCAGGGGTAATCACTCCTGTTTTTACGAATTCCAGAGCGCCAGTTTGGCCGTCATTGCCCCCAGTTCCCGACTCAGTATTTAACGACCAAGAAGCTCGATGACCTGTTTGATAAAATGCGACCCCAACGCCAGGAATAGGCGTAGCAGCGATTACTGTTTCTAATAAGTTAGGTGGCTGACTACCTATCTTATTCTCAAGCACACCGTTGGTGTTAGGATCGTTTACAATGACCAAACGATGATTAGCCGGAACGGTATTAGTCATAGCAATTCGTGCACCGATAGCTAATGAAGCTGGCACCACAACGCTCTGCACCGGTAAAGCACAATCAAAGCTAGCGGTTCTGGCCGAATCATACCAATCGCATGCCCCATTGATAATCGGGTTAAAAACAGACAACTTGTATATGTCGGACCTGACGAATTGCCCGGACGCTCTTCGCGCTACGTAATAAATTGAAACCTCACTATTTGCATTTGCATAAATAATGCCCCGCGGCACGACGAACAGCATATCGACCGCCTCAATAACTGTTCTACCTTCAACAAAACTTCCGCCTCCAACAGCCCCCTCCCAATGAACAGTCACCTCATCACCATCCCCCATCCCCCCATAATGCGGGATGATCAGCGCCGCACTCTGCAAAGGTTTCATCAGGTTTAGGGTAGCCGAGGTCGGCGTCGCTGAAATCGGATCAGCCTCCAACACATAAGGTATCGTCGAAACAAGGTCAGGTAATACCTGCACCGTGAAATCCCGTATTGGAAAAGTGACCACGTTACTGCTATTTCCCGTGAAGGCGACCTTCATCACCAACTTCAAGGTGCTAGCGTGCTTGAGTGCCTGCAACCGAGCAAGGGCAATGGGCCTTGCCACCCCGCTCAAACTGGCGACGGGCAGATCACTTGCCAATTGAATAATATCGCTGCTCCCGTTAGCCAACGTCCCCTGCGCCTCCAGCCAATACCGCTGCACCCTCTCAATAAACAGCCAGGCCGCCACTGTTGCAGTGGCATCTCCCGTCAGCCGCGACACATTCAATATATTCGTCCCCCCCGCTTCCGTGATATCGGGCTGCGGCAATGCACCCTGCGCAATCGCCAATACCGTCAACGTCATGGGCACGGAAATACCAATCGCTTCCCCGCCGCTATCACCAAACACCACATACTCCACCACCACCTGCTTGCCCAACGCCGCCGCAACAAACTCGCGCGGCACCGGCGCCTGCACCTGCCCATCGATGCTCACCGTCACCCATGGCACATACGAGGCCTGGGCGCCGGCCACCGTCCACAAGCCGGCCAGCACATTGCCCACCTTGAGGCGCGCATCGGTCACCGTCAGCGTGGCGGTGTTTTCCTCATTGCTCGTACCCGGCTTGATCGGGTTCAGCGTAGTGACCTCATTGCCCGTCGCATCCTTGACCTTGGGCGCCGGCCAAGGCAGCGTGCTGCCTGCCTCGATGCGGGCCGCAAGCGTCTCGGAGCCGCCCCGGCTGCCATCGGCATGCGTTACCTGGTAGCTCACCTCAAGGCGTGTGTTGGCGTCGATGTACGGGTCCTTTGCAAGGGTGAAGGCAATGTCGTCGTTGAGGTTGCCGTCGTGCACTGGGTAACAAAGGGTTACCCATTTTTGGTCGCCGACCACGGACACGCAGATGTCGTCGTCGATACGCTTGCCAGGGTAGTTGCCCACCATGATGTGGGTGGAGCCAACCACCAGGCCGGGGTCGATGACGGCGTTGGGGAAATCCTTGAACCAGGGCGCCGGCAACGTGCCGCCCACTATCGAGACGTTCAAGGTGAGCACCGGCGAGTCGTGCTGCACCTGCTCCTTGGTCACTACGCGGTACGACACCCGCAGGTCGCTGCTGCCGGCCAGCACCACGGCATACTCGTTAGGCACGGCGACGACCACCGGCAGCCCCACGTGGGTGTTGTCGATATTGACCTGGACGCTGTGATCCACGTTGGAACCCCTGCTGGTGGTACCACGCCAGTAGACATAGAGGGTATCGCCAATCTCCATTGCGCTGTATGCGCGCACGGTTATCCCCACCGGGCCGCTGCCTACCGTCGCCAGCTGCAGGGTGGTGCCGGTGACATGCTCCACCTCGGGCAGCGCCAGGTCCAGCGGGTTGCCAACCACGCTCGCCTCCGCGGTGCGGGAGCGGCGCTGCTGGCCGTTGACCAGCGCCTCGTACACCACCCGCACATGCCCGCCTGACAACGGCGCAGCCTCGCTGTTGGGGACCACCACTTCAAACCCACGACTGTCCTCGTTGCCGCTTACCACATGGGTCTGCGTGTGCGGGCGGCTGCTGCCCTGGGCCGTTGTGCCAGTCCAGATAATCGTCACCTCCGTGCCGAGGGCAATCACGCCGCGGTTAGCCGGAATGTACACTTTCGGGTGCTTGCCGGCCAAGACGTCCAGGTCCAGGACGCCACCCACTGCGTCATCGATTTCCGGCGCAAACAGCAGGAGCGAACCGTCCTCCACATTGACTCGGGTGTCGCGGCTGAACAGCGACCAGTTGTTGACCACGTCACGCACGTCGTAGCGCACGATAAGGTTATCGCCCAGGTCCTGCACGATCACGGACCAAGGCACGGTGATGGTGATGGAGGCGCCACTGGCCTCGGCGGCCGTCAATGGCGCATGCGCGATGCGATGGCCGTTCCAGTGCAGGGTCGCCACATCACCCTCATGGGCGTTCTGCCACATGGGAATAGTGACCACCAGCGGCTGTGGCGGGGACGTGATGTCAATGGACGCGGGAATACCCAGGGGCAGCGCCAGGTTTTCATTGGTGTAAGGGGTTGCGGGTTCGGGGTCCACGCCGCCCGGGATGGTGGTCTTGACCAGCACAGTGGCGTCGAAAGAAAAGGTCTGGTTACTGCTGGAGCGCTCCACGTGGTAGTGCACCGGGTAGGTCTGCACGGTGTCCAGCCAGCTTTGCCGGCCTTGGCCCAGGGGAATGTTCAGGGGGAAAACCTGGATGGTCACCACGCCCAGGACCTGGTGGTCGATGTTGAAGACGGCGCTGCCGATCTCGATGTTGTCCCAGTACAGAACAATGCCATCGCCGATTGCCGCCCCCACGTAAACGGGGATGTGGAAGGTAAGATAATGCAGGGGGTCGAACATGTCCTGGTAGTTCAGCCCATCGGGGCGGCTGGGCAGGCGTGGGGCGATCAGGGTTGGCTGGCCAGTGTGGGGGGGATGACTGGCGAGCTTGGCGCGCATCTGCCGCAGCAGCTGGATGAATGAAGTCATGGCGGGTTCCTCTGGGGGCCGGCGGGGTGTCGGCGGATCAGCGGAACGTAGCACCGGGGTTATTGGAACCGCACCTGTCAGAACTGACAGGTGCGGTTGGAAGGCTTGCGCCGAAGGGCTTCGTGGTTGCCACCCTCACGTTGCGCGGTGCCGATGACGCGGCCTGGGGTCATGCCCATACGCGCCAACACGGCGCCCCGTAGCAGCTGCCGAAGGCGGCGTCAGCGGTATATCAGTTGAAACGCGGTGGGCCCGGACGCCGCCTGCGGCAGCTGCTACGGGGAGAGCAGTTGCGCCAGGTGCTGCAGTTCGGCGGGTTCAACGTCGGAGACGGCGATGAATTGCATGTGGTTTTGCCGCCAGGTCACCAGGTTGAAGCCACGGCTGCTCAGGGCCTGGCGCGCGTTGTCGGGCTGCGCGCTGGGCATCACGAACAGGTTGATGGTGTGCTGCCCGTGACCATAGGTGAGCGCGGCCGCCGTCTGGTGCTGCAGGTAGTCCAGCCGGCCGCCCAGCAGCGGGAAGCCTTGCCCGGCGAAGTCCGTCACCGGCGGCGCGAAGTCCAGCTTGCCGGTGAACCAGGGCTTGACGGTGTGGCGGTCGGAGGACACCACGTCGTTGAGGTGCTGGCCCATCAGCGACCGCACGTGGCTGGAGACGGCTTCGTCGACAAGGTCGGGCGCGGTGCTGGGCGTGTGGATGTACAGCACCAGTGCCAGGGCCAGCATGGCCGCCGAGGCCAGCGGCGCGAACCACTGCCGCCAGGGTTTGGCGGCAACTGGCGCGTCCATGTCGCGCAGCAACACTTTCAGGTCCCCCGGCACGGCAAAGCGTGGCGCGGTGGTTTGCACGCTGGCCACCCAGCGTGTCAGTTCGGCCATTTGCCGCGCGCAGTCAGGGCATTGCGCCAAGTGCGCCCGCACGCTGTCGCGCTCCAACGGCGCCAGTTCGTCGTCCACGTAGGCATTCAATAACCCCTGGCACGCCCTGTGGTCGATCATGGCTGCAGCCCCTGCAAGTGCACGCGCAACGCTGCCCGCGCGCGGGCCAGCCGCGACATCACGGTGCCGATGGGCACGCCCGTCACCTGGGCGATGTCCTTGTACGGCAGGCCTTCCAGGTCTTTCAACACGATGACCTCCCGGTACCCAGGCGCCAGCGCCTGCAGGGCTTGTTGCAGCAAATGGGCGTGTTCGGCCTGCATGGCCATGCCCTCGGGGTTCAGCGCCACGTCGTCACTGATGTCGTCGTCCATGGCCACCCACGGTGTGTGCGCGGCCAGGCGCAGCCAGCTCATGCTCTCGTTGCGCACGATGCTCAGGAACCAGGCGCGCGGGTTTACGCCGTCGAAGCTGTCCAGGTACTTGAAGGCGCGGTAGGCGCTTTCCTGCACCACGTCGTGGGCGGCTGCGTCGCTGGCGGTCAGCCAGCGCGCGAGGTTGTAGGCCGCTGGCAGGTGCGGGGCGAACAAGGCTTCGAAGCGCTTCATGGCGGCTTTTGACCTGACCTGTGTGAAGTAACCGCCAAGGGCACGGTTTTATTCCCGCAAAAATAAAAAAAATGTGCGGAATAAAGCCCACCCCTGCCCCGTTTAGATGACTGTCAGCCACCCCGGCTGCAGCCTGCGACGGAGCCTTGCCATGACCACCCGACACCCTACCCGCCCCCCCCGCACCGACAGCTTAGCCGCCTACGCCCCCTCGCGCCGCGAGTTGCTCAAATGCTCGGCCTGGGCCGGCGCCGGCGTGGTGTGGGCACTGAGCGGCGGCATCCCCCGTGCCTTTGCCCTCGACAGCAGCGGCCAGCCCAGCGACCCGGCGGCGCTGGCCACGGGTTTTCAGTTCGTGCAACTGAGCGACTCGCACATCGGCTTCAACAAGGAGGCCAATCCCGAGCCGCTGAAAACCCTGCAAATAGCCATCGACAAGGTCATCGCCCTGCCCGTGCGCCCGGCGTTGATTCTGCACACCGGCGACATTACCCACCTGTCGCGGCCGGACGAGTTCGATCTGGCCGACCAGGCTTTCAAGGCCCTGCCCGCCACGGTGCACTACGTGCCCGGCGAGCATGACACCCTGGACGAAGGCGGCGGCAAGTTGTACCTGCAGCGCTACGGCAAAGGCACCCAGGGCAACGGCTGGTACAGCTTCGACGACCACGGCGTGCACTTCATCGCGCTGGTGAACGTGTTCAACTTCCAGGCCGGCCACGAGGCCACCCTGGGCAGCGACCAGCTGGCCTGGCTGGCCGACGACCTGCGCGCCGTGAGCAAGAGCACGCCGGTGGTGGTGTACACGCACATCCCGCTGTGGACCATCTACCAGCCCTGGGGCTGGGGCACCGAGGACGGCGCCCAGGCCATCGCCCTGCTGCGCGACTACGGTTCGGTGACCGTGCTCAACGGCCACATCCACCAGGTGATCCAGAAGGTGGAAGGCAACATCACCTTCCACACCGCGCGCGGCACCGCCTACCCGCAACCGGCGCCGGGCGCGGCGCCCAACCCCGGGCCCATGACCGTGGCCGCCGACCAGTTGCGCAACTACCTGGGCCTGACCGAGGTGCGCGCCACCCAGGGCGACCACCCGCTGGCGTTGCTCGACGCCACCCTGGTGACGTCATGAAGACCTGGCTGCTGATGGCGCTGCTGCTGGCCGGCAGCGCCCAGGCCGCCGAGGTGCGCATCGACATCAAGGGCTTCATGTTCGACCCGCAGCCGCTGCAGATACCCACCGGCACCACGGTGACCTGGGTCAACCACGACCCCATCCCGCATACGGTGGCAGAGAGTGGGCATCTGTTCAGGTCGGGGGCGCTGGATACCGATGACACCTTTTCCTGGACCTTTACCACGGCGGGTACGTTCCAGTATTTCTGCACGGTGCACCCGCAGATGGTGGGCACGATTCATGTGGTGCCCAGTACGTAGGCGTCGACATCACTTTCACTGATGCCCGCTATCAACACCCTCCATTTCAACCCCGGCATGGCGCCTTCGTAGAATAGCGCCATACCCGAATGGAGGGCCTTGATATGAAATACCTGATCGCACTCGCGCTGTCCGTACTGGCCGCGTTCAGCTCCTTCACCCACGCCGCTGAAGCGGCGCCGGTGCAGGCCGCCGTGCAAACCCAGGCCAGCGCTGGCTATGACTACTCCCAGGACCTGGACATTGCCAAGGTGGTGCGCATGAACACCGCGCCCGGCAACCAGTGTGGCCCGGTGCAGGGCCACATGACTTACATCGACAGCAAGGGCGTGCAGCACGAGCTGAATTACACCCGCCTGGGCGACAGCTGCGACAAGGGCTGATCAGCGCGCCGCCAGCCGTGCACACAAGCGGCTGACGCACACCGAGCCCACCACCGCCAGGATGATCGGCACCAGGAAGTCGTGCTCGATACGGGTGAATTCCACCACCAGCACAATGGCCGTGAGCGGCATGCTCATGGATGACGATAGAAACGCCGCCGCACCGACAATGGCGAACGCACCCAGCGGCACGCCGGGCCACAGCAGGTTCCAGCCGCCGCCCAGTATCACTGCCAGCAAGGCACCGCAGGCCAGCGCCGGGGTCAGCAGCCCGCCTTCGGCACCGGCACGCAAGCTGCTGCTGGTGACCACCAGCTTGGCCAGCAGCAATATCGCCGCCAACCCAATGGTCAATTGATCATCGAAGCCCAGCTGCGCCGGGCCCTTGCCGTTGCCCAGCACCTGCGGCAGGTAGATGGCCAGGCAGCCAATCAGGGTGAAGTTAATCAGCGACAGCAGCGGCAATTGCCAGCCCCGCGCGGCGCGCCCGCGGGCCGCGCCGGTCAAGCGCGTGAAACCGTAGGCCGCCAGTCCGAACAACGGCCCGCACAGCAGCGCCCAGGTGATCAAGCCAGGGCTGACGACAAACGCCGGCACCGTGTACTGCGCCTCCGCACCCAAGCCCAGCCAGGCCACTGATGCGCCGATGGCCGAGGTGGCCAGGGCGATGATGGCTTCGCGCCAGGCGAACTTTGCCAACAACACTTCCAGCACGAACACCGCCCCGCCCAAGGGCACGTTGTACACCGCCGCCAGGCCAGCGCCGGCGCCGCAGGCGATCATCAGCCGGCGGGTGTCGCTGTCCAGGCCGCTCCAGCGCGAAAGGCGGTCGGCGATCAGCGAGCCCAGTTCGCGCGGCGCCACTTCGCGGCCGAGCGGCGAACCCAGGGCTACAGTGATGATCTGCAGCAACACATGCACCAAGGTGGCCTTGCCGGGCATGCGCGCCTCGGCGTTGCTGACCGCTTGCTTGATGCTGACCAGCGGTTTGCCAAAGCGGTACAGCAGGTACCAGCCCAGCCCCGCGACCAGGCCGCACAGCGCCAGGGCAGCCACGCGGCGCTCGGGCGCGGCGGCGGTTACGCCGAACAGGAAGCTTTCATGGCCCACCAGGTGGTCCTGGCTGTAGCCGTAGGCCAGGTGCTGGATGCCGTGCAGCAGCAACGCCAGCAGCATGCCGCCCAGGCCGGCGCCAATGCCGGTGAGCAGTACCACGAAAACCAGCGCGGCGGTGGCACGCACCGGGGAACGGGTGGCCAGGGGTGTTTCAGGCAACGACATGCAGGGCTCCAGCCGTGTAGGGATGGCGTTGATGGTAGCGGGCGCGGGGGTGGGCGCCTATGGCTGGGGCGGTTATTGGGAGCTGGGCGGTATGGGTTGTCCGTTACACGCCGTTTTACGCTGTTTTGTCGCTGCAGTACCGTCGCGTAGCCGCTGCCGCAGGCTGCGCTGGCCCTTGTGTGCACTGGAAATTTATAGCGAGGTGCAGGGCCAGCGCAGCCTGGCGGCAGCGGCTACGCGACAGTGGAGGGCCTGATAGGGGCGATTGTTACCTGATTTGGAAAACAGACTTACGACCTGCGACCTAGCGTCGCACCCTAGCCGTTGGTAGAGTAGCGCCGGATTGAAAGAACCTGTAAGGAACGCCCATGCTTCGTCTCGTCGCCTACGCACTGCTGCTGTTGATTTCGTGCGGCATTGCCGTCGATCATCGCCGCGAGTACCGCCGTGGTCAGGCCCGTCGCCGGGCGCTGGTGGCTTCGCAGCACACCCGCGCGCAAGACTGACGCCTACTGCAACGACGCCTGCCCACCCGGCAATACCGCCCGCAGATGGCTGATCAGCACTTTGATCTTGGCATCCAGGTAGCGCCGGTTGGTGTACACCGCATAGACGTTCAGGCACTGCAACCGATACTGCGGCAACACCCGCACCAGGCTGCCATTGTCGATGCCCTTCTGGGCCGAGAACACCGGCAGCGAGCCTATCCCCATCCCTGATTCGATCGCCTCGATCATGGCATCGCCCATGTTCACCTGGAACGCCGACGGCCCCAGGGTGATGCGCTGCACGTCCTCGTCCCCATGAAACTCCCACTGGTTGCTGGCACTGCTGGGGTTCACCAGCCGCAGGCACTCGTGGCGCTGCAACGCCTGGGGCGTGGCCGGCGCGCCATGGCGGGCGATGTAGTCGGGTGAGGCGCACAGCACGCTGTAGGACTGGCCGATGCGCTGGCTGACGTAGCCCGAGTCGGGCAGTTGCGGGGCCAGCACGATGGCGACGTCGATGCCCTCCTCGATCAGGTCCGGCATGCGGTTGGCCATGGTCAGCTCGAAGCTGACGTCGGGGTATTGCTGGCGGTAGTCGGCAATGGCCGGCACCACGTAGTGGCGGCCCACGCCCATCATCGAATGCACCCGCAGGCGGCCGCTGGGGCGCAGCTGGGTGTCACCGGCTTCGACTTCGGCTTCGTCGACGTGGGCGATGATCTGTTCGCAGCGGGCCAGGTAGCGCTGGCCCACTTCGGTGAGGGCGACGTGGCGGGTGCTCCGGTTCAGCAGCCGGGCGCGCAGGTGCGTCTCCAGCGCGGCGACGCTGCGCGAGACGGTGGCCACGGCCACGTTCAGTTGTTTGGCGGCATGGCTGAAACTGCCAGCCTCGGCGACGCAGACGAAGGTGCGCATGTTTTGCAGAGTGTCCATCGAATGCCTCTTGGATGGTGAAGCTGCAATTGTCACACACAGATGCGGAATGATTATTCCGCAGGATGAAAAGGCTATTCGCCCGGAACGCAAAAGCGTGGGAGCTGGCTTGCCAGCGAGCTTTCAAGGGCTGAAAAGCTCGCTGGCAAGCCAGCTCCCACAGGGACCTCAACGGATCAGATGCCGTCGCGGGCGATGTCCATGGCGAAGTAGGTGAAGATCAGGTCGGCACCGGCGCGCTTGATGGCGCCCAGGCTTTCACGCACCACGCGGGCTTCGTCGATGGCACCGGCCTGGGCACCGAACTTGATCATCGCGTATTCGCCACTCACCTGGTAGGCGGTAAGCGGCAGCCGCGAGGCTTCGCGGATGTCGCGGATGATGTCCAGATACGCACCGGCCGGCTTGACCATGATGGCGTCAGCGCCTTCCTGCTCGTCCATCAGCGACTCGCGCACGGCTTCGCGGCGGTTCATCGGGTTCATCTGGTAGGCCTTGCGGTCACCCTTGAGCGCCGAGCCGCCGGCTTCGCGGAACGGGCCATACAGGGCCGAGGCGAACTTGGTGGAATAGGCCATGATCGAGGTGTCGATGAAGCCAGCCTCGTCCAGGGCGCTGCGGATGGCCTGCACTTGCCCGTCCATGGCCGCCGACGGCGAGATGAAGTCGGCACCGGCGCGGGCAGCGGCCACGGCCTGCTTGCCCAGGTTGCGCAAGGTGGCGTCGTTGTCCACGCCGTGGTCGCACAGCACGCCGCAGTGGCCGTGGGAGGTGTACTCGCAGAAGCAGGTGTCGGCCATCACGATCATTTCCGGCACGGCGTCCTTGCAGATGCGCGCCATGCGCGACACCAGGCCGTTTTCCTGCCAGGTGTCGCTGCCGTCGGCATCCAGCTTGTGCGACACGCCGAAGGTCATCACCGACTTGATGCCGGCGCGGGCGTAGCGCTCGATCTCGCCGGCCAGCTTCGATTCGGGAATACGCATCACGCCCGGCATGCTGGTGATGGGCACGAAGTCATCGATCTCTTCCTCGACGAAAATCGGCAGCACCAGGTCGTCCAGGCTGAACTCGGTTTCCTGGAACAGCGAACGGAGGTTCTCGGAACGCCGCAGGCGCCGTGGACGAGCGATAGGGAACTGGGACATCGGAAATCCTGTGTTGAAGATGACAATTCAGTGCGTCAGATTATGCCTGTCCGGCGTTGAGGACAAATCGGCTTTGACAATGCATTCTTGCAGTTATTGTAACAGTGCCTGCCACGGCCTCGCATTCATCAAGGGAACCATCATGGCCAAGCTGCGCGTAGGGGTAATTTTCGGGGGCCGTTCGGCCGAACATGAAGTGTCGCTGCAGTCGGCGCGCAACATCGTCGAGGCGCTGGACCGCGAGCGCTTCGAGCCAGTGCTGATCGGCATCGACAAGGACGGCCAGTGGCACCTCAACGATGCCTCCAACTACCTGCTGAACCAGGAAGACCCGGCGCTGATCGCCCTCAACCGCTCCAACCGCGAGCTGGCCCTGGTGCCCGGCAAGGCCCAGCACCAGCTGGTGGAAACCGGTGCCTCGGCCTTGGCGCACATCGACGTGATCTTCCCGGTGGTGCACGGCACCCAGGGCGAGGATGGCTGCCTGCAGGGCCTGCTGCGCATGGCCGACCTGCCCTTCGTGGGCTCGGACGTGCTGGGCTCGGCGGTGTGCATGGACAAGGACGTCAGCAAGCGCCTGCTGCGCGACGCGGGCCTGGCCATTACCCCCTTCATCAGCCTCAACCGCGCCACCGCCCGCCGCCGCGACTTTGCCCAGGTGCAGGCCGAGCTGGGCCTGCCGCTGTTCGTCAAGCCGGCAAACCTGGGCTCGTCGGTGGGCGTGAGCAAGGTCGAGGACGAGGCCGGCTACTGGCAGGCCGTGGAACTGGCCCTGGCCTTCGATGAGAAAGTGCTGGTGGAAGCCGCGGTCAAGGGCCGCGAAATCGAATGCGCCGTGCTGGGCAACGACGAGCCGCTGGCCAGCGGCTGCGGCGAGATCGTGGTCAAGGGCGGCTTCTATTCCTACGACAGCAAATACATCGACGGCGACGCAGCACAAGTGCTGGTGCCGGCGGACATCCCCGCAGCGGCCAGCGAGCGCATTCGCGCGCTGGCCGTGGAAGCGTTTCAGGTGCTGGGCTGCAGCGGCCTGGCGCGGGTGGACGTGTTCCTGACCGACAGCGGCGAGGTGATCATCAACGAGCTCAACACCCTGCCCGGCTTCACCCGCATCAGCATGTACCCGCAGCTGTGGCTGGCGGCGGGTATGACGTATACCGAGCTGGTGAGCCGGTTGATTGAATTGGCGTTGGAGCGGCATGGGCAGCGCAGTGGGTTGAAGTCGAGCCGGTAGGAGCCACGGGGCGGCCATCCGCCTTGGTCGCGATGCATACACCGCGAATGAACCTGCCATGCGACCGGCGTCGCGGCCATCGCGGCCAAGGCCGGCTCCTACGCAAACCGAGGTAGGAGCCGACCTTGGTCGCGATACAGCCACCGCGAATGAACCTGCCATGCGACCGGCGTCGCGGCCATCGCGGCCAAGGCCGGCTCCTACGCCAACCGTGGTAGGAGCCGACCTTGGTCGCGATACAGCCACCGCAAATGAACCTGCCATGCGACCGGCGTCGCTGCCATCGCGGCCAAGGCCGGCTCCTACGCAAACCGGGGTAGGAGCCGACCTTGGTCGCGATGCACACACCGCAAATGAACCTGCCATGCAATCAGCGTCGTGGCCATCGCGGCCAAGGCCGGCTCCTACGCAAACCGAGGTAGGAGCCGACCTTGGTCGCGATGCACGCACCGCGAATCAATCGGTCATGCAATCAGCGTCGTCGCCAACCGGCGTAGGGGGCAGCCACCGCGAATCGCCGAGCCGGCAATAATCGGAAGCTATTCAACGCCCCGCGACGCGCCCGCATGCACTAGGTTTGGGTTTTGCCAAGGAGGCACTCCCTCATGCACAAATCACCCAACCTGCGGAACGGTCGCTTCTCGGAATTGAATCGCGTTTACCTGTTGACCACGGTCACTCTCGATCGCAAGACGCTTTTCACGCACCCGCACCTTGCACGCCCGGTGATCGATGCAATCAAAACAGCCGAGCGGGAACAAGCCGTACGCACCCTCTGCTGGGTACTGATGCCTAATCACCTACATTGGCTGGCAGAGCTGCGCCAAGGCACCCTGGCTGGGCTGATGGGGCGCCTTAAGTCTCGATCAACGCTTGGTATCAATCGGGCTGGCGGCACCTCGGGCCCGGTCTGGCAACGGGGCTATCACGACCATGCCCTGCGCCAGGAAGAGGATCTCATGCGCATGGCCCGTTATGTGGTCGCCAATCCGATTCGCGCAGGGATCGTGGCGTGCCCTGCCGACTACCCGTTCTGGGACGCGTGCTGGCGCACCGGAGGCGCGCTTAAAGCACCTGCTGGTCAGTAATCATCGACTGCACAATAAAGTCTTTCTGCGCAGGGGTCAGGGTGTCCCAGATGTGAGTTTTGCCGTACAGCCCCAGGCCGCCGATGATGTACAGCACCAGGGCGCAGATAATGGCGATGGAGGTGGCGGTCCAGCGGCCTTCGTCGTGTTCTTCGTGGGCGCCCTGCAGTTCGGCGCGCGGGCTGACGGAGGTGCCGCTGAACAGGCGGCGGAACGTTTGCAACAGGAAAAGCAGGACCAGGCGCAGCATGGGTTTTCAGTCTCTCTAAAAGGTACAGGGGTGCGCAGTCCGTGCGCGGCTGTGAATCAAAAAGCGGAAACGAAAAAGCCCGTCGCATGGACGGGCTTTTTTATAAGAAGTAAGGAGGCGTGCTCCTGCGGCTCTGTTGGCCGAATGCTGGCGATTTTACATGTACTATTTGGTTAATTCCACATCTGCCTGCCAGTGCACGACAGACGGTCAGTCATCGTACAACCAAGCCTGAACCCCCGTGATCTATGCTGGTTGTTCCACCCGGAGCAGCCGTCATGACGACCCAAGTCTACCTGATCAACAACCTCGATTCGGCGCTGGCCACGACCACCACCGTCAGCCCCGCGCTCAGCGCTGCCGACTGGGGCGTGAACAACACCCAGCTGCCGCCCCTGCTGCACCAGCCGGTGTGGTGGATGAACCGCGACGAAGGGATCACCGACGGCCACACCTGGCTCTTCACCAGCACCCTGACCCTGGGCAACGTAGCGGTGCAACTGCAGGCGCAATTGACCGGCACCTTTGCCGGCAGCACGATCCTGATCCGCATCGGCGCTGGCGGGAACAGCACCCCATGGTCCGGCGACGCCAATGTCAGCCTCGACTTCCCAGGCCAGGACAACCGCCACTACAGCATCACCGGCACCTACCAGGGCCAGGGCCTGGGCTACGACAACGTGCAATTCTCCATCGGCCAGCGGGCGCTGGCGCAAATCGACCACGTGATCGTGATGATGATGGAAAACCGCTCGTTCGATAACGTGCTGGGCTACCTCTACAGCCCCACACACCCGCCTGCGCTTAACATTCCACCGGCGGCCAACGCCGATTTCCGCGGGCTGGCCTACAGCCCCGCCAGCAATACCGCGCCGGGTGTCAACGGCGGCAAGCCGCTGGCGGCGTGCTGCGGTGCCAGCGGCTGGACGGTGCCCACGCCCGACCCGGGCGAGGAGTTCGACCACGTCAGCGCCCAGGTCGCGAACAACATGGGCGGGTTCCTCAAGGATTACGCCAGCCTGCCCAGCACACCCACCGATACCGGCCAGATCATGCAGAGCTATAGCCCTGCGCAGTTGCCGGTGCTGTCGAAGCTGGCCAGGGCGTTCGCGGTCAGTGACGCCTGGCACGCCTCGGTGCCCAGCCAGACCTGGCCCAACCGCAGTTTCCTGCTGACCGGCTCGTCGTTCGGCCAGGTCAACAATGACCATTGGCCGTGGAAGCTGACCACGGTGTTCGACGTGCTGGGCAGCCAGAATATCGACTGGAAGGTCTATAACGCCGGCACCCTGCCCTCCCTGGTCAAGACGTTGTTCGCCGAGAACTACTTCGACAACACGCACAACTTCGGCAAGCTGGACGAGTTCCAGCACGCCGTGAGCCAAGGCACGTTGCCGCCGCTGACCTTCCTGGAACCCAGCTTCGGCCTCTCGGAAAACCTGGGGCATGACCGCAGCTACCACCCGCCCTATGACGTGCGCCCGGCCGAACTGCTGCTGGCCCAGGTCTACGAGATGATCGCCAGCAGCCCCAAGGTGGATCGCACCTTGTTCGTGCTGCTGTTCGACGAACATGGCGGGACGTTCGACCACGTGCAACCACCTTGCGGTGCGCAGCCGCCGCTGCCCTATGCCACGGCGCCAACCGATGGCCAGCCGTTCGCCTTCGACCGCTTCGGCGTGCGCGTGCCAGCCATTGTGATGTCTTCCTACACGCCCCAGGGCGCCGTGTTCCGCAGTGCCACGGGAGTGCCGTTCGACCACACCTCGGTGCTGGCCACGGTGCGCGACTGGCTGGGCCTGCAAACCGCGTTCAAACAACAGCTGCCCAGCCCGCGCATTGCCGCGGCGCCGACCCTGGCGCCGGTGTTGCCGCTCACCCAGCCCAGGCCCTGGCCCTCGCTGAAGGCAGAAATCGCTCAGTTGCAAGCGGCCGTGGCCGGCCTGGCAGCACAGCCGATGCCCGACGCCACGCCGCTGCACGATCAACAACGCGCGGTGCTGATGATGGCCAACATCGAGGCCAGCGGCCGTGCGCCACGGCCCCAGGACTGGCAGGCGGCCAAGGCCCAGTTGCGCACCCTGGGGGATGCCCGGCGCCTGCACCCGGCCTTGGCGCCGTTCCTGCCCAAGCAGTGAGCTGCGTCAGTCGAGCAGCGCATCCACCAAGCGCGTCCAATCAAACGGCACCGTATCGGTATAGGTCATGCCCCGCTCCGCCATGCGCTCCACCAACCCACGCTGGGTAGCGACAATGGCCAAGCTCATGTTCGGCGCCACGCCGACATCGGCCGCAGTCTTGGCCACCTCTTCCATTTCCTCGGCACGCCGGCGGCCATGCTCGGCCACGCGGCTGATCAGGTAGTGCGGCAACTCGGCGTCCCAGCCCATGCTGGGAAAGCTCTTGTGCAGCGACGCCAGCACCGCGTCCTCGGCGCCATATTGGCGGGCGGTGGACAGGCACTCGGTGGTCAGCGCCTCCAGGCCCTTGATCATCACGCTGCGGCACATCTTGATGGCGGAGGCCACGCCGACGTCTTCGGCGACCACGCGCACATTGAAATCCAACGGCGCCAACCAGCCGGCCACTTCCTCGGCGCGCTCGCCGCCGAGCAGGATCGGCGTCTGCAGCCGTTGCGGTGGCACCGGCGCCATCACGGCGGCGTCAATGTAGCTGCCGCCGGCAGCCGTGATGGCCGCGCAGGCGCTGCGCTTGGTGTTGGGCGCCACCGAGTTGATGTCCATGAACACCTGCCCCGGCGCGATCAGCGTGGCCACCTGCTCGGCCACGCCCAGGGCGGAGCCGGCGGTGACGGCGCTGATGATCAGGTCGGCACCGGCAATGGCCTCGGCGGCCGTATTACACAGGGCCACGCCACTGGCCGTGGCCTTGGCGCGCAGGGCCTCGCCCAGGCGGTCACAGGCGCGAACGGCCAGGCCCTGGGCCGCCAGGTCGTGGCCAAGAATACCGCCGGCTTCACCGAAACCGATCAGGGCAATGCGAAGGCTGTGGTCTGTCATTTTGAGCTCTCTGGCAAAGTGGCAACGGGCGCCGTGGCGGCGCGTTCAGGGGCAGCGAGGTAGGCGTCGAAGCGCTGGCGGTCGAAGAGTTTTTCCCAGCGGCAGATCACGAACACCGCCACGCTGTTGCCGATGACGTTGGTGGTGGAGGTGGCGATGGCCAGCACCCGGTCGATGCCGAACAGCAAGCCCACGGCGCCCATGGGCAGCACGCGCACGGTCTGCAGGGTGGCGGCCAGCTTGATCACCGCGCCGCCCGCCGAGCCGGCGCCGCCCTTGGAGGTCAGCAGCATCACCGCCAGCAGGCTGAGCTGCTGGCCCCAGGACAACGAGGTGTCGGTGGCCTGGGCCAGGAAGCCCAGGCCGCAAGCCATGTACAGGCAGGCGCCGTCAATGTTGAAGCTGTAGCCGGCGGGCAGCACGAAGCCCACCACTGCCTCGTCGCAGCCGGCCTGCTTGAGCTTGTCCACCAAGCGCGGGAACGCCGCTTCGCTGGAGGCGGTGCCCATGGCGATGATCGCTTCTTCCTTGATCACCCGCAGAATCTTCAGCAGCGAGAACCCCGCCAGTGCCGCGACACTGCCCAAAATCAGGAAGATGAATATCAGCACGCTGGCGTAGTAGGTCAGCACGTAGCGCAGCAGGTACAGCAGGGTCGAATGCCCATAGCTGCCCACGGCCGCCGCCATGGCGCCGAACGCGCCCAAGGGCGACAGGCGCATGATGTAGCCCAGCAGCTTGAAGATCACCACCTGCCCTTCATTGAGCAGGCGCAGGCCCACCCAGTCGGGCTTGGCGCATTGGGCCAGGGCCACGCCCACCAGCACCGAGACGAACAGCACCGGCAGAATCTCGCCATCGACGAAGGCCGCGCCCAGGGTGCGCGGGATGATCGACAGCATGAAGTGGCTGAGGCTGAAACTGTCGGCCGCCAGGGCGGCGGTCTGCCCGGCCGCCTCGCCGGTCAGGGTGTCGGCCATGTGCAGGTGCAGGCCGTCACCGGGCCGCACCAGCGACACCACCACGAAGCCGGTGAGCATGGCCAGGGTGCTGACCACTTCGAAATACACCAGGGTCTTGATGCCAATACGGCCCAGGCGGCGAAAGTCGCCAATGTGGGCGATGCCGTGGACCACGGTGAAGAAGATGATCGGCCCCAGCAGCATCTTCAACAGGGCGATGAACGCCGTGCCCAGGGGCTTCATCTGCACGGCGGTGTCAGGTGCCAGCAGCCCCAGGGCGATGGCCAGGGCCATGGCAATGAGCACCTGGACATATAGCTTGCCAAGCCATTTCATGGGTGTACCTCGTTGTTGTTTTTATGTCTCCCGAGGTTTGCATGGATGGATTTTGTTGGGGAAATGCGTTCGTTTGAGGGGGGCATGCGTTTTGTTTATGCCATTTGACTCCTGGCCGCCTCTGTCGGGAGTTTACGGGGTCGCCACTACCACGGCGGACGGCTCACGAATTTTGCACAAGCCGTAATACAACACGCCACCCAACGCCGAACCGGTGAACCAGCCATAGTCATAAAACCAGCTGAACGCCGAGCTTCCCAGCGACAGCAGTGTCAACACCGCAGGCACCCCGAACGCCACGAACCCGCGCCAATGCCACGCCGGATATACGCCATCCTTGTACAGCCCGGCCAGGTCCAGTTGCTGTTTGCGGATCAGGAAATAGTCCACCACCATGATCCCGGCAATCGGCCCCAGCAGGCTCGAATAGCCCAACAGCCAGTTCGAGAACACTTTCTCAAGGCTGACGTCCGAGACAATCCAGCCAAGTTTCTTCAGCAACTCATGCCCCATCAGCAATAGCCCCACCACGCCGGTCAGCAATACCGCGCGGGTACGGCCGATTAGCTTGGGCGCCAGGTTCTGGAAATCATTGGTGGGCGAGACGATGTTGGCCGCCGTGTTGGTAGACAACGTGGCAACGATGATCAGCGCCATGGCCACCGCCACCCAGGCGGGACTCTTGATATGACCAATCAGGGTGACCGGGTCGGACACCATCTCGCCAACCAGCGACACCGAGGCGGCGGTCATGACCACGCCCAGGGAGGCGAACAGGAACATGGTCAGCGGTAACCCGAGGATCTGGCCGACAACTTGCGCCTTCTGGCTCTTGGCGTAGCGGCTGAAGTCGGGAATATTCAGTGACAGCGTTGCCCAGAAGCCGACCATGGCGGTGAGCCCGGCACAGAAATAGCTGACAACGCTGGCGCCCTCCGGCCGCTTGGGCGGCTGTGCCAATAGCTCGGTGAGGGATATGTTCGGCAAGGCCCACACCAGCAGGCCCACGCCCACCAACACCAATAGCGGCGCCGACAGGGTCTCCAACCACTTGATGGACTCGGCGCCGCGGATGACCACCCACAGGTTGAGGCACCAGAACAGCAGGAAGCCGATCACCTCGCCAGTGCCGCCCAGGGCCTTCCAGCCTTCGAACACCGAGCCCAGGAACAGGTGAATGGCCAGGCCGCCGAACAGCGTCTGGATGCCGAACCAGCCGCAGGCCACTAGGGCGCGGATCAGGCACGGCACGTTGGAACCCATGACCCCGAACGAGGCGCGCAGCAACACCGGGAAGGGAATGCCATATTTAGTGCCGGCGAAGGCATTGAGGGTCAGGGGCACCAGCACAATGATGTTGGCCAACAGTATGGCAAGCAGCGCCTCCCCTACCGTCAGGCCGAAATAGGCGGTGAGGACCCCGCCAAGGGTATAGGTCGGCACGCAGATGGACATGCCAACCCACAACGCGGTGATGTGCCATTGGTTCCAGGTACGCTCATGAACCTTGGTGGGTGCGATATCGGCGTTGTAGCGGGGGCTGTCCAGCACATCGGTGCCGGCGTGCAGCTCAAACAGGCCGTCACGCTCGGTGACGGTGGATTGGGTGGGGTGCATGGCCGCGTCCTTGAAGGGTTGTTGTGACGCCATGGGCTATCAATTACCGTGCCGTGCACAGGCACCCTGTCCCACACCCGCTGCAAGCTCCTGATGCCACTGGCATTATTTTCAGAGGCTGGACATGGCACGGTTGCTGTCCGATCGGTCAGGACTCGTATTGGTGCGCCGTCACCGGCGTGCGCACGTATTCGTGACCGCTACGCAAATATCAAATGCCGCAGCCACTCTGTTTCCCTGCCGGGATGGATTCGATACTGGGCGCCTACCCTCTATCACTGTCACAGGAAACGTCCCATGAGCATCCCCGCCTTCGGCCTCGGCACCTTCCGCCTCAAGGACCAGGTTGTCATCGACGTGGTGCGCACCGCGCTGGAACTGGGCTACCGCACCGTCGACACCGCGCAGATCTACGGCAACGAGGCCGAGATCGGCCAGGCCATCGCCGACAGCCAGGTGCCCCGCGACGAACTGTTCATCACCACCAAGATCTGGGTCGACAATTTCGCCGCCGACAAGCTGATTCCCAGCCTGCGCGAGAGCCTGGCCAATCTGCGCACCGACCATGTCGACCTGACCCTGATCCACTGGCCATCGCCGAAAAACGCCGTGGCCGTGAGCGAGTTCATGACCGCCCTGGCCGAAGCCAAGGCGCTGGGCCTGACCCGCCAGATCGGCGTGTCGAACTTCACCATCGAGCTGATGCAACAAGCCATCGCCGTGGTCGGCGCCGGCGAGATCGCCACCAACCAGATCGAGTTGCACCCCTACCTGCAGAACCGCAAGGTGGCCGAGTTCGCCCGCAGCCAGGGCATCCAGGTTACCTCGTACATGACCCTGGCCTACGGTAAGGTCATCAATGACCCGGTAATCGCCGCCATCGCCGCACGCCACCAGGCCACCACCGCCCAGGTCACCCTGGCGTGGGCCATGCAGCTGGGCTATGCGGTGATCCCCTCCTCCACCCGCCGCGACAACCTGGCCAGCAACCTGGCCGCCGCTGACCTGCGCCTGAGCGACGCCGACATGGCCGAGATCGCCGCCCTGGACCGCGGCGAACGCCTGACCAGCCCCGCCAGCGTCGCCCCCCACTGGGATTGACCCCGCTGCCCCGTAGCAGCGGCCGCAGGCCGCGTCCTGGTGCCACGCAGGAGCGCCGCAGGCCGCAGCCTGCGGCAGCTGCTACGCGAAGTCCTGCGCACATCGCACCGGTAGCAGCGGCCAAAGGCCGCGTCCTGGAGCAACGCAGGACTGCCACCGGACGCAGCCTTCGGCAGCTGCTACGATGGCGGGATCATCCGCTGCCTGCCTGCCCCCATGGAACTGCACATCACCTTCCCCACCCGCAAGGATTTGGGCGAGCAACTCTACCGCCAGCTGTACGACGCCATCGACAGCGGCCTGCTGGCCGCCGGCACGCAGCTGCCGCCCACGCGCCTGCTGGCGACGCAACTGGGCGTGTCGCGCAAGACCGTGGCCGACGCCTATTCACGCCTGACCTACGACAACCTGCTCAGCGGCCGCGTGGGCAGCGGCACCTTCGTCAACGCCCGGCCCATCACCCAGCCAGAAGTACAGCCGGCCTCGCCGCTGGCCAGCGCCGCCGTGCTGGCGCTGTGGCGCGACATGCCCATGCCACTCAGCCACGCCGCCGCCCAGGGCCGGGCCCGCTATGAGTTCATCGGCGGCGCGTCGCTGAAAACCCACTTCCCTTTCGATCAATGGCGGCGCTGCACCCTCTACGCCCTGCGCCAGTTCAACCGCTCCCGTGCCCTGCACGGCGACCCTCAGGGCCTGCCGGAACTGCGCGAAGCCGTAGCCCGCCACATCGGTTTTGCCCGCGGGGTGCGCGCCAGCGTCGACAGTGTGCTGATCACCAACGGTGCGCAGCAGGCGCTGGATTTGATCGCCCGGGTGCTGATCGAGCCCGGTTGCAAGGTGGCCATGGAAGACCCCGGCTACCCCTTCGCCCGCCAATTGTTCGCCGCCCAGCGCGCCGACGTGGTGGACGTGCCGGTGGATGAGGAAGGCCTGTGCGTGGAGCTGATCCCCGAGGGCACCCGGCTGATCTACGTCACCCCCTCGCACCAGTTCCCCCTGGGCATGCCCATGAGCCTGGCCCGCCGCCAGGCGCTGCTGGCCCGCGCTGCCGAGCTGGGGGCGATCATCATCGAAGACGACTACGACAGCGAGTTCCGCTACGAAGGGCCACCGACTGATTCCCTGCAGAGCCTCGACCCGTACGGCCTGGTGGCCTACATCGGCACCTTCTCCAAGACCCTGCTGCCCGAGCTGCGCCTGGGCTACGCGGTGCTGCCAGCGGCCATTTTGCAAGCGGTGAAAGTGGCCAAGCAGTTGACCGACTGGCACACCCCCACCCTCAGCCAGTGGGCCTTGGCCAAGTTCATCAGCGAGGGCGAACTGCTCAAGCACGTGCGCCGCTGCTTCGAGGTGTACAGCGCCCGCCGCGAACGCATTCTGCAGCGCCTGGCCGGTGACCTGGCGCCCTGGCTGGCCGCCGTGCCCGCCACCGCTGGCTACCACCTGACTGCCCTGAGCCAGTCGGACGCCGACCTGGGCGTGCTGATCAAGGTGGCGCGCCAGGCCGAGGTAGGCCTGTACCCGATCACCCCGTTCTACAGCCGGCAAACACCGGTGCCAGGCCTGTTGCTGGGCTTTGGCGCCATCGACCTGCTGGACATCGACCCAGCCCTGGACCGGGTGCGCGACATCTTCCAGCAATTGGCCCCCCGGTAAAGCGCCGCATTGGCTATTCGGCGCGATTGGCCCCGGCGTTAAGGTAGCTCCCACACGACACCTACCCCGGAGACACTGAAATGAACAAGCGCATCGAATGGGCCAAAGCCGCACCCGACGCCTACAAGGCCATGGTTGGCCTGGAAATGGCCCTGGCCAAGTCCGGCCTGGAGAACTCGCTGCTGGAATTGGTGCGCCTGCGCGCCTCGCAGCTCAACGGCTGCGCCTACTGCGTGAACATGCACGCCAACGATGCGCGCAAGGCCGGCGAAACCGAAGCCCGCTTGCAGACCCTGACCGTGTGGGAAGAAACGCCGTTCTTTACCCCGCGCGAGCGTGCGGCGCTGGCGTGGGTGGAAAGCCTGACGCAGTTGTCCATTCATCACGCGCCACAGCATCAATATGAGGCGTTGCTTGAACACTTCGACGAAGCGGAAGTGGCTAACCTGACCCTGGCGATTGCCACGATCAACGCCTGGAACCGCTTCGGCGTGGGCTTCGCCATGGTGCCCCAGGCCTGACTCGCGGTTCGCCCCGGGACCGTTGAGTTCCCGCAAGAGACAAATCCCCCCGGGGCGCTCTAGACTGGGCAAAAAACAACACGCCCAGTCAGGAGCCCTCCCCATGTCCACCCCGGAAATCTTCGTGGTCAGCGCCGCGCGCTCGGCCATCGGCAGTTTTGGCGGTTCGCTCAAGGATGTACCGCCCACCCAGCTGGCCACCGACCTGGCCCGTGCCGCCCTCGAGCGGGCGAAGCTGGCCCCTGAACACATCGGCCACGTGGTGTTCGGCACGGTGATCCCCACCGAGCCGCGCGACGCCTACGTGTCGCGGGTGGCGGCGGTCAACGCCGGCATTCCTCAAGAAACTCCTGCATTCAACGTCAACCGCCTGTGCGGTTCAGGCCTGCAGGCCATCGTTTCGGCGGCGCAGAGCCTGCTGCTGGGCGACGCCGGCGCGGTGTTGGCCGGCGGCGTCGAGTCCATGAGCCGTGGCCCGTACTTCCTGCAGCAGACCCGTTGGGGCGCGCGCATGGGCGATATCCAGGCGCTGGACTACATGCTCGGCGTGCTCCACGACCCGTTCGCTGGCATTCACATGGGCATCACCGCCGAGAACATTGCCGAGAAGTACGGCATCACCCGGCAGATGCAGGATGAACTGGCGTTGGTCAGCCAGCAGCGCGCCGCCCGCGCCATTGCCGAGGGGCGGTTTGCCTCGCAGATCGTGCCCATCGAGATTGCCACGCGCAAAGGCCCGGTGACCTTCGCCGAGGATGAGAACGTGCGCGCCGTGGACGCCGAGCAGTTGGCGAAGATGAAGCCGGCGTTCAAGAAGGACGGCACGGTGACCCCGGGCAACGCCTCCAGCCTCAACGACGGCGCCGCCGCCCTGGTGCTGGCCACCGCCGAGACCGTGCGCGCCCACAACCTTGTGCCGCTGGCGCGGCTGGTGGGTTACGGCCACGCCGGCGTGGAGCCGGCGCTGATGGGCCTGGGGCCGATTCCCGCCACCCGCCAGGTGCTGCTCAAGGCCGGCCTGCGGGTGCAGGACCTGGACGTGATCGAGTCCAACGAAGCCTTCGCCGCCCAGGCCTGCGCCGTGGCCCGGGAACTGGACTTCGACCCGGCCAAGGTCAACCCCAACGGCTCGGGCATCTCCCTGGGCCACCCGGTGGGCGCCACCGGCGCGATCATCGCCACCAAGGCCATCCACGAACTGCACCGCATCCAGGGCCGCTATGGCCTGGCGACCATGTGCATCGGTGGCGGCCAGGGTATCGCCGTATTGTTCGAACGCGTTTAATTGAAGGAACATGACATGACCGTGCAACACATCGCCGTCATCGGCGCCGGCACCATGGGCAACGGCATCGCCCAGGTGTGCGCCCTCTCCGGCTACCGCGTCACCCTGCTGGACATCAGCGACGCCGCCCTGGAAAAGGGCCTGGCCACCCTGGGCAAGAACCTGCAACGCCAGGTCAGCAAGCAGACGCTGACCCCGACACAGGCCGACCAGGCCCTGGCGCGCATCGCCACCAGCACCGACTATGCGCGGCTGGCCGAGGCCCAGCTGGTGATCGAGGCGGCCACCGAGAACCTCGGGCTGAAGGTGAAGATTCTCAAGCAGATCGCCGAGCAGGTCAGCGAGCAGTGCATCATCGCCACCAACACCTCGTCGCTGTCGGTGACCCAACTGGCGGCCAGCGTCAACGCGCCGGACCGCTTCATCGGCCTGCACTTCTTCAATCCGGTGCCGATGATGGCCCTGGTTGAGGTGATCCGTGGCCTGCAGACCAGCGACGCCACCCATGCGCTGGCCCTGGACGTGAGCGGGCGCCTGGGCAAGACCGCCATCAGCGCCGGCAACCGTCCGGGCTTCGTGGTCAACCGCATCCTGGTGCCGATGATCAACGAGGCCATCCTGGTGCTCAGCGAAGGCCTGGCCAGCGCCGAGGACATCGACACCGGCATGCGCCTGGGCTGCAACCAGCCCATCGGCCCGCTGGCCCTGGCCGACCTGATCGGCCTGGACACCTTGCTGGCGATCATGGACGCGTTCCTGGAAGGCTTCGGCGACAGCAAATACCGCGCAGCCCCCCTGCTACGCGAAATGGTCGCTGCCGGTTACCTGGGCCGCAAGGCCGGCCGCGGTTTCCACCACTACCCGTAACACTGCACCCCGTAGCAGCGGCCACCAGGCCGCGTCCGCAGGCGCCACGTATTCCCAGGCATACCGCGCCATGACCGGACGCAGCCTTCGGCAGCTGCTACGCGGATAACCACGCCCCGTAGCGGCGGCCGCAGGCCGCGTCCGCAGGCGCCGCATATTCCCAGGCATACCGCGCCTCGCGGCCGCTGCTACACTGGGCAGACGCCCATTCGCTCATATGGCCGCCGATGCTGGACAATCTGCAGCAGCGCATCATCCTCAAGGCTCGGCCCTCGGCCCAGCGCCTGGCCATCGGCTTCATGGCGCTGGTGCTGCTGTCGTTGCTGGGCCTGGACACCTGGCAAAGCTGGACCGCCCGCACCCAGGCGCTGCGCGTGGCGCAGACCCACACCGCCAACCTCGCCCGTTCCCTGGCCCAGCACGCCGAAAGCACCGTGCAGGAAGCCGACACGGTGCTGGCTGACCTCACTGAACGGGTCCAGGCCGACGGCACCGGCCCGGCGCAGCTGGCCCGGCTGCACCGGCTGATGCAGGCCCGCACCCACGAACTCACCCAACTGCACGGCCTGTTCATCTACGACAAGGACGGCCGCTGGCTGGTGACCTCCAACGACGTCGACCCGGCCGGGGTCAACAACGCCGACCGCGAGTACTTCCAGTTCCACCGCTTCAACCGCGGCAACGCCGTGCACATCGGCCCGGTGATTCGCAGCCGCACCAACAACCAGCTGATCATCCCCGTGTCACGGCGCATCGAAGGCCCGGACGGCGCCTTTGCCGGCGTGGCCCTGGCGACCCTGGACCTAGAGTTCTTCAACCGCTTCTACCAGTCCTTCGACCTCGACCGCCAGGGCGTGATCGTGCTGGCCCTGGCCAACGGCACGGTGCTGGCCCGGCGGCCCTTCGACGAGCACGTGATCGGCACCAGCCTGGCCAAGGGCCGGGTGTTCAGCGAGCTGCTGCCCAACCAGCCCTCGGGCAGCAGCATGATGCCGTCGCTGATCGACGGCGTGTCGCGGCTGTTCAGCTACAAGTCCCTGGACAAATACCCGCTGGTGGTGGAAGCCGCCCAGTCCAAGGACGCCATCTACGCCACCTGGCACGCCAACCTGCTGCGCTCGGCGGCGTTCATCCTGGTGGTGGGCGCGGCGCTGTCGGTGTTCGGCGTGGCGTTGATTCGCCAGCTGCGCCACGGCCAGCGCACCGAAGCGCAACTGCGCAACGCCCACGCGGCGCTGGAGATCCTGGCCATGCAGGACGCCCTCACGGGCCTGGCCAACCGCCGCCAGCTGGACGCCGCCCTGCCCCACGAGATCGGCCGCGCGCGGCGCAACGGCAAGCCGCTGGGGCTGATCATGCTCGACGTTGACCACTTCAAGCGCTTCAACGACCTGTACGGCCACCCCGCCGGCGACCAGTGCCTGCGCGCCGTGGGCCGCGCGGTGCTGGACTGCGTGGGCCGCAGCAGCGACCTGGTGGTGCGCTACGGCGGCGAGGAACTGCTGGTGGTGTTGCCGGAAAGCGACTGGGCCGGCACCTGGTTGGTGGCCAACAACATCCTTGAACGGGTGCGTGAACTGACCATCCACCATGCCGGCAACGACGGTGGCCTGGTGACCCTGAGCGCCGGCGTGCATGTGTGGGTGCCAGAGGGCGAGGACACCCAGCCGCACCTGCTGATCCAGGCGGCCGACCAGGCCCTGTACCAGGCCAAGCACCACGGCCGCAACCGCCTCTACCCACCGCAACCCCAGCGCCAGGTGCAGCCGGAGCCGCAGCAGGTCTGACGCTTAGCGCGCCACGGGGGCAGGCACGTTCAAAGGCTCCAGGGCGCCCAGCTCCATCAAGGTGAAATAGCCTTCGCTCCAGCCCGCCGTGTCGATGTGCCAGACGTTGCCCAGGCGCCGCGGCCGGCGCAGCGGCGTGTGGCCGACGATCACCGCGCGCACGTCACGAATGCCGCTGCCGTCACCGCGCTTGATGCGCGCGCGCGACCACTGGCAACCCTCGTCGGTGTAGGTTTCGCCGGGCCAGCGGTGCTGGAGGAAGTCGCGCAACTGGCGCCAGGTGGGAAACGGGCAATCGGCGTGCACCAGGCCCACCAGGCCGCGGCTGGTCTCCACTTCCAGGGCCACCGGCAGCTGGCTGAAGCGCTGGGCGTAGAGCTGCTGTTTTTCCGCGCTGGCGTCAATGAACCAGGCGCCGCCGCTGGCGCGGTACATGCGCTCGTCGACGCTGATATTGGCCTGGTGCTGGATGGCCAGGGCCTCGTGGTTGCCCTGCACGGCAAAGAACCAGGGGCGGTCCAGCCACTCCAGGCACGCTTCGCTTTGCGGGCCGCGGTCCACCAGGTCGCCGACGCTGAACAGGCGGTCGGTGGCCGGGTCGAAGCCCACGCGGTCGAGGGTGGCTTGCAGGCGGCCGAAGTGGCCATGGATATCGCCCACGGCAAAGTCGCGACCACTGGGGTTGCGCGCGTAATGGGCGAATTTGTTCATGGCCAGCCTCCTTGTGCCTCGCTGCACCACGATCTTCGTCTCGTGGCGCCGCGCGGTCAATGGATAGCTGCCCGGTACAGGGTCAGAGCTTGGCGATGGACACTTCGGTGGACTTCACGAACGCGATCACTTCGCTGCCCACTTTCAGTTCCAGCTCATGGATGGAGCGCGTGGTGATCACCGAGGTAACGATGCCCGAAGCGGTCTGCACGTCGATTTCCGACACCACCGGGCCTTCGATGATTTCCTTGATCACGCCTTTGAACTGGTTGCGTACGTTGATGGCTTTGATGGTCATGGCACGATTCCCTTGTGATGGAAGCTGCGGCCCAGTGCCGCGATGGGTTTACTGTGCCCCAGCCCGGTTAAAATCAAAAGGAATTGATTGTGCTTTTGATATTCCTGCAAAGAATATGTCGATGTGCTTGCGCGTGGAACGATCCGGCGTCATCGCGGCCAAGGCCGGCTCCTACCACGCACGCGGTAGGAGCCAACCTTGGTCGCGATGCAGGCAACGCAATTCTCAAGAGGTGAGTTCTACCTCGGCCTGGGCCTGGCGGCTCCACAACCGGTAGTAGTGCCCGCGCTGGGCCAACAGCTGCTCATGGCTGCCATCCTCCACCAGCCGCCCGTGGTCCAGCACCAGGATGCGGTCCAGGTGCGCCACCGTCGACAGCCGGTGGGCCACCACCAGCACGGTCTTGTCGTCCATGATCTCGTCGAGCTTGTCCTGGATGAAGCGCTCGGTGATGGAGTCCAGGCTCGAGGTGGCCTCGTCCATCACCAGGATCGGCGCGTCCTTGAGGATCACCCGGGCGATGGCGATGCGCTGCCGCTGGCCGCCCGACAGCTTCACCCCGCGCTCGCCCACCAGCGACTCGTAGCCGTGCTCCATCTCGCCGATGAAGCCCTGGGCGCCGGCGCGGTGGATGGCGGCGTCCAGCTCCTCGTGGCTGGCGTCCAGCCGGCCGTAATGGATATTTTCACGGATGGTGCGGTGGAACAGCCCCGGCTCCTGGGGAATCAGGCCGATCTGCCCGTGCAAGGAATGCTGGGTGACCTGGCGCACGTCCTGGCCATCGATCAGCACCGCGCCGCCCTGCACGTCGTACAGGCGCAACAGCAGGCTCAGCAGGGTCGACTTGCCCGAGCCCGACGAGCCCACCAGGCCCACGCGCTGGCCCGCCGGAATGCTCAGGTTGAAGCCCTGGAAAATCGCCTGCCCGGGGCGGTAGCCGAAGGTCACGTCGCGAAACTCGATGTTGCCGCGCTTCACTTGCAGCAGCCCGGCAGTGGCCTGGTCGGTGACCTCGTGGGGGCGCACCAGGGTGCGTACGCCGTTGGCGATGTTGCCGGCGGCCTCGAAGAAATCCAGCAGCCGCCGCGCCAGGTTGCCCACGTCGTTGACGATCAGCAGCGACAAGCTGGTGGCCATGACGAAACCGGCCAGGTCCAGGCGCTGGGCGCGCCACAGGTACAGGGCCAGCAGCACCATGCCCAGCTTCAGCGCCACGCCCAGCCCCGACAGCAGCCAGCGGATTTTCTCCATGTAGATGAACGCCCGGTAGGCGGCCTTCATCTCGCGGTTCAGGTAGCCGTTGAGGTAGTCGTATTCATAGGCGTGGCGGGCGAACAGGCGAATGTTGGTGAGGTTGCTGACCGCGTCCACCACCTTGCCGTTGCTGAGGCTGCGCGCCGATGAAAACTGCTGCGCCAGCGGTTGGCTGCGGCGCGCCAGCCAGTAGCTGATGCCGGTGAATAGCAGCGCCCACACCAGCATGAACTGGCCCAGCGCCGGGGCGGCCAGGTACAGCAACAGCACCGAGACGCTGAGGGTGACCACCACCGGAATCAGGTCGAACAGGACGATGGCGATGGTCATGTTCACCCCCATCGACACCTCCGACACCTTGTGCGCCAGTGCCCCGGCGAACTCGCTGCTGACGAAGCGGTGGGAGTGCTGCTGCAGGTAGGCGAACAGCGTCTGGGTAACCGCGCGGCGCTGGATGGGCACCACGTGGATGTGGCAGCCGTTGCCGATGCGCAGCATGAGCATTTCCAGCACCAGCAGGCCGGCGAACAGCAGCAGCGGCGTTTGCAGAACGTCGAAGGCCTGGCGGATGTCGGCCAGGTGGCTGATCAGCCCGGTCAGGCGCCCCAGGCCCCAGGGGACCAGGATCGTGCACACGGCTGCGCCAATCTGCAGCAGCAGGATGGCCAGGTACCAGCCCTTGAAACGGCGCAGGAACAATAGGACGAAGCCCAACGGGGTGCCCGGAAGGTGGTCGACCTTCCATGTTTCGGGCGTTGCAGTGCTCTGGGACATGGGATAGCGCTTCCTTGGCAAGTCATCCGCAGGATACGGGGGCGAGCATGACAATCATGAAATGTGCCAGAGTTGGTACAGTGGGAGCTGGCTTGCCAGCGAGCTTTTCAGGGGCCCCAAAAACTCGCTGGCAAGCCAGCTCCCACAGGGGTTGGGCTAGCCCTTAGAACAACCCGGAGGTTGGCGGGGGCGTGCCTTTCAGCGCCCAGGCGCCGACCGCCGCGGCTTTCCAGTCGCGCGGGTTGTGGTTGGCCACGGTACGGGCGTTGCGCCAGTGCCGGTCGAGGTTGTGCTGGCGGCTGGTGGTGGAGGCGCCGCCCACGTCGAACAGGCGCTCGGCGGCCTTCAGCGCGCTGTCGGCGGTGATGAACTGCGCCTGGGCCACTTCCACCGCGGCCTGTTCCACCAGCGCCGGCGCCTGGCCGGCGGCCCAGGCGCGGTCGATGCTGTCGGCGGCGCGCAGCACCACGGCTTCGGCGGCGTAGGCACGAGCGGCGATCTCACCCACGCTCAGCTCTACATAAGGGTCGTCCACCGAGCGCGTGGCGCTGCTGTGCTTGATGGGCCGCGCATGGTCCTGGGCAAAGCGCACCGCGTCGTTGAAGGCGTTGCGGGCGATGCCGGCCTGCACGGTGGCGAGGAACAGCTGCAGGAACGGCGTGACGATGGTGCGGGTGCCCTCTTCCACGGTGCGCGTGCGCAGCTCGTCCGGGTACACGATCACGTCGTCCAGGCGCGTGGTGCCGCTGGCGGTGAGGCGCTGGCCCATGGCGTCGAAGTCGTCCAGCAGCACCAGGCCCTGGCGGTCGCGGGGCAGCACGAACGAACGCGGCAGGTCGTCCTCGTCCAGCGCCACCACGCTGATCCAGTCGGCGTACAACGAGCCGGTGCTGTAGTACTTGCTGCCGTTGACCCGGTAGTGGTCGCCCTGGCGCACGATGCGCGCGCTGATGGCGCCGTTGGCGCCGCCCACCTCCCAACCGGCGTTGCCCAGCACGGCGCCGTCCAGGTAGCGGGCGAACCAGCGCTGGCGCTCGGCGTCGGCGTCCTCGGCGCTGCTGGCCAGCAGGCCTTCGACAAAGGCCAGGCCCGGGCGCAGGGCCTGGGCGGTGTTGGAGTCGACGCTGGCCACCGCCAGCAGCACTTCGATGGTGTCGCGCACGCTGGCGCCGGGGCCACCAGCGGCTTGCGGGATGCGCACGGTGTAGAGGCCCGCCTCGGCCAGCTGGCGCACGGCGTCGTAGGGCAACTGGCGGTCACGCTCGCGGGCGGCGGCGCCGGCCTCGATGGCGGGCAGCAAGGCGTTGATGCGGTCTTTCAGGGCCTGAACGGTCATGGGTACTCCTGGGCGGTTCAAATGGCAATCTTCCATAGCCGCGACTCGTCGAAGAGCCACAGCGGGTTTTCGTCTTCCTGGGGCGGTGCCACCCATTCCACGCCAGCGCCGGGCAGGCGCGGCACGGCGGCCAGCAGCCGGCGGGTGTAGTCATGGCGCGGCTGGTCGAACACCTGCGCCACCGGGCCGCTTTCCACCACCTGGCCGTGGCGCATCACCAGCACCTGGTCGCTGACCTGGCGGATCACCCCCAGGTCGTGGGAGATGAACAGGTAGGCCACGCCCAGCTCGGCCTGCAGGTCAGCCAGCAAATCCAGGACCTGGGCCTGCACCGACACGTCCAGCGCCGACACCGGCTCGTCGCAGACAATCACCTTGGGGTTGCTGGCGATGGCCCGGGCAATGGCCACGCGCTGGCGCTGGCCGCCGGACAGTTGCAGCGGCCGGCGGCTGGCCAGGGCGCCGGGCAGGCGCACCTGATCAAGCAGTTTGGCCACCCGCGCGCCCTGCTCCGCCTTGGCCACGCCGGCCACGTCGAGGGCGTCGGCGAGGATCTGGCCGACGCTCCAGCGTGGGTCGAAGGAGCTGAGCGGGTCCTGGTAGATCACGCTGATGTCGCGGCGGCGTAGGCGGCGCTGGGCCTCGCTGACCGTATCGCCAACGGCGTTCCAGGGCTGGCCAGCGAAGCTCACGGTGCCGGCGTCCGGGGTCAGCAGGCCCAGGGCGATGCGCGCGGCGGTGGTCTTGCCCGAGCCCGACTCACCGACAATGCCCAGGGTCTGGCCGGCGCGCAGTTCGAAGCTGACGTCGTTCACCACCTGGCGCACCTGGCGGTCCGGGCCCACGTAGCGCTTGCCCAGGCCGCTGGCGCGCAACAGCACCTCGCCGGTGGCTGGCCGCGCCGTGCGGCCGTGCTCGCCGGGCACCGCGTCCAGCAGCGCCTGGGTGTAGGGGTGGCTGGGCTGGCGCAGCACCTGGTCGGTGGGCCCCTGCTCCACCACTTCGCCATGGCGCAGCACCAGCACCTCGTCGGCCAGTTGGGCGACCACGGCCAGGTCGTGGCTGATGATCAGCAGCGAGTCGCCCCGCGCCTTGATCGCCTGCAGCACTTCCAGAATCTGCGCCTGCACCGTGGCGTCCAGGGCCGTGGTCGGTTCGTCGGCAATCACCAGGTGCGGGTCCAGGGCCAGGGCGCTGGCGATCAGCGCGCGTTGGCGCAGGCCGCCGGACAACTGGTCGGGGCGCTGGCGCGCACGCAGCGCCGGCTCCGGCACCCCGACGCGTTCCAGCAATTGCTGCACCCGCTGCGGGCGGCTGGCGGCGGGGCCCCACTGGTGGGTAGTGAGCACTTCGAGAATTTCCTTGCCCACCGGCCGCAACGGGTCCAGGGACACCAGCGCGTCCTGCAGCACAAAACCAATGGCCTGGCCGCGCAGCTGGCGCCACTGGCGCTCGGACAGCTTCAGCAGGTCGTGGTCACCGTAGCGCAGGGTGCGCGCGCTGATCTGCGCGCCGGCGCCGGCCAGGCCGATCAAGCTGCGCGCGGTGACGCTCTTGCCCGAACCGGACTCGCCCACCAGCGCCAGGGTCTTGCCCGGTGCCAGGGTGAAGCTCAGGTCACGGACCACGCTGTGCTCGCCAAAGCGAATGGACAGCCCTTCGACAATCAGGGTTTTGCGGCTCATGACAGGCGGCCCTCCAGGCGTTGTTGCAGGTAGCGGCCCAGCACCGTGGTCGACAGCGTGGTGAGCACGATGAACAGGCCCGGGACGATGGTCAGCCACGGCGCGTTGACCACGAAGTCGCGGCCCATGGACAGCATGGTCCCCCACTCCGGTGCCGGCGGCTTGGCGCCCAGGCCCAGGAAGCTCAGGGCCGAGGCCCAGACAATGGCCTGGCCGACGCCCATGGTCATGGTCACCACCAGCGGCCGCAGGGCGTTGGGTAGCAGCTGCCGGAGGATGATGCGCGCCGGGCGGTGGCCCAGGGCGCGCGCGGCCTCGATGTAGCCGGCGTTGCGCACGCTCAGCACTTGGCCACGGACCATGCGCGCGTAGCCCGGCGCACCGCCGATGCCGGTGGCGATGATCAGCGGGCCGATGCCGCTGCCGAACACCGCCACGAACAGCAGCGCCAGCACCAACGATGGGAAGGCGAACAGCACCTCCAGCAGCCAGCCGATGGCGCGGTCGGTCCAGCCGCCCAACAGGCCGCCCAACAGCCCCAGGCTGATGGCGATGGACATCGCCAACGCCGTGGCGGCGACGCCGATGAACAGCGACTGGCGCGCGCCGTGGACGATGCGCGCATAGATATCGCGGCCCGACTGGTCGGTGCCGAACCAGTGTGCCCAGCCCGGCGCGTGGAAGGCGTCGCGGGGCACGATGGCCAACGGATCGGCGTGGCTGAACAGGCCGGGCACCAGCGCTGCGGCCAGCAGCCAGGCAATGAACAGGCCCGCCAGCAGCGTGCCCCAGCGGACGGTCAGGCGTGGCCGCGACAGGGCCAGCGCCGGTGCTTCAAGGACTAATTGGCTCATGGGCGTTGCTCCGCCAGGCGTGGGTCGATCCATTCGTACAGCAGGTCGATGAGAATGTTGGCCAGCACGTAGCCGGCGGCCACTACCAGGCTGATGCCGATGGTCAGGGGCAGGTCCTGAGCCTGCACCGCCTGGTACAGCTGGCGGCCCAGGCCCTTGCGGGAAAAGATGACCTCCACCACCACCGCGCCGCTGATCAGCGCGCCGATGGCCCAGCCTGACAGCGACACCCCGGGCAGCACGGCGTGGCGCAGCGCATGCTTGAAGCGCACCGCCAGGTCGCTGAGGCCGCGGGTGCGGGCGGTGAGCACGAAAGGCTGCTCCAGGGTGTATTCCAGCGATTCGCGGGTGACCTGGCCGATGAACCCGGCCAGCGGAAACGCCAGGGCGAAGGCCGGCAGCACCAGGGTGGCAAAGCCGTCGCTGCCCGCCGGCGGGAACCACTTCAGGCCAAAGGCGAACACCGCCAGCAGCACGATGCCCAGCCAGAACTGCGGCAAGGCCGCCGCCAGGGTCTCGGCCAGCGAGCCCAGCTGGCTCAGCCACGAGCGACGCCCGGCGGTAACCAGGGTCCAGGCCAGCACCAGCAGCCACGCCAGCACCAGGGCCAGCACCAGCAATTCAAGGGTTGGCCCGCTCTGCTCGGCCAGCACCTGGGTCACCGGCTGGTGCTGGGAGTAGGACACGCCCAGGTCGCCGTGCAGCAGCTTCCACAGGTACACGCCGTATTGCACGGCTAGCGGCTTGTCCAGGCCAAACTCGCGCGTAGCCTCGGCGATGGTTTCCGCCGTGGGGTTGCCGCTGGGCCCGCCGAGAATGGCCAGCACTGGGTCGCCGGGCATCAGCCGCAGGGCGAAGAACGTCAGGGTGGCCACGGCCCACAGCACCAGCACCGCGCCGCCCAGCCGCCAGGCGGCGCGCTGGCCCAGGTGAACCAGGCGCTGGCGCCGGGGGTTGTCGAGCGTCACGATGGCATTCATGGCTTCACTCCTTTGTTCTGGCCTTTGTCCACCCAGGCGTCATACAGGTAGGTCACCGCCAGGGACGGCTCGATGCGCACCCCTTGGGTGGTCTTGTAGATGCCCAGGCGCGTGCTTTGCGGGTAGGTGGTCAGTTCCAGGTAGGCCTTGCTGGCCTGGGCCTGGGCCTGGTAGTACAGGGCCTGGCGCTGGGCCAGGTCCTGGGTGGCCAGGGCACTTTCGACCAGTTGGTCGAAATGTGCGTCGTTATAGCCGGCGGTGTTCTGGTGGTACCCGCCTACCCCGGCCGGCGCCAGGAACTGCGAGCTGAAGATGATGCGCAGCACGTCGGCGGTGTTGGTGTTCCAGTAGCCCAGGCGCACGTCGTAGTCCCACTTGGACTGGCGGTCGGTGGCCTGGGTGTCGCTCATCTGGTCGATGATCAGCTCGAAACCGGCGGCGCGCGTGGTGGCCTGCACCTGCTCCCACAGGGTCTGCTCGGACGGCGCCGTGCGGTTGCCCATCACCACGTGTACCTGCAGGCGCTTGCCGTCCTTGGTGCGGTAGCCCTCGGCGTCGCGCTGGGTGTAGCCGGCGGCGTCCAGCAGCTGGGCGGCGCGGGCCGGGTCGTAGTCCTGGGCGTGTTCGAAGTCGGGGCTGTAGAAGCGCGTGGCCACGCTCAGCGGCCCGCCGGCGCGGGGGAACTCGCCGAAGTACACGCTTTTCAGCGCGCCGTCGATGTCGGCGCTGCGCACGAAGGCTTCGCGTACACGCACGTCGTTGAACGGCGCGCGGGTAATGTTCAACGTGCCGTTGGTGGGGTTGCCGGGGCGCTGGGCAATCAGGATGCTCAGGTCAGGGTTGTGCCGCGCAGCCTCGTGGGACTCGGGCGGCAGCGCCTCGATGACGTCCACCTCGCCGGCCTGCAGCGAGGCGAAGCGCACCGACGGCTCCTGAATGAATTTCCACAGGATGCGGTCCAGGTACGCCGGGCCGTTGTGCTTGGCCGTAGGCGGCGCCCAGTGGTAGTCGGGGTTGCGCACCAGCTCTACCTGGCTCTGGCGGTCCCAGCGCACCACCTTGAACGGCCCCGAGCCTACCGGCGACTCGCAGTTCTCATCGCGCGAGCGCAGCAGCGCGGTGGGCGACTCGATGCCCAGGAAACCTTGCGCCAGCACCTCCAGGAACGCCGCATACGGCGTGGCCAGGTGCACCACCGCCGTGTACGGGTCGACCACGTCGGTGCTGCGGTACTGGCGAATATAGCCACCGGCGGTGCTGGACTGGGTCTTGGGGTTGGCCATGTGGTCGAGGTTGGCCTTCACCGCCGCGGCCGTGAACGGCGTGCCATCGGTAAAGTGCACGTCCTTGCGCAGGTGGAAGGTGTAGGTGGTGCCGTCGGCCGACACCTCCCAGCTTTCCGCCAGCCAGGGGCCGATCTTGCCGTTCTCGTCCATGGACACCAGGGAATCCAGGTACTGCTGGCCGATGAACACCTGGGGCATGTCGCCCGCCACGTGGGGGTCCAGGCAGGTGGGCTCGCGGTCGGTGGCGTAGACCAGCGTGCCGCCACTGACCGGCGTGCTGCTGCGCTGCGCTACCTGGGCGCTGCGGTCGCAGGCAGCCAGCGCCACGCAGAGCGTGGCCAGGGTGAAAGTCTTGAAGGTTGAATGCACGGACGTCCCTCGGCGAATGATCCTGAGGGGGTGATTGCACAACCCGTGCCGGGTGTGGGAGGCCCGGTTTACAGGGGTTTGCGTGGGATGAGCCGTCGTGATCAGGGCAAAGTGAACAAGTGATGTTGCTGGAGCAACAGCTGAGATCTGCATCGGGTACACACATTCGCGTAACAACTCCCACAGGATGTAGCAGCAACTGTCTTGAAATGGCGTCGCCTGCATCGCGACCAAGGTCGGCTCCTACGCTGTTCGTGGTAGGAGCCGGCCTTGGCCGCGATGCAGGCGACGCGACCCATGAGGTATCCGCATTCGCGTAGCAGCTGCCGAAGGCTGCGTCCGGGCGCGCCTCACGCGTCGCCCAGCCCCAGTGATTGCAAAATCTGCGTACGCAGGTTCACCAGGTACGGGTCATCGCGCCGTCGCGGGTAACCACGCTCCACGACAATCTGCGCCTTCACCCGCGCCGGCCGTTCACTGAAGACAATGATGCGGTTGGCCAACAGTAGCGCCTCTTCCACATCATGGGTCACCAGCAGCGCGGTGTAGCCCTGGCGCTGCCACAGTTCGATCAACTCCTTCTGCATGGCGATGCGCGTCAGCGAATCGAGCTTGCCCAGCGGCTCGTCGAGAATCAGCAGGCGCGGTTCGTTGACCAGCGCCCGTGCCAGCGCCACCCGCTGCGCCATGCCGCCGGACAGTTGCCGTGGCCAGGCGCGGGCGAACTCGGTCAGGTGCACCTTGGCCAGGGCTGCGTCCACCCTGCCCCGCTGGCTTTTGAGCACGCCCTGGGCCTCCAGCCCCACAGCAACGTTGTCCCATACCCGCCGCCACGGGTACAGGGTGGGGTCCTGGAACACCACCACGCGGCTCGGGTCGGGGCCGCTGATGGGCTGGCCGTCGCCGTTCAGGGTGCCACGGTCGGCGGGCTCAAGGCCGGCCACCAGGCGCAGCAAGGTGGACTTGCCGCAGCCGGAAGGCCCCAGCAAGGCCACGAATTCGCCGGGGGCCACGTCGAGGCTGACGTTTTCCAGCACCGGCAACGGTTCGCCGTCCAGGTGAAAGGCGTGGCTGAGGCCTTCGATGTGCAAGCCAAGGCCTGCGCTGTGGGGGTTGTGCAGCGTTACCATTTGACCGCTCCTTTCTGCCACGCCAACAAGTGGTCACGCACGTAGAACAGCGCCGAGATCAGCCCGGAACAGGCTAGCGCCATCACCAGCAACGCCGCGTACATATTGGCGTACGCCGCCCAGCCCTGGGCCCATTGCAGGTACCAGCCGATGCCGGACTTGACCCCCATCATTTCCGCCACCACCAGGGTCGAGAACGATGCGCCCAGGCCCATGAACAGGCCAACGAATACATGGGGCAATGCGGCGGGAATGGCTACCTTGAAAATCAGGAAAGCGGGCTTGGCGCCCAGGGTGCGGGCCACGTCGTAGTAGGCCTTGTCGACACTGGCCACCCCCGACCACGTCAGCACCGTGACCGGGAACCAGGTGGCCAGGGCAATCAGGAACACGCTGGCGCTCCAGCTGCTGGGGAACAGGAAGAAGCACAGCGGCAGCAGCGCCGTCGACGGCACCGGACCGAGGATTCGCAGCACTGGGTGCAGCCAGTAGCCGATGGCCCGGGACCAGCCGATGGACACCCCGGCGATGAAGCCGAACACCGCCCCCAACGCCACGCCGCTGCCCAGCAGCAGCGCGGAATGCCAGAGGCTGTCGAACAGCCGTGGCCAGTCGCTGAGGTAGACGTTGAGCAAGGCTTGCGGTGGCGCGAAGAACGGCACCGGCAGCAGCGCCAGTTTCGCCGTCGCCAGTTCCCAGAGGCTCAGCAGCAGCGCCAGCGCGATCAGCCACGGCGCCAGGTGGCGCAAGCGTCGAGCCAAACGCACCGAGCGCGGCGCCAGCACCGCCAGCGCGCCGACGATTACCGCCAGGGCCAGTTCGACGTTAGCCAGGCCCTCGGTCAGCGGCCAGTGGCGGGTGGCGTCCGGGTAGCAGCGCGTCAACAGCGCCGCCAGCAGCCAGGCGGCCACCGCCACGGCTGGGCGCCAGCCCACCCGGGCACGCGGGGTGCTGGCGCGGGTGGCGGCATGGGTCAATTCAACTGAAGACATTGGCCGTGATCTCCTTGGCGAAGTCGACGGCGTTGGTGCTGGCATCGAACACCTCCACAGTCTTCAGGTCGTCGACATAGGTGACGATCTCGGTGGCCAGCGCCGCGCCCACGGCGTGGTGGCCGTGGGTGTGGGAATGGAGGATGGCCTGCACCTCGGCTTCGCTGGTGTTGACGGCAAATTTCTGGAAGCCCTTGGCCACGGCTTCCGGGTGCTGCACGGCGTAGTCGTGGGCTTCGAGGATGGCTTGGGTCAAGGCGGCAGCCACGCGCTTGTTGTCGCGCACCAGCTTGCCGGTCACCCCCACCACGCAGCACGACAGGTTGGCGTATTCGTCCACCAGGTTGGTGGACAGCTCGCGCGCCTGGCCGTCCTTGAGCAACCGGTACATGAACGGGTCGGCACCGCTGATGGCTTGCACCTCGCCCTTGGCCAAGGCGGTGCTAAGCAGGTCGGCGGGATACAGCTTCCACTCCACGTCGCGCACCGGGTCGACGCCATGCTTTTTCAGCAGGACGGAGAAGAAGTTGCGGTCGGGGGCGGCCATGTCGGTGACGCCGATGGCCTTGCCCTTGAGGCCGGTGAGGCTGTTGATGGGGCCGTTGGTAGCGCTCAGCAGGCGCAGGCAGCCGCCGTGGGTGCCGGCGGTGAGCTTGACGTCGAAGCCTTGCTCCAGCGCTTTCAGCCAGCGCAGGGCCATGCCGATGCCGGCGTCGGCCTTGCCGGTGGCGATGGCTTCGAGCAGCACTTCGGTGGAGTTGCCGAAGTTGACGAACTCCACGTCCAGGTTGTGCTGGGTGAAGAAGCCTTCGCCATGGGCGATGACCACCGGCGCCAGGCACACGGCATTGAGGTTGATGGCCAGCTTGAGCTTGTAGGGTGCGTCCAGCTTGATGAAGTCGCCGGTGCCCGGCGGCTCGGCGCCCATCTGCATGGGGCCGTGGTCTTCGGCCCAGGCGCTGCGCGGCAAGGACAGCAGCAGCGGGCTGGCCAGGGCGGCGGCGCCCAGGCCGAGCAGGTGGCGGCGCGACAAGGTGTTGAATGGCATGGGGGATTCCCTGGGCAAGCGTGGGGGTGTTCGGGTCCGCGCGCACGGTCGCCGAGGGATTTTTCAAAACCTTAACACTAGACTTTTAATAACTTAAATTCATTTAAATCATAAGCTAATATGCGAATCCGTAGCCGCTGCCGCAGGCTGCGCTGGCCTTCATGAACCCTGAAAATCTCCAGTGATGTCGAGGGCCAGCGCAGCCTGGCGGCAGCGGCTACGGAGCGTTGGGCCCTCGGGAGCTACCAGCTATAGCCCACCTTTGCGTAGTAGAACGCGCCGCTGTAGCCGTACGGCGAGAAGGTGCTGTAGGCCAGGTTGCCACCGCTGGAGGAATAGGCGTTGAGCTTGGCCGGGTACTGGTCAGTGACGTTGTCGCCGCCCAGGGTGAACAACCAGTTCTTGTAGCGGTAGTCCACGGCCAGGTCCAGCACCCAGGCGGCCTGGAAGTGCTGGTCGTTGACGGCGTCGGCCTGGTAGCTGGTGTACTCGCCGTAGCGCACCAGGGTGCTGTGCAGCGCCCAGTTGCCGTAGTTGAAGTCGTTGCCCAGGGTCAGCTTGTGCTCAGGCGTGGTGTCGCCCAGCAGGCCGTCTTTCTCGCGGCGGTCCACGCGCTGCAGGTTCACCCCCAGGGCGTCGAGCACCGCCGGGTTGGCCTTCACGTCGGTGACCCTGGTGTGGTTGTAGTTGTAGCCCAGGGTGCTGTTCCAGCGCACGCCGTTTTCGAACTGGTAGCGGTAGTTGGCCACCAGGTCGATGCCGTCGGTGCTGGTGTCGACGGCGTTGGTGAAGTAGCGGGCGCTGGTGTAGTTGATGTCGCCCACGCCGTTGGCCTGCAGGTAGGCGATGGCGGCGTTGTTGAGCACCAGGTTGGACGACAGGGTGATGCGGTCGTCGATGTCGATGCGGTACACGTCGGCGGTCAGGGTCAGGTTGTCGGTGGGTTGCAGCACCAGGCCCAGGCTGTAGTTGCGCGACTTTTCCGGCTTCAGGTCTTCGGCGCCGAGCAGGCGCGCCACCTGGCTGTTGGCCGGGAAGGTGCCGGCCTCCTGCACGGTATTGCCGATCAGCTGCGACGAGGTGTAGGTGAAGTTCTGCTGCGCCAGGGACGGCGCGCGCAGGCCGGTGGATAGGCTGCCGCGCAGCGCCACCTGCGGGGTGAAGGCATAACGCGCCGACAGCGAGCCGGTGGTGTTGGCGCCAAAGTCGCTGTAGTCCTCGCGGCGCACGGCGGCCGAGCCACTGAGCTTGTCGGTGAAGTCGGTTTCCAGGTCCAGGTACTCGGCCACGTCGTGACGGTTGTAGCTGCCGGCGTCGGCGGCGCGGAAACCACCCAGGCCAGAGCTGCCGCTGCCGAAGTAGGAATCGGGGTCGCCGGCCTTGATCTGGTAGTCCTGGCGCAGGTATTCGGTGCCCACCGACAGCGACACCGGGTTGGCCAGCCAGCCCAGGCGGAACTCGCGGGACAGGTCCAGGCTCAGCTGCTTCTGGTCGTTCTCAAGCGTGCCGTTGTAGAAGTGTGTGGGCGTGGCCAGGCCCAGGGACGTGTTGAGGGTACGAGTGTTGATCTCATAGCTGTTCTGGCCGTAGTTGGCCGACAGGTCGTAATGCCAGTCGTCCAACCACTGGCCGCGCACGCCCACCACCAGCGAACGGTCCTCGAGCGTGCCTTCTATCAGCGGCAGGTAGCCGTTGGGGTACAGCGCCGGGATGTTGTTGGAGGCGTTGCTGGCCCGGTAGAACGCTGCGGTCTCGCCGCTGCGGTGGCTGTAGCCGCCGAAGCTGTAGAGCTGGGCGTTGTCGTTGAGGTCGAACTCGCTGTTGAAGAAGACCTTGCCGTCCTTGGTGGCGGGTTCGCCCTGGCGGAACACGTGCTGGCCGTAGGTAGTGGAGCCGATGCTGGCGGTGCGGTAGTCGTCGCCGGCACGGTCGGTGTAGTCGTTGTTGGCGCCCTCGCCGGAAACGTTGAAGAAGCCCCGGTCACCCAAGGCGAAGCCGGTGTTGCCGTCCAGCTCGCGCTGAAGGCCGTCGCCTTTCTTGTAGCCGCCGTACTTGGCCGACAGCGAGCCGCCGTGGTTGGCGTCCTTGAGGATGATGTTGATCACCCCGGCGATGGCGTCCGAGCCGTAGCGCGCCGAGGCGCCGTCGCGCAGCACCTCGATATGGTCGATGGCCGACAGCGGAATGGCGTTGAGGTCGGCCGGCGATGAACCGCGGCCCACTGCCCCGCCCAGGTTGACGAAGGCGCCGGTGTGGCGGCGCTTGCCGTTCACCAGCACCAACACCTGGTCGGGCGACAGCCCGCGCATCTGCGCCGGCCGCGCCAGTTCGGCACCATCGACCAGGCTGGGGCGCGGGAAATTGATGGACGGAATCAGCCGGGCCAGCACCGTGCCCAGTTCGTCCGAGCCGCTGTTGCGCAGGCTTTCCCCGGAGATCACATCGATAGGCGACAGCGACTGGCTGGCGGTGCGCTCCTGGGCGCGGGTGCCGGTGACGATCACCGTGTCCAGCTTGGCGCCGTCCTCGGGCGTGGCGTCGGCGAAGGCCTCGACGCTGCAGAACAGGCCGGCCGACAGCAGCGCTGCCGCCAGCGGGTGACGTTGGAATCCTTGCATGTACCGCTCCTGGAATCTCTCGTGGCGAGCGATCCGTATGGCGAACGGTGGCGATCATCCTTGTGTCGTGTTTGTAGAATTCGGTGGCCCGATGACATATATCCTATTGCCATTTAAATAAATTTTTAAAGACCTAATGGGTATATGAGGAGTTCTAAGGCCTCGGACGCAGCCTTCGGCAGCTGCTACGGGTTGATCCGTAGCAGCTGCCGCAAGGCGGCGTCTAGCTAGGTAAATACATCACATCGTGATATAAATGCCCGCGTTTTTGGCCAAGGTACCCATCCCCGTGAAGCTCCCCTCCCTTTTGCAACGCCTGCGTCCCGCGCCGTTGCACCTAAGCCCCCGTGAAGTGTTGCGTGCCGCCTTCGGCGCGCTGCTGGGCATCGGCCTTACCGCTGCCCTGTGCACCTGGGCCCTGGGCCTGAGCGCCGATATCCCGCTGCTGATCGCCCCCATGGGAGCGTCGGCCGTGCTGCTATTTGCCGCCCCCGCCAGCCCTCTGGCCCAGCCCTGGTCGCTGATCGGCGGTAACCTGGTGGCTTCTCTGGTGGGCGTCACCTGCGCCGCGTTCATCGGCAACGAAATCATCGCGGCCGCCGTCGCCGTGGCAGTGGCGATCGCGCTGATGCTGGCCCTGCGTTGCCTGCATCCACCCTCGGGCGCGGTGGCGTTGACCGCCGTGCTGGGCGGCCCGAGTATTCATGCCGCCGGCTACGCCTTCGTCCTCGACCCGGTGCTGCTCAATTCGGTGGTGCTGCTGGGCGTGGCCCTGGTGTTCCACAGCTTCAGCCGCCATCGCTACCCCCACGGCCACGTGCCGGCGCCCGCCGCCGCCCGTGCCGTGTCGCCGGCCAGCCAGCAATTGCATCAGGCACTGCAAGCCGTGCTGGACGAGCGCGACGAATTCATCGACGTCGACGCCGACGACCTGGAAGCCATCGTCACCGCCACCCTGGCCCGCCTGCATTCGGAGCCACGCCCATGAGCGATGCCCTGGCCAAGACCGATTTCGAAGCCCTGTCGGAGTTTCGCTACCAGCTGCGGCGCTTCCTGCGTTTTTCCGAGGAAGCCGTGCAGGCCCACGGGGTCACGCCCCAGCAGTACCTGCTGATGCTGCACACCATGGGCTTCGATGGCCGCGACTGGGCCACCGTCGGCGAGTTGGCCGAGCGCCTGCAGATGGTGCCCCACGGCGCCGTGGCGCTGGTCAAGCGCTGCGAGGCGCAAGGCCTGGTGCAGCGCCAGCGCAGCGACGAGGACCGCCGCGAGGTGCGCGTCAGCCTCACCGCCAAGGGCAACGAGGTGCTGGCGAAGCTGGCCTTCCTGCACCGCGAAGAACTGAAAAGTGCCGGCAAGCGCTTGCGCGTGCCGTTCGAGCAGGAGTAAACCCATGCAGCACAAGGCTGATTTTTCCGTGGACCGGCGGCTGTTCCGCCAGGTGCTGCTGGCCGCCGTGATCGGCGCCGTGGCAGTCGGTGCGGCGGCGGTGCTGCTGGGGCTGATCCACCTGTGCAGCAACCTGTTTTTCTACCAGCGTTTCTCGTTCGCCAACAGCTCGCCGGCGCAGCACCAACTGGGCCTGTGGGTGATCGGCCTGCCGGTGCTGGGCGGGCTGATCGTCGGCCTGATGGCCCGCTACGGCTCCAGCAAGATCCGTGGCCACGGCATTCCCGAGGCCATCGAGGCGATTCTGTTCGGCCAGAGCCGCCTGTCCCTGCGGGTGGCGCTGCTCAAGCCGCTGTCGTCGGCAATCGTGATCGGCAGCGGTGGCCCGTTCGGCGCCGAGGGGCCGATCATCATGACCGGCGGCTCACTGGGTTCGTTGATTGCCCAGCGCTTTCACCTCAGCGCCGCCGAGCGCAAGACCCTGCTGGTGGCCGGCGCCACGGCGGGCATGACCGCGGTGTTCGGCACGCCGGTGGCGGCGGTGCTGCTGGCGGTGGAGCTGCTGCTGTTCGAACTGCGCCCGCGCAGCCTGGTGCCGGTGGCTATCGCCTGCGCGGTGGCCGGCTTCCTGCGCCCGCTGCTGATCGCCAGCGAGCCGCTGTTCGCCGTGCAAACCGCGCCGGTGGGCCCCGAGGCGCTGTTCGGTTGCCTGGTCGCGGGCATCGCCAGCGGCCTGCTGTGCACGCTGCTGTCGTGGTCGCTGTACCGCGTGGAAGACCTGTTCGGCAAGCTGCCGCTGCACTGGATGTGGTGGCCGGCCCTGGGTGGCCTGGCCATCGGCATTGGCGGCTATTTCCAGCCACGGGCGCTGGGCATCGGTTTTGATGTGATCGGCGACCTGCTGCACAACCACCTGCTGCTCGGCGCGGCCCTGGCGTTGCTGCTGGTGAAGGCGGTGATCTGGGTGATTGCCCTGGGCTCCGGCACCTCGGGCGGCGTCCTGGCGCCGCTGCTGATGCTCGGCGCCGGCCTGGGCGCGGCGCTGGGCCACGTGCTGCCCGGCGACCACGGCGCGCTGTGGCCGCTGGTGTGCATGGCGGCTACCTTGGCCGGGGTGCTGGGCGCGCCGCTGACGGCGGTGGTGTTCGCCCTGGGCCTGAGCCACGACCTCAATGCGTTGTTGCCATTGCTGCTGACCGTGACCGTGGCGTACACGGTGACCATCGTGATTGCCAAGCGCTCGATCATGACCGAGAAAATCGCCCGGCGCGGCCTGCACATCTACCGCGAGTATTCGGTCGACCCACTGGAGCGCCACGAGGTCAGCGAGGTGATGAGCCACGCGCAGGTGCCGCTGGCGGCCGGCCAGGCGTTCGCCCTGCCCCGGGAAACCTGCCGCGCCGTGGCTGGGCGGATGGTGGCGCTGGGGCTGGAAAGCCTGGCGGTGGTGCGTGATGCGCAGAGCCGCGAAGTCATTGGCGTGGTCAGCCGCAGCGACCTGCTCAAGGGCACGCTGGCGGTGCATCAGGAAGAAAGCCTGGCGTAGACTAGGGGTACTGCCACTGCCCATCAGGTACATGATGATCGACCCCGAACAGCGTCACCCCGCCGCCCTGGAACGCTTCCTGGCCGCCCACGACGAGCTCCGCCAGCAGCTGGACCACCTCAACCCGCTGGAAGCCCAGGCCGCCGGCATGACCGCCGCGCAGTACCGCGCCGAGCGCCTGCACGAGGCGTTCGAGCAGGAAGCCGAGGCCCAGGGCCTGTTCGCCTGGGAGCTGACGTTGCAATTGACGGCGGCGACGCCTGCGGAATTCCAGGCGCAGCGCCTGGACGTGCACAAGGAAGTGGCCGAGATGGCCGGCATGAGCTGGGACGAGTACCGCGAGCTGTACGGGCTGTAAACGCGCCCGTAGCAGCAACTGTTTTTGTGGGAGCTGGCTTGCCAGCGAGTTTTTCGGGCCTCAACAGCTCGCTGGCAAGCCAGCTCCCACAGGACGCAGCCGCCTGCGGCAGCTGCTACGGGGGTGGGGGTCAACCCAGGTGGGTGACCAGCTTGGTCACCAGGTACGCCTCGATCGCCTCGGTGCCGCCTTCCGAACCGTGCCCGGAATCCTTGATGCCGCCGAACGGAATCTCCGGCAGGCCGATGCCCAGGTGGTTGATCGACAGCATGCCCGCTTCCACTCCGTCACTCAGGGCCTGGGCGGTTTTCGAGGTGCTGGTGAAGGCGTAGGCCGCCAGGCCGAACGGCAGGCGGTTGGCCTCGGCAATGGCTTCTTCCACGGTGTCGAACGGCACGATCAGCGCCACCGGGCCGAAGGGTTCTTCGTTCATCAGGCGCATGCCGGTGTTCAGGCCGCTGATCACCGTCGGCGCGAAGAAGTAGCCCGGGCCGTCGATGGCCTTGCCGCCCAGGTGCACGGTAGCGCCCTGGCTGCGTGCGTCGTCCACCAGGGCCTGCAGGGCCGGGGCGCGACGGTCGTTGGCCAGCGGGCCCATCAGCGTGCCCTCTTCCAGGCCGTTGCCGACCTTGATCTTGCCGGCCAGCTCGACGAAGCGGGTCAGGAAGGTCTCGAACACTTCACGCTGCACCAGGAAACGCGTCGGCGACACGCACACCTGCCCGGCATTGCGGAACTTGGAAGCCACCAGCAGTTGCACGGCTTTTTCAACGTCGGCGTCGGCGAAGACGATGGCCGGCGCGTGGCCGCCCAGTTCCATGGTCGCCGGCTTCATGTGCAGGCCGGCCATGGCCGCCAGTTGCTTGCCCACCGGGGTGGAGCCGGTGAAGGTAACTTTGCGGATCACCGGGTGCGGGATCAGGTAGCCGGAGATATCCGCCGGCACGCCATACACCAGGCCGATCACCCCGGCCGGCACACCGGCGTCGGCGAAGGCGCGGATCAGCTCGGCAGGCGACGCCGGGGTTTCTTCCGGGGCCTTGACGATGATCGAGCAACCGGCGGCCAGGGCCGAGGACAGCTTGCGCACCACCTGGTTGATGGGGAAGTTCCATGGGGTGAAGGCGGCCACCGGGCCCACCGGCTCGCTGATCACCCGCTGCTCGATGCCCTGGGCGCGCGACGGCACGATGCGGCCGTAGCTGCGGCGGCCTTCCTCGGCCAGCCAGTCGATGATGTCGGCGGCGGCCAGGGTTTCGGCGCGGGCCTCGGCCACAGGCTTGCCCTGTTCCAGGGTCATCAGCGTGGCGATGTGGTCGGCGCGTTCGCGCAGCAGCTCGCCGGCCTTGCGCATGATCTTGTAGCGGTCGAAGGCGCTGACCTTGCGCCAAGTCTCGAAGCCACGCTGGGCGGCGGCCAGGGCCTGGTCCAGGTCGGCGATGTCGGCGTGGGCCACGCTGCCGATGGTGTCACCGGTGGCGGGGTTGACCACGGGGATGCTGCGCCCGTCCGCCGCGTTCTGCCATTGACCGTTGATGTAAAGCTGCACTTGCGGGTACATACGGGACTCCCTCGATGTGAACGGATGTTGAGACAACCTGTAGCCGCTGCCGAAGGCTGCGCTGGCCCCTGAGCATACCGAAGATCTCCGGCGTGCGGGACGGCCAGCGCAGCCTGGCGGCAGCGGCTACGAATGCGGCGTTAATCATGAAACGGCGCAACCAGCGTGCGGCTGCCGGCCATGAAGGCGTCGGCCACCAGGCGCAGCGGTTGCAGGTCGGCGTCGCTGGCCTGGCGCTGGATCAGCTGGGCGAAATGCGCGTACAGCGACGGGTATTCGGCTTCCGGCGGCAGCGCCTGGGGCTGGTCATCGATGAATAGCGCCGCACCGCCCTGCTCCAGGCGCAGCACGCCTGCGTCGGTCTCGATGACGATGCGCCAGATGTCCGGCTCAGGGTGTTCCCAGTCAAACTCGGCGGTCACCGGCAGGCCACGGGCGTCGGCCATCTGCAGCCGCGCGGCGATGGGCGCCTGGTGGTTGGCCGGCACGTCCAGCTGCGCGGCGGTGACGAACAGCGGTTCGGGCAGCAGCGCAGTGACGATGGACAAGGCGTTGATGCCCGGGTCGAACACGCCCTGGCCGCCGGCCTGCCAGATCCACGCCTGGCCGGGGTGCCATTTGCGCACGTCTTCCTTCCAGGTGATGGCCACGCTGCGCAGCACCCGCCCCTCCAGCCACTGGCGCGCTGGCTGCACGGCCGGGGCGAAGCGCGAGTGCCAGGCGAACAGGCAGCTGACGCCCTGGGCGCGGGCCAGGTCCACCAGCGCCATGGCCTCGCCGAGGCTGGCGCACGGCGGCTTTTCCACCAGCACGTGCTTGCCGGCCAGCAGCGCCTCGCGCACCTGGGCGTAGCGGCCCTGGGGCGGCGTGCAGAAAGCCACGGCGGCCACGGCCGGGCCGTCGGCCAGCAGCGCCTCGAGGCTGCGGAAATTGGCGACGCCGGGGCACGGCTGGCCCAGGGTGGCCACGGCCTGCAGGCGCCAGGCCGGGTTGCCGAGGATGGCCGGCACGTGCTGGTCCTGGGCGATCTTGCCGTAGCCGACGAGGCCCAGCGAAAGGTGCTCCATGGTACGACTCCTGTTGCAATCGGGATTTGTTGTTATGGACAGGCAGCAAGGTGGACGGCTGAGTCTAAACCATCCAGGCGGAGGTACGACAACCGCCGACGGTCAAAATAAGTGGTCGGTCCGGTCCATTTCTCTTTAAAATGGCCACCATTCCCTTTTCACGCGCTCGCCTGTCCCCAGGCGGGTTTGGCTGTTCACGCAAGGAAACCCATGTCCCTGTCTTCCATTCGCGGCAACGTCCTGGCCGGGCTGACGTCATCGTTCGCCCTGGTGCCGGAGTGCATCGCCTTCGCCCTGGTGGCGCAACTCAACCCATTGATGGGCCTGTACGGCGCCTTCATCATTTGCACCCTGACCGCGCTGTTCGGCGGCCGCCCGGCGATGATCTCCGGCGCCGCCGGCTCCATGGCCGTGGTCATCGTGGCGTTGGTGGTGCAGCACGGCGTGCAATACCTGCTGGCCACGGTGGTGCTGGGCGGGTTGATCATGGTGCTGTTCGGCCTGCTGCGCCTGGGCAAGCTGGTCCGCATGGTGCCGCACCCGGTGATGCTGGGCTTCGTCAACGGCCTGGCGATCATCATCGCGCTGTCGCAACTGGAGCACTTCAAGGTGGGCAGCAGCTGGCTGCAAGGTACGCCGCTGGCGACCATGCTGGGCCTGGTGGCGCTGACCATGGCCATTGTCTACCTGCTGCCGCGGCTGACCCGCGCGGTGCCGCCGGCGCTGGTGGCCATCGTCGGCGTCAGCCTGCTGGTGTATGCCCTGGGCCTGCCCACCCGCACCCTCAGCGACATGGCGCACATCGCCGGCGGCCTGCCCAGCCTGCACTGGCCCAGCGTGCCAATGAACCTTGAGACGCTGAAGATCATCACCCCCTATGCGGTGCTGATGGCCATGGTCGGCCTGCTGGAAACCCTGCTGACCTTCAACCTCACCGACGAGCTGACCGAGACCCAGGGCCAGCCCAACCGTGAGTGCGTGGCGCTAGGCGTGGCCAACGTGGCGTCGGGGCTGTTCGGCGGCATGGGCGGTTGCGCCATGATCGGCCAGACCGTGATCAACCTCAGCTCCGGCGGCCGTGGGCGGCTGTCGGGGGTGGTGAGCGGCATCATGGTGCTGCTGTTCATTCTGTTTCTGTCGCCGCTGATCGAGCGCATTCCGCTGGCCGCCCTGGCCGGGGTGATGTTCGTGGTGGCCCAGCAGACCTTCGCCTGGGGCTCGCTGCGGGTGCTGGGCAAGGTGCCGCGCCAGGACGCGGTGGTGATCGTGGCGGTGACCGTGATCACCGTGTTCACCGACCTGGCCACGGCCGTGCTGTGCGGCATCCTCATCGCGGCGCTGGCGTTCGCCTGGCAGCACGCCCGGGAAATCCGCGCCGATGCCGACGCCAGCCAGCCCGGGCGCAAGCGCTACACCCCGCACGGGACGCTGTTCTTCGCCTCGACCACGCACTTCCAGGCGCTGTTCGACCCACGCAACGACCCGGATGAGGTCATCGTCGACTGCCGCCACCTGCACCTGGCCGACCATTCGGCGATTGCCGCGCTGGAAGCGCTGGCGGCGCGGTATGAGAAGGCTGGCAAGGGGTTTGTGCTGGAGCAGTTGTCGGCGCGCAATCAGCAGTTGTTGCAGCGCGCGGGAGCGGCCGTTGCGGTGAATTGAGGGCCCGGACGCGACGTTGTTGTGGGAGCTGGCTTGCCAGCGAGCTGTTGAGGCCCTAAAAACTCGCTGGCAAGCCAGCTCCCACAGAGACAGTTGCTGCTACAGGGCTGCGTCCCAGGGCCGCACGGGTTGGATCGCACGCCATCTGCCGTTAAGGTGTAACAACATTTGTTGTTGCACAGAGGCAGACATGACAGAAATTGCATTGGTAGTGGGTGCCAGTGGCATCGTCGGCCGCGCGGTGACCCGCGTGCTGGCCGAGAACACCAACTGGAAGGTGGCGGGCCTGTCGCGCCACCCGGACCTGGCGCCGGGCATCATCCCCATTGCCGCCGACCTGCAAGACCCCGCCGCCCTGGCCAGTGCCCTCGCCGGCCTGTCACCCACCCACCTGTTCATCACCACCTGGTCGCGCCAGGCCAGCGAGGCGGAAAACATCCGCGTCAACGCCGGCATGGTGCGTAACGTGCTCGACGCCCTGCGCGGCGCCCGCAGCCTGCGCCACGTGGCGCTGGTCACCGGCCTCAAGCACTACCTGGGCCCGTTCGAGGCCTACGGCCAGGGCAGCCTGCCACAGACCCCGTTCCGCGAAAGCCAGGGCCGCCTGGACGTGGAAAACTTCTACTACGCCCAGGAAGACGAGCTGTTCGCCGCCGCCAAGCGCGACCATTTCACCTGGAGCGTGCACCGCCCGCACACCATCACCGGCGTGGCCGTGGGCAACGCCATGAACATGGCCACCACCCTCGCCGTCTACGCCAGCGTGTGCAAGGCCACGGGCCGGCCGTTCGTGTTCCCCGGCTCGCGGGTGCAGTGGGACAGCCTTACCGACATGACCGACGCGCGCATCCTCGCCCGCCAGCTGCTGTGGGCCGCCACCACGCCGGCGGCGGCCAACGAGGCCTTCAACGTCACCAACGGCGACGTGTTCCGCTGGAGCTGGATGTGGGGGCGCATTGCCGACTGGTTTGGCCTGGAGGCCGCGCCGTTCCCCGAGCAGCCCATGCCCCTGGCCGCGCAGATGGCCGGAGACCAGGCCACCTGGAGCGCCCTGGCGGCGGAACATGGCTTGCAGGAACGTGATATCGAGCGGCTGATTTCGCCGTGGCACACCGACGCCGACCTGGGCCGGCCGGTGGAAGTGGTGACCGACATGTCCAAGAGCCGGCGGCTGGGCTTTGTCGATTTCCAGGCCAGTGACCAGGCGTTCTTCGATGTGTTCGCGCAGTTGCGGGCGGAGCGGTTGATTCCCTGATCGAGTTGTGGGAGCTGGCTTGCCAGCGAGCCTTTGATTGTCAAAAACTCGCTGGCAAGCCAGCTCCCACATGCCATCAATCGTCCAGCGACTGCGGCTCCGCAGCCTTCGCTGCCTTGCCCGCCTTGGCGCCCTTGGCTGGCTTGCCCGGCTCTGCCGCTGGCGCCGCCGGGGCTGGCGCTGCCGCTTCCTTCTCGGCCATGGGCATGGCGTCCACGGTGTCGAACACTTCCTTGAGCTCAACCGGGCCGCTCTTCTCCAGCTTCTTGGTGCCGTCCTTGCCCACCAGGATGGTCTTGGGCAGCTCGCCGGCGCCCAGGCTCAGGCTGCGGATCAGGGCCATGGTGGCCTGGGGGTCGAGGTTCTTGCCGTCGCGCTGGCCAATCATGTTGACCACGGTGTACAGCACCAGGCTGCGCTGGGCGAAGGCCTGCTTGTTGGCCGGGTCCTTCAGCGCGTCCTGGAAATGCACCAGGGTGGGGTCCACCGAGCTGCGCGCGATGATGATCAAGGGCCGGGTCTTGCCCTGCTCCTGCGCCAACGGCGAGTCGCTGTCGGCGGCCAGCACGGGGCCGGCGAGCGCTACAAGGGCAGCCAGGGCCAGAGACCGAATGAGCATGTACACCTCCATTTCATATTGACGCCCTAATGACTACAGGACTGGGCGAAAGGTCCGACTTATGGCGTTGAATTTGTAAGTTTTTTCAACAGGCTCGGCTGTAGCTTAGGCGAGCCGGGCCGGTGCGCAAGCCAGATCGGCCCATGACGCGGCCTGGCGGTCGCTGCTACGAGGGCGCCGTCCGGCCCCAAGCCCGTCCCAATGTATCCACCACCCCGCGTATATGTAGCAAAAATTTACCCAGCTTTTACCCGCCCCGCGCCCTATCTGGCCCGCGGGTTCTGCATAATCGCCGCTTTCGTTTCCTGTTCAAGCAGAGTCGTTATGTCAATGCTGCCTTCTACCCTTGCCCGTTTCCTCCGCCCCCTGGCCGCCGCCGTTGCGCTGGCCGCCCTGGGCGCCTGTTCCAGCCCACCGCCCGCCGATGACGACGGCATGGTGTCGCTGCAGGAATACCTGAAGACCGCCTACAACCCCGGCCAGTCCAACAAGCTCGACGGCTGGGCCACGCGCTGGACCTGGGGCACCCACCAGGTCAACCTGTCGCTGCTGGTGCCCGCCGGCCAGAAAAACGTGCCGCTGGTGGTCTACCTGCCGGGCCTCGGCGAAGACGACAGCGCCGGCCAGCTGTGGCGCCAGAGCTGGGCCAACGCCGGCTACGCCGTGCTGACCGTGCAGCCGACCCGTTACGACTCATCGGTCTATAAATCGGCCGACGCCCAGGCCGGCGCCTTCCGTGGCATCGCCGCCAACAGCTACGGCGACCAGGCCTTGCAGGCGCGGGTCGCCGAGGTGGTGACCGTGCTCGCCGAGGTGCGCCGCCGCGGCCTGGCCGGTGAAGCCGGCTTCAACGCCGTGGACGTGCAGCGCACCGTGGTCGCCGGCTACGACCTGGGCGCGCAGACCGCCGCCGCCCTGGCCGGCGAGCGTGACGCCGGGCAGCCGCGCCTGACCGAGTGGCGGCCGTTGGGTGCCATCGTCCTCAGCCCCTACGTGGCTGCCGGCGCCGACCCTGCGCGCTTCGCCCAGGTCGACACGCCGGTGCTCAGCGTCACCGGCCCGATGGACGAAGATCCCTTCAGCTGGGTGGCCAGCGCCCAGCAGCGCTTTGCCTTCTTCGCCGGCCTGGGCAGCCAGGGCGGCTACCAGTTGCGCCTGCAGGACGCCAGCCACAAGGACCTGTCCGGCACCGTGGCGCACGCCGGCGGCGGCAGCAAACCCGGCGACAGCAAGGGTGAGCGCCGCCACGGTGGCGGCCCCGAAGGCGGTGGCCCGGGCGGGCCTGGCGGCGAAGGCCGTGGCGGCGCCAAGCCGGTGGACCTGGGCGTGGACCGTCGCCAGGCCGCCAGCGTGGCCGCCATCAGCACCGCCTGGCTCGACGCCACGGTCAAGCACGCACCCACCGCCCAGCAATGGCTCGACCAGCAGGCCGGCCAATGGCTGGGCCCGGTGGGCCGCCTGGAACACAAGGCCAGCAGCGCGCACTGAGCACGGCGCTTGACAGCCTGACGCCGGGCCACTGAAGATCGAAGATAGGAAGCTAACGGCTTTCTGTCTTCGCTCCAGTCTTCGGGAACCGGTTTTGTGAAAGGCACCTTCCGCTCGCTCCGCATCTACAACTACCGCGTCTGGGCCAGCGGTGCGTTGATCTCCAACATCGGCACCTGGATGCAACGCACGGCGCAGGACTGGCTGGTGCTGGTGCAACTGACCCACGAAAGCGCCACCGCCGTGGGCATCGTCATGGCCCTGCAGTTCGGCCCCTACCTGCTGCTGATGCCCTTCACCGGCCTTGCCGCCGACCATTTCGACCGCCGCAAGCTGGTGATGACCACCCAGGCGCTGTCCGGCGCGCTGGCGTTGGCGCTGGGGTTACTCACCCTGACCGGCGTCGTGCAGTTGTGGCACGTGTACGTCTTCGCCTTCCTGTTTGGCTGCGTCAGCGCCTTCGACTCCACCGCCCGCCAGACCTTCGTCGCGGAGCTGGTGGGCGACAAGGAGCTGTCCAACGCCGTGGCGCTCAATTCCACCTCGTTCAATGCTGCGCGCATGATCGGCCCGGCCGTGGCCGGGGTGCTCATCGCCGCCATCGGCAGCGGCTGGGTGTTCCTGCTTAACGCCGCCTCGTTCGGCGCCGTGCTGGTGTCGCTGCGCTGGCTGCGGGTGGCCGACCTGCGCCCGCTGGAACGCACCAAGAGCAGCCGCGCCGGCCTGGCCGAGGGCTTCGCCTACGTGTGGCGGCGGCCCGACCTGCTGGCGATCCTGTGGATGTACTTCCTGATCGGCACCTTCGGCCTGAACTTCCCGATCTTCATTTCCACCATGTCGGTCACGGTGTTCCACCAGGGCGCCAGCGAATACGGCGTGCTCACCTCGTGCATGGCCGTGGGCTCGGTGCTGGGCGCCCTGCTCTCGGCCAGCCGCGCCACGCCGCGCATGGGCGCGCTGCTGGCCGGCGCCCTGTTGTTTGGCCTGGGCACGGGCCTGGCGGCGCTGATGCCCGGCTACTGGTGGTTCGGCCTGACCCTGACGGCCGTGGGTATTTCTGCACAAACCTTCACCACCACCGCCAACAGCGCCGTGCAGCTGTCCACCGAGCCGGCCATGCGCGGGCGGGTGATGGCCATCCTGCTGGCCATCGCCGTGGGCGGTACTCCGTTGGGCGCACCCGTGGTCGGCTGGGTGGCCGACGTCTGCGGCCCTCGCTGGGCCCTGGGCATCGGCGCGGCCTCGGGCCTGCTGGCGGCGGCGGTGGCCCTGGGTTACTTGGTGAAACACAAAGGCCTGCGCGTGCGTTGGGAAAACGGCCGGCTTCGGCATAGGCTGGACATGCCCTGAGCAACCTTGCCGGGGCGCATTATTTTCAGGACGAAGGAATAGCCCATGCCCCACTTCATCATCGACGGCCAGCCGCTGCACTACACCGACCAGGGAACGGGTGAAGTCATCCTGCTGGCCCACAGCTACCTGTGGGACCAGCACATGTGGGCGCCCCAGGTGCAGGCCCTGCAGGACCACTACCGGGTCATCGTGCCCGAGCTCTGGGGCCATGGTGCCTCCGGGCCGCTGCCCGCCAGCACCCGCTCGCTCACCGACCTGGCCCGCCAGGTCATGGCACTGCTAGACCACCTGACCATCGAGCGCTGCAACCTGGTGGGCCTGTCGGTAGGCGGCATGTGGGGCGCGAAGCTGGCCATGGACGCGCCCGAACGCATCGACCGGGTGGTGCTGATGGACACCTACGTGGGCGCCGAGGACGAACCCAAGCGCCAGTATTATTTCTCCCTGCTGCGCCAGCTGGAGGATGAAGGCGGCATGAGCCCGGCGCTGCTGGACATCGTCGTGCCCATGTACTTCCACCCCGACGCCGACCTGCAGTCGCCGCTGTGCCGGGCGTTCCGTGCCGCGCTGGCGGCAATGCCCGCCGAGGTGGCACGCCAGAGCATCGCGCCCCTGGGGCGCATCATCTTCGGCCGCGAAGACCTGCGCGACCGCCTGCATGAGCTGGACCCGCGCAAGACCCTGGTGATGTGCGGCGACCGCGACATCCCCCGGCCACCCCACGAAACGGTGGAAATGGCCCGGCTGATTGGCTGCGCGCAGGTGCTGGTGCCCGACGCAGGGCATATCTCCAACCTGGAGAACCCCGGGTTCGTCACCGACACCCTGCTGAGCTTCCTCGCCAGCCGCTGATAACACCCATACCGCGGCGTAGCGCAACGCATCCCTGTAGCAGCGGCCGCCGGCCGCGTCATGGCCTACGCGGTGCAGCAGGGATGTCGCGGCGGCGCCGGACGCAGCCTGCGGCAGCTGCTACGCAACGCACTCCTGTAGCAGCGGCCGCCGGCCGCGTCATGGGCTAAGCGGTGCAACAGGCGCACCGCGGCGGAGCCGGACGCAGCCTGCGGCAGCTGCTACGCAACGCATCCCTGTAGCGGCGGCGGCCGGCCGCGTCATGGGCTACGCGGTGCAGCAGGTAGACCGCGGCAGCGCCGGACGCAGCCTGCGGCAGCTGCTACGGTGAAGGGTGTCCTCGTTGCCGAGTCGCTGCCATGAGCCAAGCCATCGCCGCCTACCTGCATTACCTGTCGATCTTCGCGCTGTTCGCCCTGCTGTCGCTGGAGCATGTGCTGCTCAAGCCCGAGCCGACACTGGCCCAGGCACGCAGCCTGATTCGCGTGGACATGCTGTTCGGGATCGCTGCCGGGCTGGTGCTGCTGACGGGGCTGGCGCGCCTGCTGTGGTTCGCCAAGGGGCCGACGTACTACCTGCACAACGGCTTCTTCCACGCCAAGGTGGCGCTGTTCGTGCTGATCGGCCTGTTGTCGATCCTGCCCACCGTGCGCTTCCTGGGTTGGCGCGCAGCGGTCAAGGCCGGCAGGGCACCGGCCGTGAGCGCGGCCAGTGTGCGGCAGATGACGATGGTCATCCGCCTGGAACTGGCGCTGCTGGTGCTGGTGCCGTTGATGGCCACGCTGATGGCGCGTGGCTTCGGCACCTTCTGACTCAACCGTGGGTGTAGGTTACGCCCAGCGAAGCCAGGGCGTCCCAGTAGCGCGGGTAGGTCTTGCCCACGCACAGCGGGTCCTGGATGCGGATGCCCGCCACTTTAAGACCGGCCAGGGCAAAGCACATGGCAATGCGGTGGTCGGAATGGGTGTCGATCAGCGCGTCACAGGTGGTGCCGGCCAGAGCCGGGTCGGCGTGCACCAGCAGGTCGTCACCTTCCACCGTCGACAAGCCCGGGCGAATGGCGTTCAGGCCATCGTCCAGCGCCGCCACGCGGTCGCATTCCTTGACGCGCAGGTTGGCCAGTTCCACGAAGCGCACCGGCGTGGCGTTGAACGCCGCCAGCACCGCCAGGGTCGGAATGGCGTCCTGCATCTGCGAGCCGTTGATCACTGCCGGCATGTGCGGGAACTGGGCGATGTAGTCCTGGGCCTTGGCGTCCGGCTGGGTGAAGGCGTCGTCGGCCGCGCCCAGGTCGATGCGCCCGCCGGTCAGGGCCTGGGCCGCCCACAGGTAGGTGGCCGCCGAGGCGTCGGGCTCGATGAAGTAGTCACCGGCCACGTAGCCGGTGGGCTGCACGCGCCAGGTGACGTCGTCCAGCTGCTCCACCTGGGCACCGAAGGCGCGCATGCAGGCCAGGGTCAGGTCCACGTAGCCGCGGGCGCCGATGTCCTTGCCGGTCAGGGCCACGTCGATGGGCGCAGTGCCGCAGGCGGCGACCATCAGCAGGGCCGAGACGTACTGGCTGGACAGGCCGCCATCGATCTCGAAACGCTGGGCCTGCAGGCGGCCGGTGCCCTTGACCTGCACCGGCGGGCAGCCGGTGGTGCTGTGCACGTCGACGCCGCCGGCGCGCAACGAAGCCAGCAGCGGGCCAATCGGGCGCTTCTGCATGTAGTGGTCGCCGTCCAGGGTGACGTCGCCGTTGACCGTGGCCACGGCGGCGGTCAGGAAGCGCACGGCGGTGCCGGCGTTGCCCAGGAACAGTGGCTCGGCCGGCACCTGCAGCTGGCCGCTGCTGGTGACCACGAAGGTGGTGTCGTCCGGCTCGTCGATGACCACGCCCATCTGCCGCAGGGCATTGGACATGTGCCGTGTGTCGTCGCTTTTCAGCGCGCCGTCCAGGCGGCTGGTGCCCTTGGCCAGGGCGGCCAGCAGCAGCGCACGGTTGGTGATCGATTTCGACCCGGGTGGCGAAACCTGTCCGTTCAGGGCAAAGCCAGGCGGGATCACCGTGATTGTTTGTTGCGCAGCCATTTGTTCAACACTCCCCACTCGAAAACCTTGCCGACGGTACAACCCCAGCAATAAAGATTCCCATCATGCCATTTATGCGCCGCCAGTTGCACCCCGGCGGGGCCCGGGACTAGGCTGGAGACGCAAAATGGACCATTTCGACCACAGGAGCGCTGCATGAAGACCGTCAACCTGGGCAGCACGGGCCTCAAGGTTTCCCCCCTGGCCCTGGGCTGCATGACCTACGGGGTGCCCAACCGCGGCAAACACCCCTGGACCCTGGACGAACAGGCCAGCCGCCCGCTGATCAAGCAGGCGCTGGAACTGGGCATCAACTTCTTCGACACCGCCAACAGCTACTCCGACGGCACCAGCGAGGAGATCGTCGGCCGCGCCTTGCACGATTACGCCCGGCGCGACGAGATCGTTATCGCCACCAAGGTGTACTTCCCGATGCGCGCGGCGCCCAACGTCGGCGGCCTGTCGCGCAAGGCCATTTTCACCGAGATCGACAACAGCCTGCGCCGCCTGGGCACCGACTACGTCGACCTGTACCAGATCCACCGCTGGGACTACGAAACGCCCATCGAGGAAACCCTGGAAGCGCTGCACGACGTGGTCAAGGCCGGCAAGGCCCTGCACATCGGCGCCTCGTCCATGCATGCCTGGCAATTCGCCAAGGCCCTGGCCACCTCGGAGCGCCACGGCTGGACGAAGTTTGTGTCGATGCAGGACCACCTCAACCTGATCAACCGCGAGGAAGAGCGCGAAATGCTGCCGCTGTGCCGCGACGCCGGCATCGCCGTGCTGCCCTGGAGCCCGCTGGCCCGCGGCCGCCTGACCCGCGACTGGCACCAGGGCACCGCGCGCACCGAGACCGACGACTACGGCAAGAGCCTGTACCAGCCCCACACCGAGGACAGCGACCGGCAGATCGTCGAGGCCGTGGCAAAGGTGGCCGCGGCCCGTGGCGTGCCGCGCGCGCAGGTGGCGTTGGCGTGGGTGATGCAGACCCCGGGCGTGACCGCGCCGCTGGTGGGCGCCTCGAAGGCCGAGCACCTGACCGACGCCGTGGCAGCATTGGCGCTGAAGCTTGAGCCCGAGGAGATCGAGCAACTGCAGGCGCCGTATATTCCCCATGCGGTGGTTGGGTTTACCTGAAGTCTACGGCCGCTGCTGGAAACCTGTAGCAGCGGCCACAGGCCGCGTCCGGGCAAATGAAGATTGACAAATGTCATACGACGTCTGATAACCTCAAGGCACAATAACAAGGAGTCGTGCCCATGCCCTCCCCGCTTCCACGCCTGGCCCGCCGGGCCATTCCCTTCCTTTTCGCCACCCTAGCCAGTCAGGTAACCATGGCCTCTACCTTCGTCTACGTCTCCAACGCCGCCGATGGCACGGTGTCCACCTACCAGCTGGACGCCGCCAACGGCACGCTCACCCCCGGCCAGGTCGCCAAGGCCGGCGCCAACGTCATGCCCATGGCCGTAAGCCCCGACCGCAGCCGCCTGTACGCCGCCGTGCGCTCGCAGCCCTACCGCGTGCAAACCTTCAGCATCGCCCCGGGCGACGGCCACCTGACCCAGGTCAGCGAAAGCCCGGCTCCGGACAGCTACGCCTATATTTCCCTGGACCAGACCGGCCACTACCTGTTTGGCGCCTCCTACGACAACGACATCATGACCGTCACCCGCGTCGACCAGGCCAAGGTCGCCGACGCCCCCCTGCACACCCTCAAGACCGCGCAGAACGCCCACTCGGTGCGCATCGACAAGGCCAACCGCACCCTGCTGGTGGCCAACCTGGGCGGCGAGCGCGTGCTGCAGTACCACTTCGACAGCCACACCGGCGCCGTCACCCCCTACGCCCCCGCCCACGTGGCCGCGCCCGAGGGCCTGGGGCCGCGCCACCTGGCGTTCGCGCCGGACAACCGCTTCGTCTACGTGCTGGACGAGCTGCAGGACAAGGTCATCAGCTACGCCCTGGACGCCAACAGCGGCCAGCTCACCCAGGTGGCCGTCAGCAGCAGCCTGCCCGCCGACCACGGCTTGAAGCCGGGCGCGCCGCGTGGCCCGTCGCGGGTCGCCACGCCCGCCATGCAGGCCCACGCCGACAACAGCCAGGACATCTGGGCCGCCGACATCCACGTCACGCCCGACGGCAACTACCTGTACACCAGCGAGCGCACCAGCAGCGTGCTGTCGGCGTTCAAGGTGGACAAGGCCCACGGCACCCTCAGCCTGATCGGCACCTTTGCCACCGAGAAGCAGCCACGCGGCTTTGCCATCAGCGCCGACAGCCGCCACCTGATCTGCACCGGGGAAAAATCCACGCAACTGTCGGTGTTCGACATCGACCCGGCCACCGGCCGCCTCAGCCTCAACGGCCGCTACCCCACCGGCAACGGCGCCAACTGGGTCGAAATCGTCACCCTCTAACCCGTACCAGCGGCCGCAAGGCCGCGTCCGCAGCCTTATTCCAACAACCCCGCCAAACAGCGAAAAATATTCTACGAACAGGCAATATTGACGCGCATAAATCAATAATTTTCCCCCTTCCTGCGGGTAAGCTTTCTCCATCACTGACCCGCAGGAAGAAAGGGACGCCCCATGCCCAGCACCCCGTTGTATTTCGACTACGCCGCCACCACCCCCGTCGACGACCGCGTGATCGCCGCCATGGTCGAGTGCCTGGGCCAGGCCGGCAATTTCGGCAACCCGGCCTCCAGCTCCCATGCCTTCGGCCAGCGCGCCAAACTGGCCGTGGAGTCGGCCCGCCGCCAGGTGGGCGAATTGATCGGCGCACCTGCCGACAGCCTGGTCTGGACCAGCGGCGCCACCGAATCCAACAACCTGGCGCTCAAGGGCGTGGCCGCCGCAGCCAGCCCCACGCACCGGCACATCATCACCAGCGTGCTGGAACACAAGGCCATCCTCGACACCGCCAATGAATTGGAACAACAGGGCTTCGAGATCACCCGCCTGCAGCCCGATGCCCAGGGCCTGATCCAGCCCGAAGCGGTGCACGCCGCCTTGCGCGACGACACCCTGCTGGTCTCGCTGATGCTGGTGAACAACGAATTGGGCACGCTCACCGACGTCGCCGCCATCGGCCAGCTAGTCCGCGACCACGGCGCGCTGATGCACGTGGATGCTGCCCAGGGCACCGGCAAGGTGGCCATCGACCTCGGCCAATGGCCGGTGGACCTGCTGTCCATCTCGGCGCACAAAAGCTACGGCCCCAAGGGCATCGGCGCCCTGTACGTGGGCGAACGCGCCCGCCCTGCCCTGCGCGCGCAGATTCACGGCGGCGGCCATGAACAGGGCCTGCGCTCGGGCACCCTGGCCACCCACCAGATCGTCGGCATGGGCAGCGCCTACGCCTTGGCCAGCGCCCACCTGGAAGCAGAACAGCAACGCATCCAGGCCCTCTCGGCGCGCCTGCGCGACGGCCTGCTGCAACTGCCAGGCGTCAGCCTGAACGGTTGTCCACGCCAACGCATTCCCCACACCCTGAACCTGTGCATCGACGTGCCCGGCTTCAACAGCGCCAGCCTGGCCAACGACCTGGCGCTATCGTCCACCTCCGCCTGCAACTCCGCCAGCGCCGGCCCCTCCCACGTGTTGCTGGCCCTGGGCCTGAGCCCCGAGCAAGCCCTGCGCAGCGTACGCCTGAGCCTTGGCCGCTACACCAGCGAAGCCGACGTGGAGCGTGCCATCGAAGTGATTGGCCAGGCCGTGAGCGCACCGCCGCCGTTGTGGTGAGGATAAAAATGCATCATATACAATGCAAATCTGACTATAATAGGATTTTGCATTGCATATGATGCAGGTAGACCTTGAACAACATCGGTGAAGTCCTCAAACAAGCACGCAAAGCCAATGGCCTGACCCAGGAAGCCCTGGGGCGGAAATACGGCATGAGCCGCTCCACCATTTCCGGCCTGGAAAATGGCACCCTCACCGAGATCGGCCTGCGCAAGGTGGAAGCGTTGCTCGCCGGTTTTGGTTACGAACTGCTGGCCGTCCCGAAACGACGTGGCCGCCCTACCCTCGACGACCTCAAGCAAGGCGGCTTCCATGACTGAAAGCAATGCCGCGTTGCACGTGAATGTGCTGGCACAACGGGTGGGTGAACTGGGCCGCGGGGACGGTGACCACTCAGTGTTCGCCTACACTCCCGGCGCAGCCCTGGGCCAGTCAGTTTCCCTGACCATGCCTGCGCGCCTGGAGAGCTACAAATGGGAGCGCGGGGTGGCGCCCATTTTCGAGATGAACCTGCCCGAAGGTGCACTGAGGGCCGAGCTGCAACGGCGCTTCGGCAAGGCGGTGCGCGGCTTCGATGATTTTGCCCTGCTGTCCATCGTCGGCCCTCATCAGCTTGGCCGGGTAGGCATTGGCCATTCCCAGACATCGTTGCCCACCACCGACGTCGCTCACCTGTTGACCCACGACGGCACCGAAGGACTGTTTGAGGCATTAGTGGCCCAATACGGTGAATACTCCGGCGTTTCCGGGGTGCAGCCTAAAGTGCTGATTGCCGACGGCTCCGGCATCGACCGTGTAACCCACCGCAGTGCCACCCACTTGATCAAGGCATTCGTGGCCCACGACTTCCCGGAGCTTGCTGCCAACGAATACTTTTGCATGCGCGCCGCCCTGCATGCCGGCCTGACGGTGCCGAAGATCGAACTCAGCGAGCACGGCAGGTTTTTGCTGGTCGAGCGCTTCGACCAAGATGCCAAGGGATATTTGGGCTTCGAAGATTTCTGCGTACTTAACGGCTGGCCTTCAAAGGCAAAATACGATGGCTCCTACGAAGGCGCGGCGCGGCAAATTCAAGCGTTCGTCAGCCCTGCGTTGTTGGCGGGTGCGCTGGAGTCGTTCTTCAAGATTGTTGCCCTGTCTGCCATGGTCCGTAACGGCGACGCCCACCTGAAGAATTTTGGTGTGCTGTACCGCGATTGCGCCGAGGATGCCGATGTGTGGCTTGCACCGGCGTACGATATCGTTACGACAACGGTCTACATCAAGCAGGACTCAATGGCCCTGCTGCTGGGTGGCTCTAAGGCCTGGCCAAAACATAAGACCCTGGTGCGTTTTGGCCGCGTGGCTTGCCAACTGACCGAGGGGCGCTGCAACGAGTTGTTGCAGCAAGTGGCCCATGGAATCGAGCAGGCAATGGATGAGATGCAGCTTTATCTCCAAGAGCATGGGCATTTCGAGACGATTGGCACAGCCATGCTGGAGGAGTGGAAAGCAGGCATGCACCGAAGCCTGACAGCCTGACAATTGCATCAAATACAATGCATATTTCGCAAGAACCGCCAAACGCATTGTATTTGATGCAAACCCCTCAAAGCTTCAGCAACCGCTCCGCCGCCACCGGCTTCAGCCGTGGCGTCAGCACATGAATCACCGCGATCGCCACCAGGTACGCGCTGCCCGCCACGATGAAGATCGGCTGATAGGACTTGAACACGTCAAGGATATAGCCGTTGTAGGTGGTCATCAGCATGCCGCCCATGGCGCCGGCGGTGCCGCCGATGCCGATCACCGAGGCCACGGCCTGTTTCGGGAACAGGTCGGATGGCAGGGTCATCAGGTTGGCCGACCAGGCCTGGTGCGCGGCCGCCGCCAGGCCAATGATGGCCACCACTAGCCACAGGTTGGAGACGAACTGCGCGGTGACGATGGGGATGACCGCCAGGGCGCAGATCAACATGGTGGTCTTGCGCGCGGCGTTGGCGCCGCGGCCGTTCTTCAGCTGCCGCGACGAGCCCCAGCCACCCAGCACCGAACCCACGTCAGCCAACAGGTACACGGCAATCAGCGGTGGGCCGAAGGACTTCAGGTCCAGGCCGTAGGTCTTGCCGAGGAAGTCCGGCAGCCAGAACAGGTACAGCCACCAGATCGGGTCGGTGAGGAATTTGCCGGCGGCGTAGGCCCAGGTTTCGCGGAAGGTCAGCAGCTTGAACCAGGAGAACTTGGCGGGGGTGGCATCCACCGGCAGCGACGGGTCGGTGTCGGATTGAATGTACTCAAGCTCCGAGACGCTGACCCGCTTGTGTTCCTGCGGGCTGCGGTACATCAGCAGCCAGGCGATCAGCCACAGGGCGGTGACGATGCCGATGGAGATGAACGCCGCGCGCCAGCCCCACGCCAGGGTGATGGCCGGCACCAGCAATGGCGTGACGATGGGCCCGAAGGCGGTGCCGGCGTTGAAGATACCGGTGGCCTGGGCCCGCTCCTTCTGCGGGAACCATTCCGACACGGCCTTGAGGCTGGCCGGGAAGCTGCCTGACTCACCGAAGCCCAGGGCAAAGCGTGCCATGGCGAACTGCGTCACGCCGTTCACCAGGCCGTGGCAGACGCTGGCGATTGTCCACAGGGTGAAGGCCAGGGCGTAGCCGATGCGCACGCCGACCTTGTCGATCACCCGCCCGAACGTCAGGAAGCCGATGGCATAGGCGCACTGGAACCAGAACACGATGGAGGCGTAGTCGCTCTCCGACCATTTCAGCTCGGCGGCCAGGGTGGGCTTGAGGATGCCGATCATCTGCCGGTCGATGTAGTTGATGCCGATGGCCACGAACAACAGGGCGCAGATGGTCCAGCGGTAGCGGCTGGTGAGGGTGCGGGGGACGGCGGCGGCTTGCGGGGGAACGGCGCGGCCCCGGGGAGCGGGCCCGATATCGATAGTCATGCTGTGGCTTCCTTTTTGTTTTTATTGAACCCAGTCGACAGCGGCACGATGGATTTGTAGGACATCGTATGACGTGTTTTGGGAGGTGTCAAATGCCCTCCCGGGGGTGACGTGCGGGCGAATTTCGCTGTGAAGAATGTTTTTCGCACTGTTCAATATAATGCTCACAGGGTAAATTCAGCACCGTCCCCTGAGGCGACGCAACGAGAACCCTATGAACACCTCCACGACGAGAAGTGATACCCCTGGCGCGCCAGGTTACAGTCACCCCATTTCCCTCTCTATTTACCTTCAGCCATTGGCGGTAGCAGCATGATCGAGGTCACCGAAGTTTCCATTGCCCAGCTGCGTGCTGCGCTTGAATCAGGCCAGACCACTGCCGTGGAACTGGTGCAGGCCTACCTGGCGCGCATCGACGCCTACGACGGCCCGGCCACGGCCACCGCGCTCAACGCGGTGGTGGCGCGCAACCCCCAGGCGCTGGAAGAAGCCCGTGCCTCCGACGCCCGTCGCGCCCGTGGTGAAACCCTGGGCCCGCTGGATGGCATCCCCTACACCGCCAAGGACAGCTACCTGGTCAAGGGCCTGACGGCCGCCTCCGGCAGCCCGGCGTTCGCCAAGCTGGTGGCCCAGTGCGACGCCTTCACCATCGAGCGCCTGCGCGCCGGCGGTGCCATCTGCCTGGGCAAGACCAACATGCCACCCATGGCCAACGGCGGCATGCAGCGCGGCGTCTACGGCCGTGCCGAAAGCCCCTACAACGCCAACTACCTCACCGCGCCGTTCGCCTCGGGCTCGTCCAACGGTGCCGGCACCGCCACCGCTGCCAGCTACTCGGCGTTCGGCCTGGCCGAAGAAACCTGGTCCAGCGGCCGTGGCCCTGCTTCCAACAACGGCCTGTGCGCCTACACGCCGTCGCGCGGGGTGATCTCGGTGCGCGGCAACTGGCCGCTGACACCGACCATGGACGTGGTGGTGCCCTACGCGCGCACCATGGCCGACCTGCTGGAAGTGCTGGACGTGGTGGTGGCCGAAGACCCGGACACGCGCGGCGACCTGTGGCGCCTGCAACCCTGGGTGCCGATCCCCAGCGTCGCCTCGGTGCGCCCGGCCTCCTACCTGGAACTGGCCGCCAGCAGCACCGCCCTGGCCGGCAAGCGCCTGGGCGTGCCGCGCATGTACATCAATGCCGACGACGAAGCCGGCACCGCCGAAGCCCCGGGCATCGGCGGCCCGACCGGCCAGCGCATCAACACCCGTGACAGCGTCATCGAGCTGTGGCAGCAAGCGCGCAAGGCCCTGGAAGCCGCCGGCGCCGAAGTGGTCGAGGTGGACTTCCCGCTGGTGTCCAACTGCGAGGGCGACCGCCCGGGCGCGCCAACGGTGTTCAACCGCGGCCTAGTGTCCAAGGAATTCATGCACCATGAACTGTGGGACCTGAGCGCCTGGGCGTTCGACGACTTCCTGCAGGCCAACGGCGACCCGCAGCTCAACCGCCTGGTGGACGTCGACGGCCCGCAGATCTTCCCCCACGACCCGGGCACCCTGCCTAACCGCGAGGGCGACCTGGCGGCCGGCATGGACGAGTACGTGCGCATGGCCGAGCGCGGCATCACCCCGTGGGACCAGATCAGCACCCTGCCCGATGGCCTGCGCGGCCTGGAGCAGACCCGCCGGCTGGACCTGGAAGACTGGATGGACCGCCTCAAGCTCGACGCCGTGCTGTTCCCCACCGTGGCCGACGTGGGCCCGGCGGACGCCGACGTCAACCCGGCCTCGGCGGACATCGCCTGGAGCAACGGCGTCTGGGTGGCCAACGGCAACCTCGCCATCCGCCACCTGGGCGTGCCCACCGTCACCGTGCCCATGGGCGTGATGGCCGACATCGGCATGCCCGCGGGCCTGACCTTCGCTGGCCGTGCCTATGACGACTCGAGCCTGCTGCAACTGGCGGCGGCGTTCGAGGCCACCGGCAACCTGCGGCAGATCCCGCCGCGCACCCCGCCGTTGAAGTGATCGTGCCCTGACGCGGCCTGCGGCCGCTGCTACCCCCGTAGCAGCGGCCGCAGGCCGCGTCCCACTCACCTCACCCCGCCAACATCACCCGGTCCCGCCCCGCCTGCTTGCCCTGGTACAACCACTGGTCCGCGCGGTTCAGCGCATCGCGAAACGCCTCGTCCGGGGCAATCACCGTCACCGCCAGCGTGGCCGTCACCACCAACGCCCTGCCCTCTATCAAGCCCGCCTGCGCGCGTATGTGCGCCAGCACCCGGTCCGCCACCTGCTGGGCTTCGGCCAGCGCGGTGTTGGGCATCAGCACCAGGAACTCCTCGCCACCCCAGCGCGCGGCAATGTCGGTCGCGCGCACGCAGCCGGCAATGCTGTCGGCCACCCGTTGCAGCACCAGGTCACCCAGGTCATGGCCGTGCTGATCGTTGAACAGCTTGAAGTGGTCCACGTCCAGCAGCACGATGGCCGTGGGCTGTTCCTGGCGCGCCGGGCCCATCTGCCGCAGCCGCTGCAGCACCCGGCGGCGGGTGTACAGGCTGGTGAGGCTGTCGCGGTGGGCGGTGTGGAACAGGTGCAGCTGCATCGACAGGGTAAAGCGCACCGACAAGGCCGTGGCATACATCAGCAACGCCGTGGCCGTCAGGGCGTTGATAATCCCGAACACGTCGATCAGCTCATCGCTGATACCTGGCGCCACCGTGATCAGGTGGCGCAGCGCATAGCCGCCCACCGCCACCACCGCAATCGCCAGGCTCAGGCCCAGGCGCCGCCAGGGCGCGGTCTGGAAGCAGAAGGCGATAATCGGAATCGGGCAGAACAGCTAGAAGTGGAAGTTGCTGTCCCAGCCCAGCATGGAGGTGGCGATGATGGCGTGGGCAATGATCTCCACGCTGAACAACAGCCCGGCCAGGTGGTAGCGCTGGTGGCGAATGGCGAACAGGCAGCCCACGTACATCAGCACGCTCACCGCGTTGGCGGCCCACAGCGCTGGGATGCGCAGGGCCACGAACAGCGCGAACAGCACGATGTGGATACCGAAGGCTATCCAGACAATGGCAATGATATGTCGCCAGAATTGTACGGTTGCGTCCTGCAATACCTGGGCGCGGTCATCCGCAGAAAGGCTGGTCATCAAGGGGGCTCGCAGGGGGTGGGAAATCGGTCTTGTAATGAGACTGATGTCGGCTGCGCCAAGCCACGCTTGATGCTGCCTGTCGGCAAGTTTAATTCGTTGCTCGCTGGCTGAACGAACGCTGTCCGGGCGGCGGATTTTCATCCGTTCTTCATCGCCAGCGCCTAGCATGGGGAGGTTGCTTCCCTGGGTGCACTGTCAAAGGAATCGAACATGAAATCGACCGTCTGCACACTGCTGGTCATCGCCGGCGCGCTGTTGCTGGGCGCCTGCTCCGGGGTGTCGAGCCTGGAAACCGACACCTGCTATTCCGATGGTTGCCAGTCGTACGATGGGCACACCCACAACACCCTCAACCTGGGCGGTGGCAGCGGCCTGGGCAGCAGCTTCAACAGCTACAGCACCAGCCTGCTGCACGATTGACCGCAACCCGGTAGCGCGGTTTTTCGCCCTCGTGCGATGCTTGGGTTTTTGACCGGGAGCATTGCCATGAACATCGCTTTTCTGGGGCTGGGCACCATGGGCCTGCCCATGGCCGCGAATCTGCTGAAGGCCGGTTACACGGTGCGCGGCTGGAACCGTTCGCCGGAGCCGGTGGCCCGGCTTGCCGCCCTGGGCGCCCAGGCCGCCAGCACCCCGCGCGAAGCCGCCGAGGGCGCCGACGTGCTGATTTCCATGCTGGCCGATGACGCCGCCACCCACGCCACCCTGGTCGACGGCCAGGCGCTGGACGCCCTCAAGCCCGGCGCCATCCACATCAACATGGCGACCATCTCGGTGGCCCTGGCCAACCAGCTGCTGGCGTTGCACCAGGCGCGCGGCGTCGGCTACCTGGCGGCGCCGGTGCTGGGCCGGGTGAACGTCGCGGAGGCCGGGCAACTGCAAATCCTGGCCGCCGGCGATGCGCAGGCGCTGGCCACCGTGCAGCCGTTGTTCGACGTGCTGGGGCAGAAAACCTGGCACTTCGGCGAGCGGCCCGAGCAGGCCAACGCGGTGAAACTGTCGGTGAACTTCATGATCGCCAGCGCCATCGGCACCATGGGTGAGGCCGTGGCCCTGACCCAGGGCTATGGGGTAGACAAGGGCAGCGTGCTCGACCTGGTCACCTCTACCCTGTTCAACGCGCCGGTGTACAAGGGCTACGGCAGTGCCATTGCCGAAGAACGCTTCGAGCCTGCAGGCTTCAAGCTGGCGCTGGGGCTCAAGGACGTGCGCCTGGCCATGGACGCGGCGGAAAAGGTCAACGTGCCGTTGCCCCTGGCCAGCACCCTGCGCGACACCCATATCGAAGCGCTGGCCCACGGCGAAGGCCACCTGGACTGGGCAGCCCTGTCGCGCACCAGCGCCCGTCGCGCGGGGCAGGTGTAGGCCACCTCCCCGTAGCAGCGGCCAAAGGCCGCGTCCGCAGGCCCCGCGGTGCGCCAGCCATACCGCATCAAGGCCGGACGCCGCCTTCGGCAGCTGCTACGCGAATGCGGATACCCCATAGACCGCGTCGCCTGCATCGCGGCCAAGGCCGGCTCCTACCACGAATAGTGTAGGAGCCGACTTTAGTCGCGATGCAGACGACGCCATTTCAAGACAGTTGCTGCTACGCGGCTCCCGTAGCAGCGGCCGCAGGCCGCGTCCGCAGGCCCCGCGGTGCGCCACCCAGACCGTGCCGGGGCCGGCCGCCTCAGTTGGCGCCCACGCCCAGGCGGGTGCCGGGGCCGTAGGCGGCGGCGAAGGCCGGGCGGTCCTGCAGGCGGGCGTACCACTGGGCGACGTTGGGGCGCTGGTCCCACAGGCGGGCCAGGCCCAGGTCCTCCAGGCGCACGATGCTCGGCATCATGGCAATGTCGGCCAGGGTCAGCTGTTCATGGGCGATCCACGGCGTGGCGGCCAGCGCCTGTTCCATGCGGTCCAGGGACTGCACGATACGCTCCATGGCGGCGTCCAGCTTCTCCTGGGCAAAACCGTCAGGCCCCACTTCCAGGGCAAAATGCTTGCGCAGCGGCAGGCGGTTGGCAAACCCCTGGCGCTGCTCGGCGCTCATGTTGCGCAAGCCACCGCCGAAGAACTGCTGGAACGAGGGGTAGCGAATGGCCGGGGTCATCACCTCGTCCAGGTACTGCACCCAGCCGCGCATGTGCGCCCGTTGCAGCGGGTTGGCGGGCACCAGCCGCGGCGCGGGAAACACCTCGTCGAGGTATTCGTTGATCACGCTGGAGTCCACCACCACCTGGCCGTCGTGGGTCAGCGCCGGCAGCAGGCCGTTGGGGTTGATGGCCAGGTATTCAGGGGTCAGGTGCTGGCCCTGGTCCAGGCGCAGGCGCTGGTCGGTGTAGGCCAGGCCCTTCTCCGCCAGCACGAAGCGCACGCGCTGGCTGCAGGTGGACACGCCGGCGTTGAACAGTACGAGTTCAGTCATGGGAAATACTCAGTCAGTGATAATGGCCACGGCGCGGACGAAACCGGCCGAAGCGTGTTTGATCTTGTAGGGGAAGCACGACACCTCGAAGCCGCTGGCCGGCAGTTGCTCAAGGTTCGCCAGCTTTTCCATCTGCCCGTAGCCGATGTCGCGGCCCGCCTTATGCCCCTCCCAGATCAGCGCCGCATCGCGGGTGGCGGCGAAGCGCTCGCGGGTGTACTTGAACGGCGCGTCCCAGCTCCAGGCATCGGTGCCTACCACGCGCACGCCGCGGTCCAGCAGGTACAGGGTGGCCTCGCGGCCCATGCCCACGCCGGCGTCCAGGTAGCCGGGCTGGCCGAACAGGCTGCCGGCGCGGGTGTTCACCAGCACGATGTCCAGCGGTTGCAGCACATGGCCGATGCGCGCCAGCTCGGCCTCGACCTCGGCGGCGGTGATCACGTGGCCATCGGCAAAACCGCGAAAGTCCAGCTTCACCCCCGGCCGCAGGCACCATTCCAGCGGCAGCTCGTCGATGCCCCACGCCGGCTTGCCGCCGTCGGTGGTGGAGGCGTAGTGCCAGGGCGCGTCCATGTGCGTACCGCTGTGGGTGGTGATGAACAGCCGCTCGGCGGCCCAGGCCTCCTGGCCGGGCATGTCCTCAAGCGTCAGCCCCGGGAACATCGCGGCCATTTCCGGCCAGCCCTGCTGGTGGTCGGTGTATTCGATGCGCGGCAGCAACGGCGGCGGGTCGGTGTAGGGGTTGTTTTCCAGGGTCACGGACAGGTCGATCAGCCGACGTTCAAGCTTCATGGCAAGGGCTTCCTTGTGCGGGGCGGCGCACCGCAGGGGTCAGTTCCAGGGCATTGCGCACCAGGGCGGTGGCGCTGCCGTCATGGCGCAGGCCCAGGGCCCGCGCCTGTGGGGTTTTAAGTGGTGGCTGGCGGCCGAACTGGGCCTCCAGCTGTGCGTCCGGGTGGTAGCTGACCAGCGCGCGGCTGGCCTCGCCGAAGCGTTCGGCCAGGGCATCCACCACCTGGCCGATGGACAGGTGCAGCACCGGCAGCTGCCACACCCGCGGCGCGTCATGGGCCAGCGGCAGCTCGGCGGCGCGCAGCAGGTTGTTGACGCAGCAGCGCGCCGACATCCACCAGGCCGTGGCCGCCGCCGACACCGGGCATTGGTACGGCTGGCCGGCCGCCACGCAGCGCATCAGCTCGCTCATGAACGCCGAGCGCAGGCCCTGGCCCGCCTGGGGCCGGGCGACAATGCCGGGCAGGCGCAGCGCGCGGCCGTCCACCTCGCCACGGCGGGCCAGGTCGCTCAGGGCAATCTCGACCATGCGCTTGTGCGCGCCGTAGGACAGCTGCGGCTGCGCGGGCGCCTGCTCGTCCAGCCGCGGCGGCAGGTCCGCGCCGTACACCGCCACGCTGCTGGCGAACACCAGCACCGGCGGCCGCGCGCGGTTGCGCAGTTGCTGCAACAACTCCAGGCTGGCTTGCAGGTTCACCTCGTAGCCCAGCTCGTATTGGCGCTCGGCGGCGCCCCCGGCGATGCTCACCAGGTGGAACACCACGTCGATGCCATCGGCCAGCACCCGCCGCAGCAGCGCCGGGTCAGTGATACTGCCGGGGTGCAGGCGCAGGCGCGGATCCGCGGCGATGCCCTCCAGGTTCATGTCCAGCAACAGCAAGGTGCCGATGGCCTGCCCGCGCAGGCTACCCGCCGCCAGCAGGCGCTTGACCAGCAGTTGCCCCAGGAAGCCATTGGCGCCGGTGACCAGCACGCGCAGGCCGTTGCCGTCACTCATGGGCCGCTACCACGCGCTGGTCGATGGCGCCGAACACCGAGTGGCCATCCAGGCCGACGACGTCCATGCGTATCCGCTCGCCAAAGTGCAGGAAACCGGTGCGGGGGCTGCCGTGCTCGATCATCTCGATAGCCCGGCGCTCGGCGATGCAGGCCGAACCGACCGATCGGTCTTTATTCGACACGGTGCCCGAGCCCACCAGGGTGCCCGCCCCCAGCCGGCGGGTCAGCGCAGCATGGGCGACCAATTGGCCGAAGCTGAAATTCATCTCGCCGCCGTGGGGGTGGCCGAACCACTCGCCGTTGCGCTGCACCTGCAACGGCAGCTGCACCCGCCCCTCGGCCCAGGCGTCACCCAGTTCATCGGGGGTGACCGCCACCGGGGCGAAGCTGGAGGATGGCTTGGCCTGCAGGAAACCAAAACCGGTGAGCATCTCCCGTGGCGCCAACGCCCGCAGGCTGACGTCGTTGACCTGCAGCACCAGCTTGATGTGCGCGTCTGCCTGCTCGGCCGGGCAGCCCAGCGGCACGTCGTCCACCAGCACCACGAACTCGCCTTCGAAGTCGATGCCCTGGGCTTCAGTGGGCAGGCGCAGGTCATCGCGCGCGCCGTGGAAGTCGTCCCCGGAACCTTGGTACATCAAGGGGATATGCTCCACACCTTCGATGGGGTCGAGGTTGAACGCTTTCTGCATCAGCGTGCCGTGGTTGAGGAACGCCGAGGCGTCGCACCACTGATACGCACGTGGCAACGGCGCCATGGCCTGGCCCGGGTCGAACGGCTGCGCGCCAGGCGCGCGGCCTTCCTCCAGCAGCCAGGCCAGCGCTTGCAGCTGCGGCGCGCAGCTGGCCCAGGCGTCCACCGCCTGTTGCAGGGTGGCGGCAATGGCGCTGGCGCACACATAGCGGCGCAGGTCGCGGGACACCACCACCAGGCGGCCGTCGCGGCTGCCATCTTTCAGGGTTGCCAGCTTCATGGGGCGATTCCTTGTGCAAATTGCCCGTCCAACAGGATGAAGACCATGCGCGCCATCTGCTCGGTGCGGTTGCTCCAGGCGTGGTTCGTGCCGCGCTGCACCACCACGTCGCCGCGGCTCAAGCGCACGTCCTGGTCATCGAGCACCAGCCACACCTCGCCCTCGGTGACGATGCCGTAGTCGACGGTTTCAGTGCGGTGCATCAGCCGGTGGCGGCTGTCGCCGTTGCCGGTACCCGCGTGGGCCTGGCCGATCTCGGCGAAGGCCTGGGCGGCGGCTTCGGCCGTCACGGCGTTCTGCACGCTGTCGGGCGGGATATCCACCACCCGGATCAGGCTGCCCAGGGCGCTGGGGCTCAGCTGCAGGGGTTTGAGCGTGGCGTCGTCGCCGTTGTCGATCGGCGCGGGCGCAGCGCCGGTGTTCCAGATCTCATGGAACACCGTGCCGGGCACCGCCTGCAGCGCGAACACACTGGGCGTAGGGCCGCTGATGGCCACGGTGGCCTTGCCGCTGGCGTCGTGGCCGGTAACCACGCGCTTGAAGCTGGGAAGCGTCTGCATGCACAAATTCCTTGTTCAGTTGCCGTCGCCGATGGTGGTGCCACCGTCGACAATCAGGTTCTGGCCGGTGATAAAGGCGCCGCCGGGGGCGGCCAGCAGCAGCGCCACGGCGGCAATTTCCTCGGGCCGGCCCACGCGGCGCAGGGGTGTCAGCGCCAGGCGCTTGTCCATCACCGCCGGTTGGTCAGTGAGCGGGCGGGCAAACGCGGTCTGCACCACCCCGGGGCTGATGGCGTTGACCCGCACGTTGCTTGGCCCCCACTCCACCGCCAGGTTGCGCGCCAGCTGCGCCAGCGCCGCCTTCGACAGGCCATACAGGCCCAGGCCACGGTTGCCGCGCACGCCGGCGATGCTGGCCATCAGCACCACGCTGCCACCGCCACGGGCCACCAGCGCCGGGATCAGCGCCGAGGTGAGCCACACGGCGCTCTGCAGGTTCACCGTCAGGGTGGCCTGCCATTGGGCTTCGCTGGCACTGGCCAGCGGCCCCATGTGCGGGGCGATGCCGGCGTTGCACACGAGGATGTCCAACTGGCCGAAATGCTCCAGCACCCCCTCGGCCAACGCCTGCACCTGGGCCTGCTGGCCCATGTCGGCGGGCAGGGGCCAGGCGTCGATGCCCTCCTCGGCCAGTTGCGCCGCCACCTGGCGGCAGTCCTCGGGGTTTTCACTGCTGATGGCCAGCCGCGCGCCCGCCTGCCCATAGGCGCGGGCAATGGCCAGGCCAATGCCACGGGTGGCGCCGGTGATCAGGGCCACCTGGCCGCTGAGGTCAAACAACTTCATGCATGTTCTCCTTGCAAACACGCGCCACTGAACCGCGGCACCGCCAGGCAGCCCAACGCCACCAATCCCTGTAACACCCCCACCAGCAACACCGCATGGGGCACCGCCGCCAGGTTGCCGCCACTGATGGCCAGCACCAGCAAGGGGCTGACGAACTCGCCGGCGAAGATCGCCGCCGTGAACAAGCCGGTCGCCCGCCCGCGCTGGCTGAAGCCCACCTGGGCCATGATCCAGGTGATCAGGGTGGGCAGCATCAGGCCGATGCCCAGGCCATTAATGACCACCGCCACCACCACGTGCAGGTGGCTGTTGGCGCTGCCCATCAACACGCCGCCGCAGCCGGCCAGCACGAACGCCAGCAGCAACAGCCGCGCCGGGGCAATACGACCGATAAGTCGGAAACTCAAGGCGCCGGCCACCACGCCCAGCTGGTTGCCGCCCATGGTCAGGCCGATCTGCTGCGGGGCGTCGATGCCCAGCAGGCTGAGGATGAAGCCGGCCTGCACCGGCACGATGAACAGGCTGGCGCCGGCCAGCAGCGCCAGCAGGTACAGCGGGCCCAGGGCGCGCCACGGCAGGCGCGCGGCGGTGCGCTGGGCCTGCGCCGGAGCCACGGGCTCCCACAGCAGCCGAGCCATCAGCGGCAGGAACACCAGCCCCACCGCGTACAGGGCGAACGGCGCGCGCCAGTTGTCCTGGCCCAACTGTCCGCCCAGGCCCATGAACAGCGCTGCGGACAGCGAGGTGGCGACCATCTGCAGGGCAAACAGCCGCTCGCGGCGGGCGCCGCTGTAGTAGTCGCCCATCAGCGTGGTGCAGCCGGTCATGATCGCCGCCTCGGCGAGGCCGATGCCGGCGCGGCTGGCAACAATCGCCGGCAGCGACTGCAGCCACAGCGGCAGCGTGCCGCACAGGGTGTACAGGGCCATGGCCCACAGCAGCAGCGGCTTGCGCCCTACCCGGTCGGCAATGACGCCGGCGAACGGCGCCAGCAGCGCCACCACCAGCGCCGGCAGGGTCAAGGCGATGGGCACCAGCACCGCAACCCCCGGGGTGTCGACGAAATGCGCCTGCATGCGCGGCAGCACCGGCGCCAGCAGCACCGCGCCCAGCACCGGCAGGCAACTACCCAGCAGCAACAGCAGCGACTGCGGCAAACGCGGTTGGCGATCAGCGTTCATGCACCACCTCCAGGCTCAACGGGCGAGGTTTCTCGGCGTTTTCCGGCACCGGCCGGGCCACGGCCAGCGCTTGTGGCTGGCGCTTGTGGGGCAACAGGAAGTACGCCAGCGCCGGCAGCAAAATCAGCGCGCCGACCATGTTCCAGACGAACATGAACGCCAGCAGCACGCCCATGTCGGCCTGGAACTTGATAGGCGAGAACATCCAGGTACCCACGCCAATCGCCAGGGTCACCCCCGTGAGCATCACCACCTTGCCGGTGAACTGCAGGGCCTGGTAATAGGCCTGGGACAGGCTGGCGCCGGCGCGCATCTGTGCCAGCACGATGCTCATCACGTACAGCGCGTAGTCGACGCCGATGCCCACGCCCAGGGCAATCACCGGCAAGGTCGCGACCTTGACGCCGATGCCCAGCCATACCATCAGCGCCTCGCACAGGATCGAGGTGAGCATCAGCGGCAGCACCGCGCAGAGCACCGCGCGCCAGGAACGGAAGGTGATCAGGCACAGCAGCACCACGGCGCCGTACACCCACCAGAGCATTTCATGGCTGGCCTGCTTGACGACGATGTTGGTCGCCGCCTCGATACCAGCGCTGCCGGCCGCCAGCAGGAACTGCGCCTGGTCGCTGTCGTTGGCCTTGGCGAAGGCCTGCACGCTGTCCACCACGCGGCCCAGGGTGTCGGCCTTGTGGTCGGTGAGGTAGGCGTACACGGTCAGCAGGCTGCAGTCTTCGTTGTACAGGCCACGCGGCGCGCCGGCGGTGACCATGTTCAGGGTGGCCTGGTTGTGCAGCAGCTCGTACCAGCGCGGGTTGCCTTCCGACAGCCCCACCAGCACCCGGCGGTTGAGCAACGCCAGGGAATTGGTCGAGTCCACGCCCGCCAGGCCGCGCAGCTGCCAGTCGAGGTTGTCCACGCGCTGCAGCGTGTCGTAGCTGGAGCAGCCGCCCGGCGGGGTCTTGACCATCACCGCGAACACGTCGCTGCTGGCGCCGTAGTGCGCCGTCAGGTAGGCGTTGTCCTGGTTGTAGCGCGAGTCGGCGCGCAGCTCCGGCGCGCCGGCGTCGAGGTCGCCGACCTTCAGGTGCAGGCTGACCAGGTAACCACCCACCGCCAGCACCGCGGCCACCAGCACGCAGGCGCTGGCCCAGCGGCGCTGGGTGAACAGGTCGAGAAAACGCCAGGCCGGATGACGCACCGCCCCCGCCGCATCGGCGGCCTCACCGCGCAGGCTGCGCGTGGCCGCCGTGGCGCTGACGCCGACGTACGAGAGCAGCACCGGCAACAGGATCAGGTTGGTGAAGATCAGCACCGCCACGCCCAGGCTGGCGATCAGCGCCAGGTCCTGAATGACCTGGATCTTGATGATCATCAGCACCGCAAAGCCCACCGCGTCGCACAGCAGCGCCGTCAGCCCGGCCATGAACAGCCGGCGGAAGGTGAAGCGCGCCGCCACCAGCCGGTGCATGCCGCGGCCGATGTCCTGCATGATGCCGTTCATTTTCTGTGCGCCGTGGCTCATGCCGATGGCGAACACCAGGAACGGCACCAGCACCGAGTACGGGTCCAGCTCGAAGCCCAGCAGCGGCAGCAGCCCCAGCTGCCACACCACCGCCACCAGCGAACAGCTCATCACCAGCGCGGTGCTGCGCAGGCAGCGGGTGTAGCCGTAGAGCACCACGGCGGTAATGGCGATGGCGGCGGCGAAGAACAGCAGAATCTGGCGCAGGCCGTCGATCAGGTCACCCACCACCTTGGCAAAACCGGTGATGCGAATCTCGATGCCCTGGCCCTGGTACTTGGCGCGCAGGGCCTCCAGGCGCTTGGCCAGGGCGCTGTAGTCCAGGGCCTTGCCGTCGGCGGTGGTGGCCAGCAGCGGCACATAAAGGATGCTCGACTGCTGGTCGAACGCCACCAGCTGGCCGATCTCGTTGCTGCGCTCGACGTTGCGCTTCAGCGCCTCGAGGCTGGCGGCGCTGCCGTCATAGTTGTCGGGAATCACCGGGCCGCCTTCCAGGCCATCCTCGGTGACGCCCACCCAGCGGGTGGCCGGGGTCCACAGCGACTTCATGTAGGCGCGGTCGACGCCGGGCAGCAGGTACACCTCGTCGTTGAGCTGCTGCAGGGTGTGCAGGTAGTCCTTGTCGTAGACGCTGCCGCGGCGGTTGATCACCGCGATGCGCACGGCGTTGCCCAGCCCCGACAGCTCCTGGCGGTGGGCCAGGTAGTTGGCAATGAAAGGCTGGTCACTGGGGATCATTTTCTCGAAGCTGGCGTTCAGGGTCAGGCGCGTGGCCTGCCAGCCCAGCACAATGGTGGCCAGCAGGCACAACAGCAGCACGATGCGCCGGTGGTTGAACAGCGCGCGTTCCAGCAGCGAGCCGGAACGGCTGTCGAAATCGGCCAGGCGCCCGCTGTGCGGCGCCGCCTGGGAAGAGCTGGGGGCATGCATGGGCTTACTCCGCTAAAGACTGGGTGGGCGCCGCGCTCAGGCGCAACGGGCCGGCGAAACCAACGCCCACCAGGCTGCCGTCGCTGGCCTCGGCCACTGCCGCCAACGGCGCGCCGGCCGCCAGTGGCAAGGGCGCAAGGCCGCTGCCGTCGAGCTGGCCCTGCAGCACTGCACCGGCCTGGTTGACCAGCAGCAGGCGCCGGTCACTGACCCAGGCAGCGTTGATAGACACCGGCAGCGGGTTGCTGATTGCGTTGAAGCTGTCGCCCTTGAGGCTGAACAGGTGGCCGCGCAGGCCGCCCAGCAACACCTCGCCGCCGGGCAGCAGCGCCAGGCTGAAGAAGCTGCCGTCGTAGGGGCTGGGCAGCGCGGTGAAATGCTCGCCGCCGTCGCCCGAATGCAGCACCAGGCCCTGCTCGCCGGCCAGCCACAGCTCGCCGCCGCGCTGGGCCACGGCGTACAGGTGCAGCCCTTGCGGGTTGGGCAAGCGCCCGGCCCAACTGCTCCAGGTGGCGCCGCCGTCATCGGTGGCCAGGGCCAGGCCGTAGGCACCGACCACCAGGCCATGGCGCGCGTCACTGAAGCTCAAGGCCAGCAGCGGCTTGTCGGCGCCGTCGGCCACCAGCCGTTGCGCGGCGGCCAGGCGCTGGGGATTGCCGTCCTGCTGCGCCGCGGCCAGTTCCAGCGCCGCGGCCTTGTGGCCATCGAGTTGCACCTGCCAGTGCTCGCCGCCGTCCTGGCTGTGCAGCACCACGCCGCCGTGGCCCACGGCCCAGCCCTGCTGGCCGTCGACAAACTGCACGGCAGCCAGGCTGGTGCTCACCGGCACCTGGGCCTGGCGCCAGCTGGCGCCGTTGTTGTCCGACAGCAGCACGGTGCCGCGCTCGCCCACCGCCACCAGCCGCGCACCGGCCCGGCCAATGCCCAGCAGCACTGCGTGCAGCGCCTGGGCCGACTGCACGGCCGGCTGGACCAGCACGTCGGCGGCGTGGGCGCCCTGCCCGGCCAGCGCCAGGCACATTGCGCTGATCAATAAGGTGCGCTTCATCTCAGCGCACACCTTCGCCGGCCAGGGCATCGGGGGTGAACACCGAGTCCTTGTAGGCCTGCACCACGCGGTACTGCTCGTTCTTGCCGGCGAAGATGTCACCGGTGAACCAGGCCCCGGACAGCAAATCGTAGAAGCCGTTGGTCAAGGTCACCACGCCGGGCATGTCGGGCAGCACCACCGGGGTGGTCCACAGCGCCTTGGCCAGCTGGTTCTGCGCGTCGTAGCGCTCGCCGAGCACAGCGGCCCAGGTGTCCTCGTCCAGGTAGTAAGTGCTGCGCGGCATCACGTGGCGCTTGCCGGGCTTGAGCGTGGCTTCCACCACCCACACGCGGTGCAGTTCCCAGCGGATGTCCGCCGGGTTGAGGTGGTGCTCGCCCAGCAGGTCAGTGGGCTTGGCGGCGGTGAACACCTCGTTCGAGTTGTAGGGGATGTACAGCTCCTTCTTGCCCACCAGTTTCCAGTCGAAGCCATCGATGCGGCCGTTGAACACGTACAGCTCGTCAAAGCTCATCACCCCGGCGGTGGCCGGGGTCGGCGTGTCGCAGCAGGCGTTGGGCAGGCGCCGTACCCGGCGCTGACCGGGCAGGTAGGTCCACACGCCGGCGTTGTTGGCATTGAGGTTCTCGCGGCCGGTGATGGCCTCGCCGGCGCGCAGCGGTGGGCCGTCGTTGGTCATGCGGATGGTCCAGAACACCCCGTCCTTCTGGCCGCCGTCAGGCAGGTACCAGGGCATCTGCAGGTCGGCCTTGGAATCGTTGGTGAGCACATGCTTGCCGTCGGCGGTGGTCAGGTACTGGGTGAAGTCGGCGTGCCAGGACGCTCCGCGCCAACGCAGCAGGTGGTTCCAGATGGCCTCGGCGCCGTTCTTGGGAATCGGGAACGGAATGCCGCCCGAAGCGTCCTGGGGCATGGGCCCGGCAGCGCCGTCCACCAGCTTGCCGTTGATGGCGTTCTTGTAGGTGGCGTCGTACACCGCTTGTGGCGCGGCGGCGGTGCGGTGGGTGGGGTACACGTCGAGGTGGTAGCTGTCAGGGTACTTCTTCAACATCGCCAGGGTGCCGGCCGAGAGCTTGTCGGCGTACTGGGCGGCGTTCTGCGCGGTGATGGTGAACAGCGGTTTTTCGGTGGCGAAGGGGTCGCCGCGCTTGCCGCCGTCCTTGTAGGCCGGGTCGGCCTGGGTCAGGCCGCCGTTCCAGGCCGGGATGCTGTTGTCGGCGTTGCCGGCGCGGGTGGCGCCCAGGGGCGTGAGGGTGGTCTTCAGGGTGTCGGCTTCGCTGGCGGGAACGGCGGCCATCACGCCCTGGGCCAGCAGCAACGACGACGCCAGGGCAGTAAGCAGCAAGGTCATGGGTTTCATCGACTGATCCTCGGTTCAGAAAGTACGGCTGACGCTGAAGGCCACGAAATCCCGGTCCTTGAGCGACTGTTCGAAGGTGTAGTTGTTGTTTTCATCGAGAAAGGTGTTGGCCGGCCCGTAGTAGTGGGTGTAGGTCAGGCCCAGGTTCCAGGTGTTGAGGTAGTTGCCCTTGATGCCGATGTTCATGTCGCCACCGCGGTTGGTGCCGAATTGCGTGCCCAGGGCCTCGGAGGCGCCGTGGGTGTAGCTGATGCCCAGCGGGATGCTCACGTCCATGCCGGGGAAGAACTGCCGGTACATGGGCTCGTACACGGTGCGCAGGCTCCAGGCGTCGCGGGTGGCGTTGGGGTCCACGGCGTCGGGGTTGCGGGTGACGCTCAGGGTGCGGTTCCACGCCAGCTCGCCGATGAAGCTCGACTCCTGGGCCACCGCGGTGGGCCCGAAGCTGGCCAACCACGACAGGTTGGCGTGCAGGGTGTGGCCGGTGGCGTACAGGGCGTCGTCGGCGTCGTTGGAGATGCTTTCGCCCGCCAGCAGCGTGCGCTGGTTGGTGGACGCCAGCGGTTGGTGCCAGCGGGTGGACAGTTCGCCGGCGATGTTGAACTGCTCGACGGTGGTGGAGAAGCTGGCGCCCAGGGCCTCGATGCCTTCGGGGTACACCCAGTAGTACTCGCCGGCCTGGCCGGTGACCGGGTTGAGGTTGGCGAAGTCCGGGCGCACCAGCAGCTGCGGGCTCTTGTCGTGGTAACGGATGGCATACACGCCGTAGTCCACGGTCTCGGTGCGCCACTTGATCTGCACGCCGCCCTGCCCCGAGTCCTGGGCGTTCTTGTTGCCGCCGCTGTAGAACGCCAGCGGCTGGCCGCCAGGGATCACCGCATCGCCTGCGAACAGGCGCTCGTTGCCGTTGCCGATGCTGTCGAAGCTGGAGAAGTAGCTACCGGCCGCCGGCAGGCGGTTGGCCTCCCACTCGAACTGGTAGTAGGCGCCCACCGACACGTCCGGGGTCAGCTGGAACTGCCCGGACATTTGCCGCACCGGGCGGATCAGCTCCTTGAACTGGGTGTTGGGCACCGACAGGCCCTTGACCACGTCGATGGGCGCCATGCCGCCGGCGATGCCGTTCATGCCGTAGAACAGGCTTTCGCCCCACTGCATGGCGTACTGGCCGATGCGCCCGGACACCGGCATGTCGCCCCAGTCGGCCTTGCCGTAGATGAAGGCGTCGAGAATCTCGCCCTCGCGGCCGTGCAGCTTGCGGGTCTGGTCGGTGAAGTGGTCGTAGTCCACCGAGGTGCTGTTATTGGTGCCCGGCGAGTTGTTGTCGTTGCTCTTGTTGTAGACGTCGTCGTACCAGGCCGCGCCGCTCACCCGGGCGCCGACGTTCTGGTAGCTGATGTCGAACTCGGACAGCAGGTCCAGGCGGTCGGAGATCATGCCGCCGCTGAAGTTGCGGTCGCCGTCGTCACCGTTCACCGCGGCGGTGCCGGTGGTGAGCTTGTCGCTGCGGCCCTCGGTGCGCCAGGCGGCGCTGTATTTGAGGGTGTTGTCCCAGCGGGTGGTGATGTCGGGGTTGCCGGTGTCGAACTGAAAGGCCTGGGCGTTGCCCGCCAGCAGGCCGAACATCATCAGGCTCAAGACGAACGGCGGGTGCGCGCCGCGCGGCACGGTGAAGTGCAGACGTACCATGGGAAAACCTCATCTGTTGTTCTTGTTATCAGGTTCGCCGCGCCCAGCGTGGGGCGCGGTCGTGTCACAAGGCGGCGCTCAGATCTCTTCGGCGGTCAGCGCCAGCATCGTGCGCACCAGGCCCACGCGGTCGAAGCCGTGGTCGTGCTCGATTTCCTTGTCCCCCGCCAGAATCGAGCTCTCGCTGATGAACTTGCAGCGCTCGTAGCGGCGTTCCATGAACTGCTGCAGCAAGGCCTCGACGCCTTGCCCGCCCTGGGCGCCCATCAGCTCGCCCAGCACCACGGCGTCCTCGATGGCCATGCCAGCGCCCTGGCCCAGGTGCGGCGTGGTGGCGTGGGCGGCGTCGCCGATCAGCAGCACGCGGCCGCGGTACCAGGGCTCGCTGACGAACACCACCTCCATGGGCTTGTACACCACCTGGCTGCTGTCGGTGATCTGCTCGCGCAGCTCGCCGATCAGGCCATTGAAGCCGGCCAGGCGCTTGCGCATCTCGGCGGCCAGGGTGGCGTTGTCCATCCACGGGTTGCCCGGCTCGTAGCTGGTCAGGTACAGGTACATCAGGTCATCGGCCAGCGGGCACAGGCCGGCGTTGCCGTCCGGGCCCAGGTAGTTGGCCAGGTGGTCGATGGCCGGGTCGCGCTTGAAGTTGTGGCGCCAGACCGACTGGCCGGTGTGGCGCGGCGTGTAGGTGTCGCCGAACAGCAGGGTGCGCACCTTGGAGAACAGGCCGTCGGCGCCCACCACCAGGTGGTAGCGGCCCTGGCTTGCATCGGTGAAGGTCACGTCGACGCCGCTGGCGTCCTGCACCAGCGCCTCGACGCTGGTGCCCAGGCGAATGCGCGTGCCCAGCTCCAGCGCGGTGCTGCTCAGCACCTGGTGCAGCGCCAGGCGCGAGATGCCGACGTTGGCCGGGTACTGGGGGCCGGCCAGGCGCTGGCCGGGAATGCGCGCCAGGGTGTGGCCGTCGGCGTTGTACAGGGCCACGTCCTCGAACGGGAACGCCGCGCCCAGGTAGCCGTCGAGCACGCCCAGGCGGGCCATCTCGCGCACCACGTTGCACTGCTGGATGATGCCCACGCCGTACACCGTCCACTCGCCCTTCAGCTCCACCAGGTCGACGTCGATGCCCTTGCGGCGCAGGGCGATGGCTGCGCACAGGCCGCCGATGCCACCGCCCACTATCAGGACCTTGCTCACTGCTGTCATGGTTATGCTCCGTCTTGTTCTTATTGGGGGTATCAGCGTTCGTCGACGCAGGGGTTGCGCTGGGTGCCCAGCTTGGCGATGGTGCCTTCCATCAGGTCGCCGGCTTGCAGGAAGCGGTTGTAGTGGGTGCCGTTGCCCGAGGGCGAGCCGCTGCAGATCAGGTCGCCGGGCAGCAGTTGCACGCTCTGGGAGATGAATTCGATGATGCGTGCCACGTCGAAGATCATGTCGGCGGTGCTTTCGTCCTGCATCACCTGGCCGTTCAGGCGCAGGGTCAGTTGCAGCTCCTGGGGGTTGCCGACGTAGGCGGCGGGTACCAGGTACGGGCCCATGGGCAGGAAGGTCGGCGCGTTCTTGCTGCTCAGCCAGTCCATGCCCATCTGCGGGATGTCGGGGCGGAACACCTTGGTGCGCTCGGTGAGGTCGTTGACCACCACGTAGCCAGCCACGTGGTCCAGGGCGTTTTCGCGGCTGACGCGGCGCGCCGGCTTGCCGATGACCACGCCCAGCTCCAGCTCCCAGTCAGGCTTCTTGCTGCCGGCCGGAATGATGATCGGGTCGAACGGCCCGGTGACGCTGGAGGCCACCTTGTTGAACACGAACGGCTTGCCTTCGCGGGCCCGCTTGTTCATCAGCTCCACGGCGTAGGCGCGGCGCTGGGTGTTGTCCATGCCGTCGGTTTCGAACTGCGGGTCGTCGACGATCAGGTCCACCACGTGCTTGTGGTAGTTGGCACCCGAGCAGAAGATCTGCCGCGGCAGGTCCACCGGGGCGTGGTAGTGCACCTGGTCGAGCCCCAGGAATGGCAGGCCCTGCTTGTCCGCCGCCAGCTGGCGCGCCAGGCGGTCAAGCTGGGCGAAGTTGTGCTCCCAGTGTTCCAGCAGGCCCAGCACGCTGTGGGCGCCGCGCAGTTCGGCCAGGTGCGCCAGGGCAGCCACGGCAACCACCTGGTCGGCCACCACCAGGCCTGCGAAGCGCGGGCTGCCGGCAGCGGAAAAGGTGCCCAGGGCAAACGGTGTTTCGATCGATGGATGAGTCATTATTGTCTCCAAGGTCGTGCAATCAGGTTCGGGGCTGGGCAGGGATTTGACTAATCGCATGTTCGGATGCGATGTATCGCCAATCGCGATACCTGGCCGCCCACGTTTTCAAAACTGTTCAAGCACCAGCCAGCCGTCTTCGATGCGGTGTGCCAGGGCCTCCAGGTGCTCGCCACGGCACGGCCCGTATAGACATTCGCCGCTGTGCGGGGCGAACTGCGCGCCGTGGGCGTAGCAGATGATTCGCTGGCCATCGGCGGACAGGTAACGGTCCTTGCGGTACTCCAGCGGCACGTCCAGGTGCGGGCAGCTATTGCGGTACACCCGCACCTGGCCTGCGTGGCGCAGGGCGAACACGGTGTCGCTGCCCACCCCGTGGGGGTCGAAGCCGCGGGCCTGGCCCTCCAGCAACTGGCCGGCCGGGCACAGGGCGATGGCCATGGCTCAGCCCTGCTTGGCCGGCGGGCCGCCGGGCGCCCACTTTTCGCGGCCGGCAAACAGGAACAGCTGCGAGTTGTCGGCCGACATCGGCGCCTGGCGCGCGGCCCACGCGTCGTCGTGCTTGTCCATGTCGGCGTCGTACTCGATGTGGCAGCCCAGCGGGCTGTTGAAGTACCAGAACCAGTTGGAGCCCAGTAGGTGGCGGCCCGGGCCCCAGAAGCTGGTCCAGCCCTTGGCGGCGAAGCGGGTGCCGGCCAGCAGCACTTCGGTGCCGCTGCCCAGGTGGAAGGTGAAGTGCTCGCAGCCCTTCATGTGCGGCGGGGTCTGGATCATGAACAGGCTGTGGTGGTCGTCCGAGCCTGCCGGGCGCATGAACGGCCCCACGCCGACGAAGCGGTCGGTGGTGCGGAAGCCCAGGCGCTGGTAGAACGCCTCGGCCTTGGCGGAGTCGGGCACGAAGTACACCACGTGGGACAGGCTGCGCGGCACGGCGGGCATGTCCGGGCTGATGCCGATCTGGTTCAGCGGCCGCTGCGGCGCGCTGCCGGGGGCGTTGGTGAGGTCGGCGCTGGCGCTGTAGGGGCGGCGCACGCTGAGCTGGAAGGCGATGGCAAAGCCCATGTCGTCGATGCTGTGCAGGGTGCCGTCGGCGTCCTTGCGCACCGCGCGGTCGCGGCCCAGCTCGTCCTCGATGGCATCCAGGTCGGCGGCGCTGGCCACCCCGTACACGGTTTCGCGCAGCGACGGCGCCGGGCCGATGGCCGCCGGCAGCGTCGGGTCGTCAAAGCGGCGGATCACCACCGCCGTGCCGTCCAGCGCTTCAAAGCGCCCGCCCTGCTCGCTGACGCCTACCGGCGCCAGGCCGTAGTCGGTGAGGCAGGCGGTGCAGGCGGGCACGTCGTCGACGCCAAAAACCACGGCATCAAGGCCAAGGATATTCATGCAGACCACTCCATTGAAATTATGATTGGGCCGCGCTCGGCGGCCGGTGGCATGCCCGGCAGACCGGGATGCGGCACAGAGTGGCGCCCGTCTTGGCAGCTGACTAATCGTGTGTGGGGATGGCATGTATCGGCGTTCGCGATACCTGTGGCCAGGCTTGACGCGCTGATGGTTTGCCGCGAAGGTATCGAGAAAACAACTACAAGAAACCGTGAGCACTCGCCATGCGCTTCAACCACCTGGACTTGAACCTGTTGGTCGCCCTCGACATCCTGCTCGAGGAGCAGAACATCACCCGCGCCGCCGAGCGCCTGCACATGACCCAGTCCGCCACCAGCGGCGTGCTGGGGCGCCTGCGCAGCTATTTCGAGGACGAACTGCTGGTGCAGGTGGGGCGCAAGATGCAGCCCACGCCCTATGCCCTGGAGTTGATGGAGCCGGTGCGCGACGTGCTGCTGAAAATTCGCTCGTCCATCACCAGCAAACCGGCGTTCGACCCCTCCACCAGCAAGCGCCACTTCCGCCTGGTGACCTCCGACTACCTGATCAGCGTGCTGCTGGCCCAGGTGATCGAGAAGATCAGCCAGGAAGCGCCGTTCATCACCTTCGAAATGCTCGGCCCGGGTGACAACTCCAGCGAACTGCTGGTACGCGGCGAAGTGGACCTGATGATCGTGCCCGAGCGCTACGTGCTCGAAGACCACCCTTCCCAGCTGCTGTTCGAGGAAGAACACGTGTGCGCCGTGTGGAACGGCAACACCCAGGTCGGCGACAGCCTGACCCTGGAGCAGTACATCAACCTGGGCCACGTGTCGGTGGGCTTCGGCCGCACCCGGCACATGAGCATCGAGGAGTGGTTCATGAACCAGTACGGCGTCAGCCGCCGCCTGGAAGTCATCACCAACGACTTCAACACCCTGCCCCAGCTGATCATCGGCACCCAGCGCGTGGCCACCATGCACGGCCGGCTGGCGCGGCTGTACGCCAAGCACCTGCCGCTGCGCATCTTGCCCACCCCGGTGAAAATCCCGCTGATGCGCGAGTTCATGCTGTGGCACCGCACCATGGACGGCGACCCGATGCACCGCTGGTTGCGCGAGCAGATCGGCGGGATTATCCAGGGACTGGAGCAGCCGCTGGCGGCGTGAGCGTCTTGTGGGAGCTGGCTTGCCAGCGAGCTTTTATGGCCCCAACAGCTCGCTGGCAAGCCAGCTCCCACAGGATGT
>NZ_JBSKHP010000016.1:0-176996 GCF_057128625.1 Pseudomonas imperatae | reverse complement strand
GGCCATCCGTTCGGCTACCGCTTCCCCGGCGAACACGGCAGCTTCGACCTGATCTTCTACGGCCAGGACGGCCAGCCGGGCGGCGAAGGCTACAACGCCGACCTGGGCAACTGGGAATAACCATGCAGCGCGCCCGCGGCTTCACCCTGCTCGAAATGCTCGTGGTCATCGTGCTCATCGGCGTGGCCGCGGGGCTGGTGGGCTACGGCTTGCAGCGTGGGTTGCACAGCGCCGGCGAGCGCAAGGCGCTGGCGCAGATGGTCGATGCCCTGCGCGCCTCGCGGGTGCAGGCGATTGTCAGCGGCCAGCCGGCGCGCACCGGTTTCGACCTGCGCGCCCGCACCGTGCAGGCGCCGGGCAAGCCCGTGGCCCACTGGCCCAGTGATTGGCAGGTGCGCCTGCAGACCGCCGACGGCCTGGGTGCCGGGTTCGAGTTCTACCCTGACGGCGGTGCCAGTGGCGGCAACGTGCTGATCACCCAAGGCCAGCGCCAGTGGCGCATCGACGTCGCCTGGCTGACCGGCAACGTGCGCCTGCGGGACCTGCGATGAACCGCCAACGCGGCTTCACCCTGCTGGAAATGCTCGCGGCGCTGGCGGTGCTGGCGCTGTGCGCGACCGTGCTGCTGGGTGCCTTTGGCGAAAGCGCGCGGGCCTTGCAGCAGAGCGCGCGCAGCGACCGGCTGAACCTGGCGGCGCGCTCGCTGATGGACGAGTTGGGCGAAGGCCCGCTGGCCAGCGGCCGGCACCAGGGCCAGTGGCAAGGCGTGGCCTGGGTCTGCGACGTCAGCCAGGTGCCGTCGGTGGCCGGTGCGGCGCGGCTGTTTCGCCTGCAACTGACCCTGAAGGCCGACGGCCGCCAGGCGCAGTTCAGCACCTTGCGGGTGCGCGGCTCGTGAGGCGTGAACGCGGTTTCACCTTGCTGGAAATCCTCGTGGTGCTGAGCCTGCTGGGCGTGCTGCTGGGCCTGGTAGCCACGGCGCTGGTGGGCGCCAACCGCGCCGTGGCCAAGGCGCAGGTGTTCAGCGAGCGCCTGGACGAGGTGCGCGCGGCCCAGAACTTTCTGCGCCGCGCCATTGGCCAGGCGCTGCCGGTGGCCCAGGGCGACGTCACGGCGAAGCCGGCGCGCTTTGTCGGCCACGCCGCTGCCATGACCTTTTATGCGCCGCTGCCGGATTCGATTGGCGGCGGCCTGTACCAGCAACAGCTGAGCCTGGTGCACCAGCAGTTGCAAGTGCGCCTGGCCCGGCTCGACGGCCAGGCCCTGAGCGCCTTCGGCGAGCCCCAGGTGCTGCTGCGCGAGGTACAACAGTTGGCCTTCAGCTACCGCGGGCTGTCGCCCCTGGCCAAGGACAGCGGCTGGCTGGCGGAGTGGCCGTGGCCCGAGCGCCTGCCGCGCGCGGTGCGCATCGAGGCGACGCTGCGTGGCGTGGTGCCCTGGGTGCGCGAGCAGGTCAGCCTGCGCCTGGACCTGGCCAGCGAGGCGGCGCCATGAACCGCCAACGCGGCGTGGCGCTGCTGCTGGTGCTGTGGGTGCTGGCGCTGTTGGGCACCTTGCTGGCGGCGCTGGCCGGCACCGTGCAACTGCAGCACCGCCAGGCGCTGTGGCAGGCGGCCAACGCCCAGGCGCTGTTCGCCGCCGAGGCCGGCCTGGGGCAGGCCGTGATGGCCCTGCAGGGGCGTGACCTTGAGGCGCGCTGGCACGCCGATGGCGCGGTGCACGCCTTGGCCTTCGATGGCGCCCAACTGGCGGTCAGCGTGGTCAGCGAGCGCGGCAAGCTGGACCTCAACGCCGCGTCCCTGGCCGATGTGCGACGGCTGCTGAAGGCCTGCGGCGGCGCACCCGAGTCGGCCCTCCAGGCCCTGGAACGGCAGCGCAACGGCCCCGTGCCGCTGCGCACCCTGGACGAATTACGCGAGCTGCCGGGCATGAGCTACGCGCTGTACCACTGCGCCTTGCCCTGGGTAACCGTCTGGGCCGGCCAGGCGCAACCCGACCCGGCACTGGCGCCGCCGCCACTGGCCCAGGCCCTGGGCCTGCCGCGCGTACGTTTGAGCGGCGCCGACCCTGGGCAGATTTTCACCGTGGTCAGCCAGGCGACCCTGCCCAGCGGCTACCACGCCACCTTGCAGGTAACCCTGATGTTGATCACCGCGAAGGAGGGCGCCAGGCCATACCGGGTCCTGCGCTGGCAAGAATGAACCTGATCGCACTCCCTCGGCCGCTCGCCGACCTGCACCGCCGCTGGCAGGCCAGCCTGGCGCGGCGCTGGCTGCAACTGTGGCTCGACGAACTGCACGGCCTGCTGCCGCCCGCGTGGCGTGCGCGCCTGGCTTCGGCGCCCTTGACGCAACGGCTGGCGTGGCCGCTGCCCGACACCTTCGACCGGCGCCTGCCGGCCGTGCTGGCCTTGCCTGCCCAGGAGGTGATGGCGCAGACCATCAGCCTGCCCGTGGCGGCCACGGCGGATCTGCAGCGGGTGCTGGCCTTCGAGATCGACCGCTACACGCCTTACCCGGCCGAGCAGGTGCAGTTCGTCGCGCGTGTCGAGCGCAAGCGCGGCGACACGGCGCAGGTGCGGCTGGTGGCGGTCCAACGCGAGCGGCTGCGGGCCATCCTCGAGCACTGCCACGCGGCAGGGCTGGCGGTGGTCGGCGTCGATGCACAGGGCCTCGACCTGCTGCCGGCCGAGCTGCGCCCACAGCCGCCTGCCGCCTGGCTCAACCGCATGCTGGCGCTGGGCGTGGTGGTGTCGTTGGCGGCGCTGATGCTGGTGCTGCTGAACGGTCGCCAGGCCAGTGTCGCGCGCATGCAGGCCCAGGTGCAGCAGCAACGCCAGCAGGTGCAGGCCTTGGAGCAACAACGCCGCGAGCTCACTGACACCCAGGGCGCTGCCAGCTACCTGGCGCGCCTCAAGCAGGCGCGGCCGACCGTGACGGCGCTGCTGACCGAACTCACCCAATGCCTGGGCGACGACACCTGGCTTGAACAGTTGGAGGTGCGCGATGGCGGCGAGCTGAACATCAGCGGCCAAAGCAGGCATGCCAGCGCCTTGATCACCCGCGCCCATGCTTGCCACAGCCTGCAGGACCCGCGTTTTCAGGGCGTGATACAGCCGGACGGGCAAACCGGCAACGAGCGCTTTTCGCTGGTGGCCCACCTCACCCAGGAGGCCGTCGATGCGCCGTCAACCCACGCGCAATGAGCGCCGTATCCTCGCCCTGGCCGTGCTGGCATTGCTGCTGTGGGCGGCCTGGCAACTGCTGGTCGCCAGCTGGTTCAGCGCGCCGATGGCCGAGCTGGCCGACCAGGCCGCCACCCTGCAGGCCCAGCATCAGCGTTACGCCCAGGTGCTGGCCCAGGGACCGGCGTTGCAGGCGGCGCTGGCCCAGGCCCGGCAAAACCCCAGCGCGCGGCGCAGCCTGTTGCCCGGCAACGACCCCAGCGCCGCGGCAGCTGACCTGATGCAGGCCGCCGTCGACCGGGTCAAGGCCGTGGCCGCCCTGGGCCCTGGCTGCGAAGTCACCCAGCGCATGCCCATCGTGCCCGAGGCCGACAGCGGCCAGGCCTACCGGCAAGTCAAGGTCAGCCTGACCCTGGCCTGCGCCAGCGAACCGCTGATGCAACTGCTGCACGGCCTGGAATATGGCCAGCCGTACCTGTTCGTCGAAGCGCTCAGCGTGCACCGCAACAACGACGCCCCGGCGGCCGGCGGCCCAGGGCGCCTGAGCGTGCAGCTGCTGTTGCGCGGCTACCTGACTGGCGCTGCCGCCGCCAAGGAGCCACGACCATGAGCCACAAGCGCCTGTTGTTGCTGGCAATCAATGCACTGCTGCTGGCCGCGCTGACCTGGGCCTGGCTGGACCAGGAGCACGCCGTGGCCTGGCTGCCCGCCGAGGGCAAGGCCCCTGTGCCAGCACCGCCTGCGCCGCCGCCGGCCATGGTCGACCTGCCCGAGGCCCAGCGCATGATCGCCTGGCAGCAGCCATTGTTCAGCCCAGGCCGCCAGCCCGATGTCGCCAAGGCTGCCGCGGCGCAGACCCTGGACGGCGTGCGCCTGAGCGGCGTGGTGGTCGACGGCCAGGCCCGCTGGGCGCTGCTGCGCCTGGCCGACCAGCGCTCGCTGAAGCTGGCCCGCGGCGCCGCGCTGGACAGCGGCTGGGTGCTGGACCAGGTCGAGGCCACCAGCGCCACGTTCCAGCGCCAGGGCCAGGCCCGCACCTTGAGCCTGCCCGTACCGCGCCTGCCGGCGTCGGCTGCAACGCCCCCCATTACCCTTCCACACGTAACGGCACCATGACCCACACCTATCGCCTCACCCCCATCGCCGCGCGCCTGCGCACCCCCTCGCTGGGGCTGGCGGCTGCGCTGGCCCTGGCCGGTTGCGCCGGGCAACCCCATGAACTGGCCAACGACCCGGCGCTGCTGCACGAGGCCCTGGCCGGCACCGGCGCGCAACGGCCGGTGCTGCCGCCCAGCGCAGCGGTCATCGACGCCCCCGCGCCGGCGGCCCGGGCGCCGGTCGCGCGGCAGATCATCAGCGGCAACCAGCGCTTCATCCGCCCCCAGGCGCCGGCCAAGGCAGCGGAGGGCGGGGCGGGCGACATCATGTTCAACTTCACCGACCAGCCCATCGAGGCGGTGATCAACACGGTGATGGGCGACCTGCTGCACGCCAACTACAGCATTGCCCAGGGCGTGAAGGGCAACGTCAGCTTCTCCACCTCGAAACCGGTGAACAAGCAGCAGGCGCTGTCCATCCTCGAGACGCTGCTGTCGTGGAGCGACAACGCCATGATCCGCCAGGGCGACCGCTACGTGATCCTGCCCGCCGCCCAGGCGGTGGCCGGCAAGCTGGTGCCGGAGATGCCGGTGGCGGCGCCCACCAGCGGCTTGTCGGCGCGGCTGTACCCGCTCAAATACATCGCCGCCAGCGAGATGCAGAAGCTGCTCAAGCCGTTCGTGCGCGACAACGCCTTCCTGCTGGTGGACCCGGCGCGCAACGTGCTCAGCCTGGCCGGCACGCCGCAGGAGCTGGCCAACTACCAGGACACCATCGACACCTTCGACGTCGACTGGCTCAAGGGCATGTCCATTGGCGTCTACGGCCTGCAGCACGCCGCGGTGGCCGAGCTGATGCCGCAGCTACAGAAGCTGTTCGGCCCCGACAGCGGCCTGCCGTTGGCGAGCATGGTCAAGTTCATGCCCAACGAGCGCACCAATTCCATCGTCGCCATCTCGCCGCAGCCGGCCTACCTGCAGGAGGTGGGCGACTGGATCAAGACCATCGACGAGGGCGGTGGCAACGAGCCGCAGATGTATGTGTACGACGTACGTAATATGAAAGCCACGGACCTGGCCAAATACCTGCGGCAGATCTACGGCAGCGGCCAGGTCAAGGACGACAGCGCCGCCAAGGTCGCGCCGGGGCTGCGCACCACCACGCTGTCGTCGCTCAACGGCAGCAGCGGCGCCAGCACCGCCACGGCCGGTTTGACGACCCAGGCCGCCACCCGGCAAACGGCGCAAGGTGACGACGACAGCGACACTGACGCCAGCACCGACGACAGCAACGGCGCCGCTGCCCAGGGCACGCAGAAAACCCTGGAAGACAGCGTGCGCATCACTGCACAGAAAGGCACCAACCAGCTGCTGGTGCGCACCCGCCCGGCGCAGTGGAAGGAAATCGAGGCGGCGATCAAGCGCCTGGACAACCGCCCGCTGCAGGTGCAGATCGAAACGCGCATCCTCGAGGTCAAGCTCACCGGCGAGCTGGACCTGGGCGTGCAATGGTACCTGGGCAAGCTGGCCGGCAATTCCAGCAGTACCACGGTGGCCAACAGCAGCGGTTCCCAAGGCGCGCTCGGCAGTGGCGGGGCAGGGCTGGGGTCCACGGACACGGCGTTCTATTCCTTTGTCAGCAGCAACTTCCAGGTGGCGTTGCACGCATTGGAAACCAGTGGCCGCACCCAGGTGCTGTCGGCGCCGTCGCTGGTGGTGATGAATAACCAGCAGGCGCAGATCCAGGTGGGCGACAACATTCCCATCAGCCAGACCACGGTCAACACCAGCACCTCGGACACCACCTTGAGCAGCGTCGAGTACGTGCAGACCGGGGTGATTCTCGACGTCACCCCGCGCATCAATCCGGGCGGCCTGGTGTACCTGGACGTGCAGCAGCAGGTGAGCGACGCCGACACCAGCAGTGTCACCACCAGCCAGCCCAACCCCAGCATCTCCACGCGCTCGGTGTCTACCCAGGTGGCGGTGCAGAGCGGCCAGACCGTGCTGCTGGGCGGGCTGATCAAGCAGGACAACAGCGAGAGCGTGTCCAGCGTGCCGGGCCTGGGCCGTATCCCTGGCCTGCGTTGGTTGTTCGGCAGCACCAGCAAGGCGAAAGACCGCACCGAGCTGATCGTGCTGATCACCCCGCGCGTGGTCGCCAGCGCCGACGATGCGCGGCAGGCCACCGATGATTACCGGCAGCAGATGCAGTTGCTCAAGCCCTGAGGATACGCGGTGCCTGTTGACGCGGCCTTTGGCCGCTGCTACGGGGATAGGCGGGGTTTCGTGGGGATGCGGGGTGTGTGCGGAACCCCTGTAGCAGCGGCCGCAGGCCGCGTCCCAGCCGCTGCGCCAACACGGCGCAGCGCGCACAAACCGAGTGCTCCACACCAGACCGTTTGGTAAAAATCAACCGCGCCTTTTTGCTATCCACTTGATCCGCAACGCCTTATTCCCCTGGCACACATCCTGCTATCGCTGAACCCGGTCATGCCAAGGCATTTGCCTGCAGCTACTTATGGAGAAGTGATTGTGGAGCACTGTTCTTTCCCGCGTGTCTGGGCCTTTACCGCATTGACCCTGGCGGCTGCGCCAACCACCTGGGCCGCCACCGGCCCGTCGGTGGCCGCCAACCCGCTGCCCGAGGACACGCCCTGGTTCAACCAGGACGTCACCCTGATCGGCAGCAAGGACATCAGCTTCGGCCCGCGGCCTTCCGACGACATCTACCTGGAATACGAGTACTACGGCCGCAAGGGCCCGTACGAGCTGTACGGCTACATCGACGCGCCCAAGGTGCTGGGCATCGGCAACAGCCATGACAGCGGCGAATGGGACAAGGGCTCGCCGGTGTTCATGGAGCACGAGCCGCGCATTTCCATCGACGAACTGACGGGCCACAAGCTCGGCTTCGGGCCCTTCAAGGAGTTCTACCTGGCGTTCGACTGGATCTACGACATGGGCCACACCAGGGCCGACCGCGCCAACACCCTGTACAGCGGCCTGGGCACCGACATCAAGACCGGCACCCCGGTGATCCTCTCGGCCAACCTGTACGCGCGGCGGCAATGGGAAAACTATGGCGCCGCCAACGAGAACAGCTGGGACGGCTACCGCGCGCAGCTTAAATACATCCTGCCGCTCAAGCACTTCGGCAACGGCGCCTCGCTGACCTACATCGGCTTCACCAACTACGACTTCGGCTCCGACCTGCACGAAGAGGCCGGCGCCACGCGCACCGCCAACGCCACCGTGGCCACCAACGTGTTGCTGTACAACTTCAAGCACCTGCGGCTGATGGCGGCCGGGCGCTACTTCCACAACGGCGGGCAGTGGAAGGACGGCACCGAGCTGAACTTCGGCGACGGCAACTTCAACGCCCGTTCCACCGGCTGGGGCTACTACTTCGGCGTCGGCTATCAATTCTGATCTGGCCTGGCGGCGTGCCGCCGGTTATCGTCTGGCAGCTGTTTTACCGGTGAAGTGTTTCCATGGAGGGCGTACATGCAGTCGCAACCTGTAGAAGTGTGTGCAGCGGCAACTGATGGCTGGCTGGCCCAGGAGGTCATCCGCCGCAAGCGCGACGGCGGCGCGCTGGCCAGCGGCGATATCCAGCGCTTTGTCGCCGGCATCGCCGACGGCAGCCTGTGCGAGGGCCAGGTGGCGGCGTTCGCCATGGCGGTGTGCATACGCGGCATGAGCCTGGACGAACGCATTGCCCTGAGCACGGCCATGCGCGACTCCGGCCAGGTGCTGCGCTGGAGCCTGCCCGGGCCGGTGGTGGACAAGCATTCCACCGGCGGCGTCGGCGATTGCGTCAGCCTGGTGCTGGCGCCGTTGCTGGCCGCCTGTGGCTGCTACGTGCCGATGATTTCCGGGCGCGGCCTGGGCCACACCGGTGGCACTCTGGACAAGCTGCAGAGCATCCCCGGCTACAACCTGCAGCCCAGTGCCCTGCAGTTGCGCGAGGTAGTGGCCGCGGTCGGCTGCGCCATCATCGGCCAGACCACCGACCTGGCGCCGGCGGATCGCCGCCTGTACGGCATCCGCGACGTGACCGCGACGGTGGAGTCCATCGACCTGATCACCGCGTCGATCCTGGCCAAGAAACTCGCGGCCGGGCTGGACGTGCTGGTGATGGACGTAAAAAGCGGCAACGGCGCCTTCATGGTCGCCACCCAGGATGCCCAGGCCCTGGCCGACAGCATCGTCGCCGTGGCTAACGGCGCCGGGGTGCGCACCCGCGCGCTGGTCACCGACATGAGCCAGCCGTTGGCACGCAGCGCCGGCAACGCCCTGGAAGTGGCCGAGGCCATTGCCCTGCTGCAGGGCCAGGTGCGCAGCCCGCGGTTGTGGGAGGTGACCCTGGCGCTGGGCGCCGAGGCGCTGGTGGCGGCGGGCAGGGCGGACAACCCCGTTGCGGCGCGCGAGCAACTGCTGCACGCCTGGCACAGCGGCGCGGCGCTGGCGCGGTTCCAGCAGATGGTGGCGGCGCTCGGCGGCCCGGCCGACCTGGTGCAGCGCCCAGGCATCTATCTGGCCCAGGCGCCGGTCCAGCGGCCGGTATGGCCCGCCGCGTCTGGCCAGGTCGAGGCCATCGACACCCGTGCGGTAGGCATGGGGGTGGTGCTGCTGGGCGGCGGCCGTCGCCACCCTGACGACAATTTGGACCTGTCGGTCGGTTTTCGCGACCTGGCATTCGTGGGCGAAGCGGTGGGCCGCCAGCGCCCCCTGGGCTGGGTGCATGCAGCCAGCGAAACGGCAGCCGAAACCGCCGCCCAGGCCCTGCGTAATGCCTACTTTTTGGGCACTGGGGGCCAGAGTGTTTGTTGACCGAACACTCAATTGTGCGTGTACCAACATCCGGGCTCGCCCCCGCGCCCAGTAACGGCTAACCTATGCCGGCAACTCCCAGCCCCGGGGCCAATGACGGACCCCGGGCTGCATCCGCATGCCCAGATTTGAGGAATAAAAATGGCCAAGGCCGCAGATGTCGTCGTTCAATGCCTGGAAAACGAAGGCGTCGAATATGTGTTCGGTATTCCAGGTGAAGAAAACCTGGACCTGCTTGAATCCCTGCGCAAATCGCCGATCAAGCTGATTTTGACCCGCCACGAGCAATCGGCCGGCTTCATGGCTGCCACCTACGGCCGCCTGACCGGCAAGACCGGCGTCAGCCTGTCCACCCTCGGCCCGGGCGCTACCAACCTGGTGACCGCCGGCGCCTATGCCTACCTGGGCGGCATGCCCATGCTGATGATTACCGGCCAGAAGCCGATCAAGAAGTCCAAGCAGGGCCGCTTCCAGATTCTGGACGTGGTCGGCATGATGCAACCACTGACCAAGTACACGCATCAACTGGCCTCCGCCGACAACATCCCGTCGCGCGTGCGTGAAGCCTTCCGCCTGGCCGAAGAAGAAAAACCGGGTGCCGTGCACCTGGAGCTGCCTGAAGACATCGCTGCCGAGCAGACCGACAGCATGCCGATCACCCCGAGCCTGCACCGCCGCCCGCTGGCCGAGCACAAGGCCATCGAGGCCGCCGTGGCCAAGCTCAAGGCTGCCCGCAGCCCGATCCTGGTGATCGGCGCCGGCGCCAACCGCAAGATGACCGCCAAGGTCCTGCGCCAGCTGATCGACAAGACCAACGTGCCATTTGTCACCACGCAAATGGGTAAAGGTGTGGTCGACGAGCGCCACCCGCGCTTCCTGGGCAACGCCGCGCTGTCGGCCGGTGACTTCGTGCACCGCGCTGTCGAGGCTGCCGACCTGATCGTCAACATCGGTCACGACGTGATCGAGAAGCCGCCGTTCTTCATGGTGCGTGGCGGTACCGAAGTCATCCACATCAACTTCCGTTCGGCTGAAGTGGACCCGGTGTACTTCCCGCAGATCGAGGTGGTGGGCGACATCGCCAACGCCGTCTGGCAGATCAGCGAAGCCCTGGAGCCGCAGCCGCACTGGGACTTCAGCCGCCTGATGACCATCCGCGAGGCCAACGAGGCGCAGATCGCCGAAGGCGCCGACGACAACCGCTTCCCGATCTACCCGCAGCGCATGGTCGCCGACGTCCGTCGCGCCCTGCCGTCGGAAGGCATCGTGGCGCTGGACAACGGCATCTACAAGATCTGGTTCGCGCGCAACTACAAGGCCCACAAGCCTAACACCGTGCTGCTGGACAACGCCCTGGCGACCATGGGCGCCGGTCTGCCGTCGGCCATGGCCTCGCACCTGGTGTACCCGGACCGTCCGGTGGTGGCCGTGTGCGGCGACGGCGGCTTCATGATGAACAGCCAGGAACTGGAAACCGCGGTACGCCTGAAGATGAACCTCACCGTCATCATCCTGCGTGACGACGGCTACGGCATGATCCGCTGGAAACAGTCGAACATGGGCTTCACCGACTACGGCCTGGACTACGGCAACCCGGACTTCGTGATGTACGCGCAGTCCTACGGTGCCAAGGGCCACCGCGTGGAAAGCGCCGAAGGCTTCCTGCCGCTGCTTGAGCAGTGCCTGTCCACCCCGGGCGTGCACGTGATCGACTGCCCGGTCGATTACTCCGAGAATGACTTCATTCTCAACAGCGAGCTCAAGCGCCGCAGCGCCTTGGTGTAAGCGCCCCTGACGCGGCCATGCGGCCGCTGCTACGGTGGATTGCGTGCGCGAACCCCGTAGCAGCGGCCGCAGGCCGCGTCTCCACTCCCCACGCATTCGCGTTTCACTGAACATCCCCCGCACGGCTGGCATACTAGGCACTTTGACTGCCACCGCCAGGCGCCCCATGCTCAAGCCCTCTGCTGCGAACCCCACCCTGTCGTCGCCCATGCAACGCGGCCGACGCCTGCTGCGCTCACGTTGGCGCACCGGCCGCCAGCGCGCCGTCTTCTGGGTCGGCGCGCTACTGGTGGGCCTGGTGGCGCTGGCCTTCGCCTGGCTGGCGGACCAGTCCTTCGCCCTGTTCCAGCGCCTGCTGGCGATCGCCCCCTGGGCGCCACTGCTGGTCACGCCCCTGGGCTTCGCCGGCCTGGCCTGGGTCACCCAGCGCTGGTTCGTCGGCGCCAAGGGCAGCGGCATTCCCCAGGTGATCGCCGCGCTGGAGCTGCCGTCGCGCAGTTTCCGCAACCGCGTGCTGGGCCTGCCGGTGGCGGCGGCGCGCATGCTGCTGACCCTGGGGGCACTGCTGGTGGGCGGTTCCGTGGGCCGCGAAGGCCCCACGGTGCACCTGGGCGCGGCAGTGCTGCACGCCTTCGGCACACGCCTGGGCCTGCACAGCCGCCGCACGGTGGCCGGGCTGATCCTGGCCGGCGGCGCAGCGGGCATCGCCGCGGCCTTCAACACGCCGCTGGCCGGGGTGGTGTTCGCCATTGAAGAGCTGAGCCGTACCTTTGAGCAGCGCTTCAGCGGCCTGGTGCTGACTGCCGTGCTGATCGGCGGCGCCGTGACCCTCGGGCTGATGGGCCATTACGCCTACTTCGGCGAGGTGGGCGGCCACCTGCCCGCCGGCTGGGGCTGGAGCGAGGTGCCGGTGTGCGCGGTGCTGGGTGGGGTACTGGGCGGGGTCTACGTCAAATTGGTGCTGCCAGCACGCACGGGTTGGCTGGGCCGCCTGTGTGCCCTGCGCGAACGTGGGCCGGTGCGTTTTGCCGGCGCCTGTGGCCTGTTGCTGGCGGTGCTGGGGCTGGTGTCCGGCAACCACGTGTTCGGCACTGGCTACCAGGAAACCCATGCCTTGCTCGACGGCCAGCCGGTCACCGGCAGCAGCTTTTTGCTGTGGAAGTTCCTGGCCAACGTGGTGTCCTACCTGGCCGGTATCCCGGGCGGGCTGTTCTCGCCGTCGTTGAGCATTGGCGCCGCCTTCGCGCCGTTGCTGGCCTGGCTGCCCGGTTTCAACCTGCAGACCTGCGCGTTGCTGGGCGTGGGCGCCTACCTGGCCGGCGTCACGCGCTCGCCGCTGACGGCCTCGGTGATCGTGCTGGAGTTGTCCCACAGCCCGGACCTGGCCATTCCCATGCTCGGCACCACGCTGATGGCAGCCGCGATATCGGGCTGGATCGCCCCGGTGTCGCTGTACCACGCCCTGGCGCACCAGTTCCTGGAACGGTTCGCCCCACGCAAGCCCTGAGGGGGCTGCGCGGGGCCTGGCCGTCATTGCCTACTGGGTGCTGCTGCCTCCGGTGGTCGTGGTGGTGGCTGGGGTGCTGGTGTCAGTGGAGATGGCTGGGGTGTCCAGTTCATCGCCACTGGCCTGGTCGGTCGTTGCGCTCATGCGCAGCTGCCGGGCGCTGACCTGGGCGGCCTGTTGCACCGAACGCGGCAGCGGGTTGCTGTTGGTCACTGACAACTGCTGCCGGTACGGGCTCACCAGTTTGGCTTTCAGGCGGATGTCGTTGGACGCCGAGCCGACGCTGATGTTGAACGTGTCGGCATCAATCACCCAGGTGCTGCGGGTCGGGTTGTAGTACGCCAGCGAGCGACCATTGAGTTCGATGGTCACGCGACGGCTCTGCCCCGGTTGCAGCAGCACTTTCTGGAAGCCCTTGAGTTCCTTGATCGGCCGTTCCAGCCGTGGGTTGCGCTGCCCGACGTACAGCTGGGCCACCTCGGCCCCGGCACGCCGCCCGGTGTTGGTGACGTTGAACGAGACCCGGACCGGGTTGTTGCCGAACGCCACCGACGGGTTGACGCGGATGTTGGAGTAGCGGAACTGGGTGTACGACAGCCCATAGCCGAACGGATAGAGCGGCGTCGTGCCTTTTTTCTCGTAGCCGCGGTAGCCCAGTTCCAGGTCACCGGCATAGCTGATCTGGGTGAGGGTGCCTTCGTTGTCGAAGTTGGGGAAGTAGCTGTAGATCGGGTTGTCCTGGATATTGCGCTCCAGGCTGATCGGCAGCTTGGCCGACGGGTTGACCTGCCCGTACAGAATTTCGGCCAGCGCCTGCCCACCGTTCTGGCCCGGGTAAAAGGCGTGCAGCAGCCCGCCCACCTGGTCCACCCAGTCACTGACTTTCAGCCCCGTGCCGCCATGCAGCGCGACGATGGTGTGCGGGTTCTGGCTGGCGATGCTCTGGATCAGCTGGCCCTGGAATTCAGGCAGCTCCCACATGTGGTCGAAGCCTTCACCCTCGTATTCGTTGCTGTTGCCGGCGGCCACCAGCACTGCGTCATAGCTGCTGATGTCGCTGGGCGCGGTCAGCGAGGCCCAGCTCATCTGCACGCCGGTGTAGCCGCCCAGGCTGGCGATGTAGTTGGGGCGACGGGAGTATTCCAGCACCACGTCGTAGGTCTGCCCGGCCTGCAGGGTGATCTTCGCGTACTGCGGGATGGTGGGCGGGATGCTGTTGTCGGGCAGCGGCGTGCCATCGCCGTTGTTGATGATTTCCTGGCCGTTGACAGTCAGATGGATGACGCCGTCGGCGCGCACCTTGAACACCTGGTCGCCGCTGACCGTGGGGGTGATGCGCCCGGTCCAGCGGATCGAGGTGCTGGAGGTGTCGCCGTTGGTGGGCAGGTTGGTGTCGCTGTCCCAGTTGAGGTTGACGAAGGTGTCGGTGCGCGTGGCGGCCGGCGTGCCGCTCCAGTCGGTGGTGGTGTAGTACTGCGCGGTCATGCCCGCCACCGAGGTGGTGCCGTCGGTGTCCAGGTGGGTCCAGGGCGCGGCGGCCGGGTCCAGGGACAGGCCGTCGAGGAAGGTCACCTGGGTTTGCGGCGCCACTTGCGCCATGCCGCTGACTTCACTGACATAGTTGCGCGCCGACACATAGGCGCTGCCGAAACCGGTGGGCGGCGCGTATTTGCCGAGTACGCCCACCACCGCCACTTTTTTCACGGTATTGCGGTTGAGGGGCAACAGGTTGTTCTGGTTTTTCAACAGCACAATGCCTTCGCGGGCCACGTTCAACGAGGCCTGGTTGCTGGCCGGGTTATCCATGTCGTGGGTGGTGGGCGGCACATAAGTGTCGAAGTCGAACAGGTAGATTTCGCGCAGGATGCGCCGCACTTTGTCGTCGATAGTGGCGACGCTCAGTACCCCGCTATTGATGTAGGGGGTCAGCACAGTACTGTTCATTTGCGTGCCAAACAACATGTCGATATCGGCGCCGGCCTGGGCCGCTTTCAAGCCGTCGGTAATGGCCGCATAGTCACTTTGCACGAAGCCGGGGAAGCCCCACTGGTCCTTGAGTATTTCGCGCAGCAGGTGATGGCTTTCGCAGGCATGATCGCCGTTCACCAATTGGAACGAACACATCATCAACGCCACTTTGCCGTTCTTGGCAGCCGACTCGAACGGCGGCAGGGTCATTTCCCGCAGCACCCGTTCGGGGATGGTCTCGTTGAGGGTGAAGCGGTTGGTTTCCTGGTCGTTGGCCGCGTAGTGCTTGGCGTCGGCCCAGATGCCGCGGGACTGGATGCCGTTGATCACCGCCGGGGCCATGCTGGCGCCCAGGAACGGGTCTTCGCCGGTCAGGTATTCGAAATTGCGCCCGCCGTAGGGCATGCGGTAGATGTTCATGCCCGGGCCGGTGATGTAGTTGTAGCCGCCGCTGGCGGTGTCATAGCCCAGCGCCCGGCCGAAATCCACCGCGCGGCGCAGGTTGAAGGTGGCCGCCAGGTTCGGCCCACTGGGGTAGACCACGCCCTGGTCGTTGCCCTGGCTGGTGTAGCGCACCCCCAGGCCACCGTCGGCGCCGTAGATTTGCGGCAGGTTGAAGCGGGCCAGGGGCTTGATGTCCCAGCCACCGGTGCCGCCGATGTAGGCGAGTTTTTCCTCCAGGGTCATCTGGCTCACGGTCTGCTGGGCGAGGGCGTCGGCCTGTTGCGCGGTGCGGGCCCAGGCCTGGGTCGCCAGGCATTGGGCAATGGCCAGGGTCAGCAAGGTCAATGAAGTGGCAAGTCTGGGCGAGTGTGTGCTTCTCATTTTAATTACTCCCACGCGCGGGCCTCCAGGGAGAACCGGGTGTAATAAAGTCAACGAGGGCAAACTTTGTTAATTGGGTGAAACAGAATCCAGTATTAATGCCTGTCAGAGGCTGGCGGATAATTATTATTGGCCGCGCTGTAAGTTGCTTATTGGATCCGTTATTACCCACCTCGTTATCCGGCGCCAATGCGAACACTGGCAGAGGTCTTGCTTTTTTATACCGGTTGAATAGGACTCCCATCCGCCGGGGCTGTCAAACAGTTGCAGCGCAACGGTTATTATAAATTCGTCTGAGGCAGGCGCCGGCTACATCATTGGAGTATGAGTGGTGAAGTTGCCAAGTTGCGGTGCGGGGTCTAAGGTGAGTGCTGTTTCAATAATTATCCAGAGGAGGGTGAAGTGCCGGTGTAATTGCCTAGCTAACTAAGTTGGAGGTTGTAATGAAAATATCCACGATGATAGTGCTGGTTGTTCCGCTGTTGGCTGTTTCCGGCCTGAGCCGTGGCGACGATACCGACAACACGTCGGGCGCCCCGAACGCTACCGTCCTGACCCAGACCCACGACAGCAAGGCGGCGGGCAACAAACATGGCGACGACTTCAAGGGCGGGCGCCCCACCGCCCAGAGCGGCGCCACCAAGCCCTGATGGCGAAGTAACTGCGGCGCTGTGCCGGTGGCTGGGCGAGCACGCGGGTCTCAAGCCCGGCGACCTTGAGCGGGCCACCCGGCTGGCACCCCAGGGCAGCCTGCACACGGCGTTGCCGGGCCTGCTGACGCGGCTGGGCAGCGTCAGCGAAGCGGAAATGGCCCGGGGCTGGGCGGCGGTGCTGCAGCTGCCACTGCAAGCCGCCGATGACGCACCCACCAGCCTCGAGCCTCTGCCGGGCCTGAGCGAACGTTTCCTGCGCCACCACCACCTGGTGCCGCTGGCCTGGGTCGACGGCCAGTTGCAGCTGCTGCTCAGCGAACCCGCCGACCCTTACCCCGCGCGCGCCGTGGCGTTCGCCTGCCAGTGCGCGGTGCAGCGGCGGGTGGGCACCCGCAGCGACGTCGACAGCCTGATCGAGCGCTACTACGGCCAGGGCCGCTCGGCCATGGGCAGCCTGATCGAGAACCTCGACGGCGACGCCGGCGGCCAGGCCGATGACATCGAACACCTCAAGGACCTGGCCAGCGAAGCACCGGTGATTCGCATGGTCAACCTGATCCTGCAACGCGCGGTGGAACAGCGCGCCTCGGACATTCACATCGAACCCTTCGAAAGCCAGTTCAAGGTGCGCTACCGCATCGACGGCGTGCTGGTGGACGGCGAAGCGCCGCCCGCCACCTCCGCGCCCGCAGTGATCAGCCGGGTGAAGATCATGGCGCGCCTGGACATCGCCGAGCGCCGGCTGCCCCAGGACGGTCGGATCATGCTGCGCATGCAGGGCCGCGAGCTGGACCTGCGGGTGTCGACGGTGCCCACCAGCTTCGGCGAGTCGGTGGTGATGCGCCTGCTGGACCGCCAGACGGTGAATTTCGACCTGCCCAGCCTGGGCTTCGACGGCGAACGCCTGGAGGGTTTCCTGGGCATGCTGGAACGGCCCCACGGCATCCTGCTGGTGACCGGGCCCACCGGTTCGGGCAAGACCACCACCCTGTACACCGCGTTGACCCGGCTCAACACCAGCGAACGCAAGATCATCACCGTCGAAGACCCGGTGGAGTACCAGATCGAAGGCATCAACCAGATCCAGGTCAAGCCTGCCATCGGCCTGGACTTCGCCGCCACCCTGCGCTCCATCGTGCGCCAGGACCCGGACGTGATCATGATCGGCGAGATGCGCGACCTGGAGACCTGTCGCATCGCCATCCAGTCCTCGCTCACCGGCCACCTGGTGCTGTCCACGTTGCACACCAACAGCGCCGCCGCCAGCATCACGCGGCTGCTGGACATGGGCGTGGAGAGCTACATGATCGCCTCGACGGTGATCGGCATTCTCGCCCAGCGCCTGGTGCGCCGCCTCGACCCGCAGTTTGCGCAGGCCTTCGAGGCGCCGCCGGCGCTGGTGGCCGAGCACGGCCTGGAACGGTTCACCCAGCAGCGGCCGATCCTGCTGTACCGGCCGCGCGCCGATGCCCCCGGCGGCGGTTACCGCGGCCGTTGCGCCATCACCGAGCTGCTGGTGATGAACGAGGAACTGCGCGGGCTGCTGATGAACCACGCCGACGCCGCCACCCTCGAGCAGGCGGCCCGCCGTGGCGGCCTGCGCACCCTGTACGAAGACGGCCTGCGCCAGGCGCTGGCCGGCACCACGTCGCTGGAAGAGGTGCTGCGCGTCACGCGCAGCGAGTGACCGGCGCCCATGGCCAAATTCCGCTACCGCATTCTCGACCCCGATGGCAGCGCCCGCCAGGGCGTGCTGGAGGCTGCCGACCCGCAGGCCCTGGCCGCGCAGTTGCAGCGCCAGGGCGCGCTGGTGCTGCACATCGAGCCGGCAGGCCAGCGCTGGCTGGCCTGGCAGCCACGGCGCAGCCTGGGCGGCGCGGCGCTGGTGGCGTTTACCGCGCAGCTGGCGATTCTGCTCAACGCCGGGCTGGCCCTGGACCGTGCCCTGGGCATTCTCATGCACCAGCCGGGCAAGGCCCAGGCGCCGGTGCGCGCGCTGGTGGGCCGCGTACGCGAACGGGTCAAGGCCGGCCAGCCGCTGTCGGCGGCCCTGGCCCAGGAACCGGCGCAGTTCAGCCCGCTGTACCTCAGCCTGGTGCGTGCCGGCGAGGCGGGTGGGGCGCTGCAGGACAGCCTGCAGCAGCTGGCCGACTACCTGGAGCGCAGCCAGGCGCTGCGCGGCGAGGTGATCAACGCGCTGATCTACCCGGCGTTCCTGGTGGTGGGCGTGCTCGGTTCGCTGGTGCTGTTGCTGGCCTACGTGGTGCCGCAGTTCGTGCCGATCTTCCAGGACCTGGGCGTGCCGATCCCGCTGGTGACCGAGCTGATACTGGCCCTGGGGGAATTCTTCAACCGCTTCGGCCTGCTGCTGTTGGCGGCGCTGGTGGTGCTGGCGCTGGTGGGCCGGCGCGCCTGGCAGCGGCCCGCCGTGCGCCTGCGCTGGGACCGCCGCCTGCTGCGCTGGCCGGTGCTGGGCGGGCTGCTGCAACGCCTGGAAGCGGCGCGCCTGGCGCGCACCCTGGGCACCCTGTTGCGCAACGGCGTGGCGTTGCTGGCGGCGCTGAAGATCGCCTGCGCGGTGGCCAGCAACCACGCGGTGCGCGCCCAGGTCGAGGCCGCCACCGAGCAGGTCAAGGGCGGTGGCGCGCTGGCTGTGGCGTTGGCTGGCGACAACGTGCTGCCGGAGCTGGCGTTGCAGATGATCGAGGTGGGCGAGGAGGCCGGCCAGCTCGACAGCATGCTGCTCAAGGTGGCCGAAGTGTTCGACGCCGAGGCGCGCCGCAGCATCGCGCGGCTGCTCGCCGCCCTGGTGCCGACCCTGACCATTGTCATGGCGGTGCTGGTGGCGTTCATCATGTTGGCCATCATGCTGCCGCTGATGAGCCTGACCAGTAACATCTGAGGGCTGACCATGAGGCTGTCACGTACGCGTGGGTTCACCTTGCTGGAGATGCTGGCGGTGATTGTGCTGCTGGGCATCGTCGCCACCATCGTGGTGCGGCAGGTAGGGGGCAACGTCGACAAGGGCAAGTACGGCGCCGGCAAGGCGCAGCTGGCGAGCCTGTCGATGCAGATCGAGAACTACGCCCTGGACATGGGCACGCCGCCCCGCGACCTCAACCAGCTGATCGAGCGGCCCGCCGGCCCCAGCCACTGGGCCGGGCCCTACGCCAAGCCGTCCGACCTCAAGGACCCGTTTGGCCACCCCTTCGGCTATCGCTACCCCGGCCAGCATGGCGCCTTCGACCTGATCTTCTACGGCCAGGACGGCCAGCCGGGCGGCGAGGGCTACAACGCCGACCTGGGGAACTGGGAATGAAAGCCGCCGGCTTCACCCTGCTGGAACTGTTGCTGGTCATCGTCCTGATGGCCGTGGCCCTGGGCGTGCTGAGCTTCGGCCTGGGCCGTGGCCTGGAGGCGGCGCGTGAGCGCCAGGCGCTGCGCGACATCGTCGGCGCCCTGCGCCAGGCGCGCACCCAGTCGGTGCTCAGCGGCCTGCCCCAGCAGGTGCGCTTCGACCTGCCAGGCCACCGTTTCCAGGCGCCGGGGCAGGCCCTGGGGCACTGGCCGGCCGACCTCGGCCTGCAACTGACCACCGCTGCCGACCTGGGCGCGGCGGTGGCGTTCTTCCCCGATGGCAGCTCCAGCGGCGGCCACCTGCTGTTGGCGCGGGGCGCGCAGGCCTGGCGCATCGACGTCGGCTGGCTGCTGGGCGACGTGCGCCTGCAGGCGCTGCCATGAAGCGCGCCGGCAGCGGCTTCACGCTGCTGGAAATGCTCGCCGCGCTGGCGGTGTTCGCCCTCGGCTGCACGGTGTTGCTGGTGGCGTTCGGGCAAGCCGCGCGGACCCTTGAGCAGGTGCGCGGCAACGACCACCTGAGCCTGGTGGCGCGCAGCCTGATCGACGCCTGGCGCGGCCAGCCCTGGCAGGTGGGCGAGCAGCAGGGCGTGGAGGCGGGCGTGGCCTGGCGCCTGCGCATCAGCCGCGAGCCCGGCGCGGCCAACCTGCTGCCGCTGCTGCGCCTCGACCTGCAGGTGCGCGAAGGCCCGCGCAGCCTGCACTTGAGCACTTTGGCGGTGCAGGGCCAGCCGCCCCTGGAAGCCGGCCGATGAAGCGCCGGGCCCAGGGCTTCACCCTGCTGGAGATGCTGTTGGCGCTGGCGTTGCTGGCGGTGCTGCTGGGCCTGGTGGGCACGGCGCTGATCGGTGCCAACCGCGCCTTGCTCAAGGGCGAGCGCTACAGCCAGCGGCTGGAACAGGTGCGCGCCAGCCAGGACTTCCTGCACCGGGCGCTGCAAGGGGCGCTGCCGGTGGACGTGGCGGCCGCCGAAGGCGAACAGGTGCGGGTGTTCGACGGCGAGCCCCAGCGGCTGGTGTTCGCCGCCGGGCTCAACAGCGCCTTGGGCGGTGGCATCCAGGTTCATACCATAGAGCTGGTGACCCAGGGCGGCCACCAGGCCTTGCAGGTGCGCTTTGCCCAGCTGCTGCGCGGCGGCTTGCGGCCCTGGGGCCAGCCCCAGGTGTTGCTGGACGATGTCCGCGACCTGCGCCTGAGCTACCGCGGCCGCGACGACCGTGGCCAGGCCACCGCCTGGTTGCCGCGCTGGCCCTGGCCGGCGCGGTTGCCCCAGGCCGTGCGCATTGACCTGGCCAGCGCCGGCGCGGTGCCCTGGGCCACCCAGGTCGTCGCCCTGCGCCTGGAGCTCAGCGACCAGCAGGGGGCGCCATGAACCGCCGGCAGCGGGGCATGGCGCTGCTGCTGGTGCTGTGGGCGCTGGCGCTGCTGGCCATGCTGCTGGCAGGGCTGGTGGTGGAGGTGCGCCAGCAGGCGCGCTTGAGCCTGTGGCAACGCGAGCACAGCCGCGCCAGCCTGGCCGCCGAGGCCGGGCTGAACCTGGCGGTGCGCGCCCTGAGCGACCAGGATGGCCAGCGCCGCTGGCAGGCCGACGGCCGCGTGCGGGCGTTGCAGTTCGATGATGCGCAGCTGCTGGTGAGCGTGCGCAGCGAGCGCGGCAAGCTCGACCTCAACGCTGCGCCGGCCGCCGACTTTGCCCGCCTGGCCCAGGCCCTGGGCGCCTCGCCGGCCCAGGGCCGGGCCCTGGCGGTGGCGCTGGAGCAACGTCGCGGCGACAACCAGCCGCCCCTGCGTGCCCTGGAAGAGCTGCGTGACCTGCCGGGCATGAACGCCGCGCTATACCAGGCGCTGCTGCCGCAGGTCACGGTATGGAGCGGCCAGGAAGGCCCCGACCCGGCCTTCGCCACCCCGGCGCTGCAGCAGGCCCTGGCGCTGCCGCGGGTCACCGGCCTGGGCGCCGATGCCGGCGAGGTGCTGAACATTCGCAGCCAGGCACGACTGCCCGACGGATTCACCGCCGTGATCGACAGCACGGTGCTACTGTCAGGCATGGAGGACAGCGCGCGGCCGTTCCGTATCGTGCGCTACAACGAATGAGACCCCGGCCCATGCGTGCAGTGTCCCTGTGGCTCTGGCAGGAACGGCTCAAGGGGCGTTGGCAGGGCAGCCCGCCGCAGGCGTTCATGCATGCCTGGGGCCGGGAGTTGCTGGCCAGCCTGCCTGGCGCCGTGCGCCGCGGCCTGCAACCAGGCCGCGCGCCCCGGCATTGCCCCTGGCCGCTGCCGGCCCAGGCGCTGGCCGTGGGCGAGCGGGTTATTCTCGACCTGCCCGCCGAACACGTGCTGGTGCAGCGCCTGGCCCTGCCGCTGGCGGCCGCCCGCGACCTGACCCAGGTGATGCAGTTCGAGCTGGACCGCTTTACCCCTTTTACAGCCGACCAGGTGCACTACGTGGTGCGTCGCGAGGCGGTGGACGCCGAGCAGCTGTGGGTGACCCTGGCGCTGGTGCGCCGCGAGTGGCTGCAGCAGTGCCTGGCCCAGTGCAACGAACAGGGCCTGGTGCTGGACGGCATCGAAGTGCTCGACGACCACGGCCAGCCCACCGGCCTGGACCTGCTGCCGCGCGCGCAACAGACGGCCGCCAGCGGCCGCGGCCGCTACCTGGTGCCCGGGCTGGCGCTGTTGTGCCTGCTGCTGGCGCTGGCGTTGCCGGCGGTGTGGCTGCACAACCGTGGGCTGGCCGTGGCCGCCATGCATGCCGAGGTGCAGGCCCTGCGCCAGCAGGCCGGCGAGGTGGCGGCGCTGCGCACCTCGCTGGACGCTGCCCAGGGCGCCGCGCAGTTCCTTGGCAAGCGCCGCCATGCCCAGCCGGGCCGGGCGCTGCTGCTCAGCGAGTTGACCGCTTGCCTGCCGTCCGATACCTGGCTGCAGAGCCTGGAGGTGCACGCCGACGGCCAGGTCGACCTGGCCGGCTTCAGCGCCCGCGCCAGCGCCCTGATCGGCCAGATCAAGGGCTGCCCGCACCTGGTGGAGGCCCAGTACCAGGGCGTGATCCAGCCTGACGAGGCCAGCGGCCGCGACCGTTTCTACATGCGCGCCCGGGCGCGCGGGGAGGCCGCCGATGCGCCGCACCCTGACGCCCCATGAGCGGCGCCTCGGCGCCTGGCTGCTGCTGGCGGCGCTGCTGGCGCTGGTGTATGCGCTGCTGATCTGGCCGCTGTACATCGCCCCCGGGCAAGACCTCGACGCCCAGGCCCAGGCCCTGGCCGAGCAGCGCCAGCGCTACCAGCAACTGCTGGCTCAGCGCCCGGCCCTGGAGCAGGGTTTGCAGGCCGCCCAGGGTGACGACGTCGGCCTGCTGGCCGGCGACGACCCCAGCGCGGTGGCCGCCGACCTGATGCAGAACGTCGCCCAGCGCATCAAGGCGCTGGCCGGCCGCGGCGCCGGCTGCCAGCTGACCCAGCGCATGCCCATCGTCACCCAGGACCAGGCCACGGCGCCGTTTCGCCAGGTGCGCCTGAGCCTGGACCTGGACTGCGGCATCGAACCCTTGACCGCCTTGCTGCAGCAGCTGGAGGCGGCGCAGCCGCTGCTGTTCGTCGACGAGATGAACGTGCACCGCGCCACCAACGCCCCACCCGCCGGTGGCGCCGGGCGGCTGGTGGTGCACCTGCTGGTCAGTGGCTACCTGGCGGCGGCGCCCGCTGGCACGCCTGCCGAGGCACCGGCGCAATGAGGGCCTGGCGCCGGCCGCTGGTGCAGGCGCTGGCCCTGCTGGCGCTGGTGCTGGCGGCCGCCCTGGCGTGGCTGTGGAACGGCGTGGGCAGCCAGCCGCAGTGGCCGGCGACCGAGGTGCGCCAGGCGCCGGTGGCCGCCGCCGATGCCCCGGCCCTGCCTGAGGCGCCCGGTTTGCAGCAGCTGGGCAACACCTGGCAGAGCCCACTGTTCAGCCCCGACCGCGCGCCGGACAAGCCTGTACAAACCGCCCAGGCCGCCCCGGACCTGAATGGCCTGCGCCTGACCGGCGTGGTGATCGACGGCAACGTGCGCCGGGCGCTGTTCAAGCAGGCCGATGGCCGCGACCTGAGCCTGCGCGAGGGTGCCCAACTGGCCAACGGCTGGCACCTGCTGCACGTCGACGCCCAGGCGGTGCAGCTGGAGCTAGATGGCCAGCGCCGCAGCCTGCAACTGCCGGCGCCGCGCCTGCCAAATATGCCGATGAAGCCGGCACCGTCGTCCATACTGCCAAACGTGCCCGCGCCTTTGCCGCCTGCCCCCGGGGGTCATTGAATATGCCATCATCCTTGGTTCCGGTCCTGCTCGCCCTGTTCCTGCTGGCTGCCTGTTCCACCGCACCGCACAGCCTGGACAACGACTACAGCCTGGAACGCGAGGCCCTGCGCGGCACCGGCGACCAGCGCGGGCCGGTGCCGCCCAGCCCGCTCCCGCCACCGGTGGCCAACCCGCCGGGCACGGTCAGCGGCGGCCAGCGGCAGATCATCCAGGGCAACCAGCGCTTCGTCCAGGGCCCGGGCAACAGCGTCGGCCTGCCGGTGGCGGCCCCCGGCGCGGCGCGCCAGGGCGACGGCAGCGGCGGGGTGATGTTCAACTTCAACAACCAGTCCATCGTCGCCGTGATCAACACCATCATGGGCGACCTGTTGCAGGAAAACTACAGCATTGCCCAGGGCGTGACCGGCGACGTGTCGTTCTCCACCTCCAAGCCGGTGGACAAGGCGCAATCCATGGCCATCCTGCAGTCGCTGCTGTCCTGGACCAACAACGCCATGATCCGCCAGGGCGACCGCTACCTGATCCTGCCGGCCAGCCAGGCGGTTGCCGGGCAGCTGGTGCCGTCCATGGACCTGCGCCAGCCGGCGGCGGGGCTGTCGGTGCGGCTGTTCCCGCTGCGCTTCATCTCGGCCACCGAGATGCAGAAACTGCTCAAGCCGTTCGCCCGGGAAAACGCCTTTCTGCTGGTGGACCCGGCGCGCAACGTGCTGGGCATGGCCGGCACCAGCGACGAACTGGCCAACTACCAGGCCAGCATCAACACCTTCGACGTCGACTGGCTGCGCGGCATGTCCATCGGCGTGTTCGGCCTGCAACGCGCCACGGTGGCGGAACTGATGCCCGAGCTGCAGAAGGTCTTCGGCCCCGACAGCGGCACGCCCCTGGCGGGCATGCTGCGCTTCATGCCCATCGAACGCACCAATTCGGTGGTGGCGATTTCCTCGCAGCCGCAGTACCTGCAGGAGGTGGGCGAGTGGATTCGCACCATCGACAACGGCGGCGGCAACGAGCCGCAGCTGTACGTGTACGACGTGCGCAACATGAAGGCCACGGACCTGGCCAAGTACCTGCGGCAGATCTACGGCAGCGGCGCGATCAAGGACGAGGCCGCCGCCGAGGTGGCGCCCGGCCTGACCACTACTACCCTGGGCACGCCTATCGGCAGCAACGGCGGCATGGGCGCCGGCGGGCTCAGCAGCCTGAGCCGCAGCAACGCCATCGGCCAGGGCAGCAACAACCCGATTATCCAGGGCGCCACCAACCAAACCCAGGGCTATGGCCAACAGGCCCAGGGCACGGCCGCCGCCGGCGCTGACGAAGCCGACAACACCGACACCAGCACCAACGGCCGCAAGAGCCTTGACGACAGCACCCGCATCACCGCCCAGCAAAGCAGCAACCAGTTGCTGATCCGCACGCGCCCCAGCCAGTGGGCCGAGATTGAAAGCGCCATCCGCCGCCTGGACAACCCGCCGATGCAGGTGCAGATCGAGACGCGCATCCTCGAGGTGTCGCTGACCGGCGAGCTGGACCTGGGTGTGCAGTGGTACCTGGGCCGCCTGGCCGGCAATTCCACCACCACCGGCATCGGCAACGTCAGTGGCAGCCAGGGCGCGCTGGGCAGCGGCGGGGCAGGGCTGGGCGCCACCGACGCGCTGTTCTATTCGTTCGTTGGCAACAACCTGCAGGTGGCCATCCATGCCCTGGAGTCCAGTGGCAAGACCCAGGTGCTGTCGGCGCCATCGCTGGTGGTGATGAACAACCAGCAGGCGCAGATCCAGGTGGGCGACGACATTCCCATCAGCCAGACCACGGTGAACACCATTGCCTCGGACACCACCTTGAGCAGCGTCGAATACGTGCAGACCGGGGTGATTCTCGACGTGGTGCCGCGCATCAATCCGGGCGGCCTGGTGTACATGGACATCAAGCAGCAGGTCAGCGACGCCGGCACCACCACCAGCGCCGACGTCAACCCGCGGATCTCCACGCGCTCCATCGCCACCCAGGTGGCGGTGCAGAGCGGCCAGACCGTGCTGCTGGGCGGATTGATCAAGCAGGACAACGCCGAGACGGTGAACAAGGTGCCGTACCTGGGGTCCATTCCCGGCCTGGGCTGGCTGTTCGGCGCCACCACGCGCAGCAAGGGGCGCACCGAACTGATCGTGCTGATTACCCCCAGGGTGGTGACCAGCAACAGCGAGGCGCGCGAGGTGACGGACGAGTACCAGCGCCAGTTCAAGCTGTTGCAACCGGCGCGGTGATGCCCTGGCGTGGGGCGCCCTCGTCGCGGGCGCTCCACCGTGTGGCATTTCTGCCTGCGCTCGCGCAGGGCCATGTGCCCCCCTGGCGCCCCGCGTACACAGGCCCGCGAGGGCTCTGGCACAAGCTTCATGTGCCGTTTGGCAAAGCTGGCAAGCAACCTGCAATACCTGACCAATCGATCAGGTTTGTTATCAAGGTACTTCGCCATGTCCCCAACTTCCCGCCCCCTCGACATCGTCATCATCGGCGCCGGCATCGGTGGCCTGTCCGCCGGCATCGCCCTGCAGCGCGGCGGCCACCGCGTGCGGCTGTTCGACCGGGTGCCGCAGCTGACCCCGGCCGGCGCGGCCATTTCCATCTGGCCCAACGGTGTCAATGTGCTGGCCAAGCTCGGCCTGGACGAGGCGATCAAGGCGGCCAGCGGCGACATGCGCGGCATGAGCTACAGCACCGCGGCAGGCGAGTTGCTGACCCGCTTCAGCCTGGAACCGCTGTATGACACCGTCGGCCAGCGCGCCTGCCCGATCGCCCGCACTGCCTTGCAGGCGATCCTGCTGCAAGCCTGCGGGCCGCAGCACGTGACGCTAGGGGTCAGTTATGAAACGGTCGAGCCGCTGGACGACGGCGTGCGGGTGACCTTCAGCGACGGCCAGCAGATCAAGGCCGACCTGGTGGTGGCGGCCGACGGCACGCACTCGCGCCTGCGCAACCACGTGGTGGGCCGCGAGGTGCAGCGCGAGTACTGTGGCTACGTCAACTGGAACGGCCGCATCGACGCGGCTGCCGACCTGGCGCCTGAAGGCGAGTGGACGCAGTTCGTCGGCGAGCACAAGCGCGTGTCGCTGATGCCCATGGGCAACGGCCAGCTGTATTTCTTCTTCGACGTGCCGTTGCCAGCCGGCACGGCGAACCAGCGCGAGGCCTACCGCGATGACCTGGCCGGCCACTTCAGCGGCTGGGCCGCTCCGGTGCAGCGCTTGATCGAGCGCCTGGACCCGGCCATCGTCAGCCGGGTGGAAATCCATGACATGGCGCCCATCAGCAGTTTCGTCAAAGGCCGCGTGGTGCTGCTCGGCGACGCTGCCCACCCCATGGCCCCGGACCTGGGCCAGGGTGGCTGCCAGGCCATGGAGGACGCCTGGGTGCTGGCGCGCTGCCTGGACGATGGCGTCGGCCTGGACGCCGCCCTGCAACGCTACGACGCTGCGCGCGCCGAGCGCACCGCGCAGATCATGCAGCGTGCCCGCGCGCGGTCGCAGGTGACCCATGGCGGTGAGCCGCAGGCCACCCAGGCCTGGTACCAGGAACTGGCAGCGGAAACCGGCGAACGGGTGATCGCCGGCCTGGCCAAGACCGCCACGGGCGGCGGCGAATTGCTGATGTAACCCCACACCGATGCGTGCGTAGCCGCTGCCGCAGGCTGCGCTGGCCCTGAGTTACGCTGGAGACCTCCAGTGTGGACAAGGGCCAGCGCAGCCTGTCGGCAGCGGCTACAGTGAAAGGTGTGCCGTGCGTCAGGGGTGTGCCATGAAACGATTGTTGTGTTGCACCTTTTGGGCAGCCTTGGTTCTCGCCCCTGCCATCCAGGCGGCGCAATACACCGACGTCAACCCCACGGCCAGCACCCTGAGCTTCACCTTCAACCAGATGGGCTCGGGGACCTACGGCACCTTCAAGCGTTTCGTCGGCAGCCTGAGCTTCGACACCGAGCACCCCGAGGCTGCGCATTCACGGCTGGTCATCGAGCTGGCCAGCATCGACGCCGGCAGCGACACCGCCAACACCGAACTGCGCAAGCCGGCCTGGTTCGACACCACCGCCAACCCCCAGGCCACCTTCGAATCCACCGCCACCCAGGCCCTGGGCGACAGCCGTTACCAGGTCACCGGCAACCTCACCCTGCGCGGCATCACCCGCCCAGTGACCGTGCCCTTTCACCTGAAGGCCGAAGGCGGCATCGGCATCTTCGAGGGCGAGCTGACCCTCAAGCGCAGCGACTTCAACATCGGCAAGGGCGAATGGGCGGACACGGTGGTCTCGGACGACATCGCCATCAAATTCCGCCTGGTCGCCCCCCAACGCTAACGCTCGTAGCAGCTGCCGAAGGCTGCGTCCGGCGCTGGCCTGCACCTTCGCGGCGGCTGGGACGCGGCCTTTGGCCGCTGCTACGGGCGCGGTGTGGAGGTGGCCAGCACCAGCCGTTCCAGGCCGATGCCAAACCCTGCGCCCTCGCGGTATGCGCCGCCACCCACCACCTGCTGCTGGGCGCCCAACGCAGGGCAGCGCACCTCGAAGCCCTGGCCGTCAACGTAATAGCTCAAGCCGCGCTTGACGCCCACATTCAGCTCGTAATCAAGCTCCAGCGTATCCAGGAAACCGGTGCAGATAGCTTGGCTGCGCTGCAAGGCCAAAGCCGGTGATGGCCCCAGGATCTCCAGCCCCAGCTGGGTGAATTCCCGGTAGCGGCCTGCTTGCGGGCGCTCATACCGATAGCAACGCGCAACGTAGAAAAACATCGCTTCCTTGCGCGTGCCCAGCAACCAGTCGTTGCGTTCCTGGAACAACGCAGTCGCTTCAGGGATGAGGCAGCAGGGCCGCCCGGCCTTGTCATCAAAGGCCCACATTTGGCCGATGATTTCGCTGCCGCCGGCCTTTTCGATAAACGTATCCTGCCCCCACAGTGCGGGAACAATGGCCTCCTCAGCCCCGGCGTCGATGAAGATAGCTCCGGAAGCGAGCCTCCATGTCCCGCAGGGTAGCCGCTTCCTCGCCAGTGACAATTCGTGTTCCACGCAGCATGGTCATTGTGTTGCTCTCCAGTTTTTCATAGGCAATAAAAAAGGCGCCGGAGGCGCCTTTGGGGTTGTGTCAGCGGGTGGTCAGCAGCCGCAAACGGGGTACTGACCAAACGATGAGCGCAAGCAACCGCGGCACCCGAAGCAGGGGCCGTGTTGATGTCGGTTGGTTGAGCAGCAGATATTCATGGGGCGATAGTTGCACGGTTTCCGCAGCGGTGACAAGCGCGATCAATGGGCGTCGGCCGAGGGCTGTTGCGGCGGCTGCACCTTGCGCATCAGCGGCACCAGCGCCGTGGCGACGATGAAGCAGGCCATGATCATCAGGAACGCATCGGCGTAGGTCAGCACCTGTGCCTCGCGCCAGGTCAGCGCCCACAGCTGGCGCAAGGCGGTCTGGCTGGCGTCGAGGCTGTTCTGGCCCAGCAGTTGGGCGTTCAGGGTGAGTTGCTCGAGCCAGTTGTTCATGCTTTCGTTGCGGGTGTTGAGGTGCTCGGCCAGGCGCAGGAAGTGCAGGTTGCTGCGGTCATTGAGCACCGTGGCGCAGGCGGCGATACCGAGGGCGCCGCCCAGGTTGCGCATCAGGTTGAACAGGCCCGAGGCCAGTTTCAGGCGGTCAGGGGCCAAGGAACCGAGCGTCAGGGTGACCACCGGCGGCACCGCCATCTGCTGGGCAAATCCGCGGATGGCCTGGGGCAGCAGCAGTTCCTTGGCGCCCCAGTCGTGGGTGATGGGCGAAAAATCCCACATGGACAGGGCGAACAGCGACAGCCCCAGCATCAGTATCCAGCGCAGGTCGACGCGGTTGGCCAGCAACGCGTACACCGGAATCGCCAGCAGCTGGAAGATGCCGGTGGTGAACACCGCCAAGCCGATGTCCAGTGAACCGTAGCCGCGCACCCGGCCCAGGAACAGCGGGGTGAGGTAGATGGTGGCAAAGATACCGATGCCGGTGATGAACGAGAACAGGCAGCCCAGGGCGAAGTTGCGCTCGCCCAGGGCGCGCAGGTCGACGATGGGCTCGCGTATTTCCAGGCAGCGCCAGATGAACAGCGCGCCGCTGACCGCGGCGATCCAGGCGGTGGTGGCGATGGTGCTGTCGCTGAACCAGTTCCACCGCGGGCCTTCCTCCAGGGTGTATTCCAGGCAGCCGAGGAACACCGCCATCAGCGCCATGCCGATGTAGTCGGCGCCCTTGAGCAGGCTGGGGTTGGGGCGGTCGACCTTGACCAGCATCGGTACGGCGAAGGTCACGAACAGCCCCGGCAGCAGGTTGATGTAGAACAGCCAGTGCCAGGACGAGATGTCGGTGATCCAGCCGCCCACCGCCGGGCCCAGGGTCGGCGCCAGGGAGGCGATGGCGCCGATGGTGGAGGCGGCGATGACGCGCTGCTTGCCGGTGAAATACATGAAGGCGGTGGTGAACACCAACGGGATCATCGAGCCACCCAAGAAGCCCTGCAAGGCGCGGAAGGCAATCATGCTCTGGATGTTCCAGGCCAGCGCGCACAGCAGGCTGGTCAGGGTGAAGCCGGCCGCCGAGGCGGCGAACAGCCAGCGCGTGCTCATCACCCGTGACAGCCAGCCGGACATGGGGATGACGATGATTTCGGCGATCAGGTAGGCGGTCTGCACCCAGGCGGTGTCGTCGGCGCCGGCAGACAGGCCGCCGCCGATGTCCTTGAGCGAGGCGGAGACGATCTGGATGTCGATCAGGGCGATGAACATGCCGACGCACATGGTGGCGAAGGCGGCGACCTTCTGGCCGGTGCTGAGGGTGGGCAGCGGGCTGTTCATGGCCGGCTGGCCACGGCAACGTCATCGTGGCCGGCGTGCTGCTGGGTGTCGACCCGGGCGGTCACCGACAGGCCGGGGCGCAGGGCGCCGAACTCGGCGTCGCTGCTGTCCAGGCGCACCCGCACCGGCACGCGCTGGACGATCTTGGTGAAGTTGCCGGTGGCGTTCTCCGGCGGCAGCACACTGAACTGCGCGCCCGTGGCCGGCGCCAGGCTGTCGATGTGGCCATGGAACACACGCCCTGGGAGGATATCGGCGCGGATGCTGACGCCCTGGCCCACCTGCATGCGCGCCAGTTGGTCCTCCTTGAAGTTGGCGTCGATCCACAGGCCCTTGGCCGGCACCACCGAAATCAGCTGGCTGCCGGCGGCCGCGTAGGCGCCCACCCGTGCACGGCGGTTGCCGACGTAGCCGTCCACCGGCGCGCGCAGCTCGGTGTAACCGATGTTCAGCTGCGCCTGGTCGCGCTCGGCCTGGGCCTGCTGCAACGCGGCGCGGGCCTGGCCGCGCTGGCTGTCGATCACGTCCAGTTGGCGGCGCGCGGCTTGCAGGCCGGCCTCGGCGCGGGCACGGTCGGCGCGCGCGGTCTTCCAGGTGGCGTCGGCGCGCTGGGCGCTTTCCACCGACACGGCCTGGCTGCGTACCAGGGTCTGGTAGCGGGCGTGGTCGTCGCCGGCGCGCTGGGCTTCAGCGTCGGCGGCGTCGATCTGCGCGCGGGCCTGGTTGATCACCGCCTGTTGCAGCTGTTCGGTGGCGTCGAGGTTGACCAGCGTCGCCTGCTGGGCCGCGACGGCGCCGTCGGCCTTGGCCAGGGCGGTGCGGTAGTCGCGCACATCGATGCGCGCCAGCAGGTCGCCGGCCTTGACGAACTGGTTGTCCTGCACCGCCACGTCGGTGATGTAGCCGGGCACTTTGGCGCTGATCACGGTCACGTCGGCGCCGACGTAGGCGTCGTCGGTGTCCTCGATGAAGCGGGCGGCCAGCCACCAGTGGCCGGCGTAGGCCAAGGCGCCGAGCACGGCGAGGGTCAGCACGCCCAGGCGCAGGGCTTGCTTGCGACTGGCGCCAGGGGTGGCGGTGAGGGTTTCGGGCGCGGGGGTGACGTGAGCGTCCATGGCGGGCGGCCTCGTGTTTTTCGGGGATGGTGTTTATATTATGGTAATAATATTACACAGTGAATCTAATAATGGAAGGGCGGGGGGAGGTCCGGTTGTCGGCGCGGCGCGGCGCGGCGCGGCGCAGCCGCGCCCAGGAAACGCCGCGAGCCGCGTTTGATCTTGATCCCGTGCGGCCGTTGATCTTGATTGTGTGCCCCGTAAAGCGCCAGGGCCGACTGGAGGCGTCGAGCAAGCGGTCCGAGGCGGAGCCGAGGAAGACGGAACCGGAGACGCTTCTATTCCGGGCCGTCGTCCGCTTGATCGGCGCCGGAGGGAGGGGACCCGCAGCGAAGCGTAGGGACCAAGCAGGGGCAAGCCTTTTTTGCTTATTTTTTGTCTGGGCCGGCACACCGGGCGTTTGACAAAAAGTGAGCCGGCGTAAGGCCGGAAAGGTGAAGTGGCATCACCCTGGATGCTGGATATACATAGGGCTTTCGAATCCCGCTTCGGCGATTTCGAACATATCCATTTTCGTGGTGCGATCACCGACCGTTTCGCCCTTACGGCGAGTAACTTTTTGGCAGTCGCCCCAAAAAGTCACCAAAAAGGGCTTGCCCCTGCTTGGGCCCTCCGCTGCGCTACGGGTCCCCTCCTTCCGGCGCCGATCAACGGGCAGACGGCACCCGCTATAGAAGCCTGCGGGTTACCGTCTCTTCGGCCTGCGGCCTCGGCCCTTCGGGCAGCCCGTTGATCGACGCCTCCAGTCGGCCCGGGCGCTTTACGGGGCATACAATCAAGGTCAAAAGCCAGATCAAGATCAAAAGCTAGATCACAAGCAGATCACAAGCAGATCACAAGCGCGTCGTACGCAACGCGCCTGTGTGTGCCGCGCCCGGCGAGGGATGCCGGGCGCGGCTGGGGGCGCTGTTACAGGGGGAGGGGGGCTTTGCTGGATTCGTCGTTGATCAGCAGCATGCTCTGCGGCGAAGACAGCGCCACGCCCATCTCGCGCAGCTGGCCAAGGATGGTAAACAGCAAGTCACTGCGCGCGCCCGACACCGAACGCGGGCTGTTCACGTAGCCGCTGGCGCTGATGATCAGCCCGCTGGCGGTCAGGTCCTTGAACGACACCGACGGCGCCGGCGCATCGAGGATCGACTCATGGGCGTTCAGCGCGTTGAGCAGCAGCTCGCGGATCTTCAGCACGTCGGTGTCCAGCGGCAGGGTCAGGGTGATGCCGACCACGCCCAGGGCGTTGCCCATGGTCACGTTGCGCACGTTCTGGGTGATGAACTGCGAGTTCGGCACGATCACCGTGGAACGGTCGGACATCTGGATTTCCGTGGCGCGCACGTTGATGCGACGAATGTCGCCCTCAACGCCGGCCAGGCTGACCCAGTCGCCTACCTTCACCGGGCGCTCGGTGAGCAGGATCAGGCCGGAGATAAAGTTCTGCACGATCGCCTGCAGGCCGAAACCGATACCCACCGACAGGGCACTGACCACCCAGGTGAGGTTGGTGAGGCTGATACTCAGGGTGGACATCACCATGATCGCCAGCAGCACGTAGCCGATGTAGCCCACCAGGGTCACCAGGGAGGCGCGCATGCCGGCGTCCATGGTGGTTTCCGGCAGCAGGCGCTCGGTGAGCCAGGCCTTGAGGATGCGAATGCCCAGCAGGCCGCCGACCAGCAGGGCCAGGGCCAGCAGGATGTCGCCGGGCAGCACTTTCAGGCCGCCCAGGGGCTTGTCGCCCAGGTCCAGCAGGGTGAAGCTCTCGAGGATCTCGGCAGGGCTGGAGCCCGAGGGCATGAACGCCAGCAGCATGCCGGAGAACAGCAGCAGGGTGCGGCCCACGCCGGCCAGCAGGGTGCTGACCTGGGCCTGGTGGCGTTGCGACAGGCCCAGCGCCGAGGCCAGGGCCAGGCCGCCGGGTTCCTTGGGCGACAGCAGGGTTTCGCAGAGGTCGCCGAAGAAGGCGATCAGCAGGTAGGCGCTGGTGGCCACCACGCTGATCCACAGCATCTTCACGGTGAGGAAGTAGGCCAGGGTCAGGTAGCCGGTCACCAGGGCCAGCAGGATCACGCCCACCCAGGTGCCGAGCAGCAGCGGCAGCAGTGCGGGGAAGCCGGTGGGACGTTCCACCTCGAACTGGTGGTGGCTGCGGTGGTAGCGCACCAGCGCCCAGAAGGCGATCAGCGAGACCACAAGGGCGGTCAGGCCGTTGACGGCCACGGTCAAGGCCAGGCTGCTGGCGATGACGCTGTTGATGCGTTCCTGGGTGCCGATCAGCATCAGCGCCAGGGCCAGCAGTTTCGGGAACGGGCCCAGGGCGCTGGCGATTTCATCGGCAATGTTGGGCAGGCGCCACGAAGGCCGGCGCAGCATCAGCATGGCGCGGCCCAGGCCGACGATGAAGGCGCAGAAGATCGCCAGGGTCATCATCTGGTCCAGCAGGTTGACCACGTTGGCGCTGAGGTCGGCGTTGCCGGTGATGCCCCAGTGCAGCACCTGCGCCGAGACGCCGATGGTCAGCACGGTGGTCAGCCCCACGCTCAGCGCCAGGGCGCTGCGGCGCAGGCGGCCTTCGGGCAGGAAGCGGGTCATCGACCAGGCCAGCAGGCGTTCCAGCAGGCGGCGGCCGCTGGTCCAGATCAGCACGGCCACGACCAGCGCGCCGAGGAAGAACCAGCGGGCCTGCGGTGCCATGACCGCGGCACTGCCGTTGCCCACGTCCTGGGCCAGGCTGCTCAGGCGGCGCACGTCGTCGTCGGTGGGGCGGATCAGATTAGACCAGAAGGTCGGGCTCAGCGGGCTGGCCGAACGGGCGCTGATCTGCGAGTTGAACAGGCCGCGGCGCAGGTTGACGATCTGCGTGGCCAGGTCGCGGGCCGACTGGCTCAGGGCCGTCAGCTGTTTCTCGTCGTCCACCAGCGCGTTGCGCTTGCCGGTCAGGGCCTGGCGCTGGGCGGTAAGGGTGGGCGCCTCGTCGGGCACCAGTGGGCCGATGACCTTGAGCTGGTCGTCCAGGTGCTCGATGCTGACCGAGCGCTGGGTGTTGAGGTCGTCCGCCTGCTTCTGCACCTGCAGCGCCGCCTGGCGCAGGGTGGACAGCTGGTCGTCGTTGGCGCTGCCGGTGACCCGCTGGCGAATCAGGTCGAGCTGGTCGTTGAGGGTTTCCAGGGTGGCGCCGTCGGCCAGCGTCGGCAGGGCGGTTGCGGTCTGTGACGGGGCAGCACTGGACTGCGCAAAGGCTGGCAAGGTGGTACAAAGCAGTAGCAGGGTGAGCACCCCGGCGTACCAACGGTTCAGCTTGGCTTGCTGCATTCTCGGTTCTCTTTGTGCGGTGAGCGTGTAAACCGCAGAAGAGTAACAGAAAATTACCGCCCGCCCGGTGAAGGCCGCCGGGCGGGCCTGGCCCTGTTCAGCCATTGAGCATGCGCGCGATGCCGAAGGTCATGGCGCTGGCCAGTGCGGTGAGGGTGAAGGCGGTGGCCACCAGCCACTTGATCAGCGTCGACTCCATGCCCGCGAGGTCGGCCTTGGTGGCGCCATGTTTTTCGATCGAATCGGCCTTGCCTTCCACGCGGGTGAGCTTGTCGCGAATCTCGGGCAAGGTGTGCTCCAGTTGTTCGATGCGCTTTTCCATGCCGTTTCCTCCCGACGGGTTGGAACCTGGGCGGCAGTTGCCCCGGTTGGGTTCACTACGCTTGAGCACGGCGGCTGAAGGCGTCTTGAAATGCCGTTTGCAGTCGATGCTTCCGTTCATGGTGATTCATCCTCTTCCAGCGCAGCCCAGGTGCCGATGGTTGGGGGCAGGTGACAGGAAAAGCTTACGGGGGCAACCAGGCCCTCACAAGCTGGCCGGGACGAATCAGAAGCGTCCTACGGTGGGTCCTACGGCAGCGGCTACGGCGCAGGCGGGCGGGGGCGGCTCAAAACGCCCGCAACATCACGTTCAACGCTTCGAAATAAGCCCCCGGCACAACGCGCTCAGCCTCGTCGGGCAGTCGTGCCAGCAGGGCGGTTGCGCGCGCATGGACCTCGTTGCCGGCGGGGGTGGGGCTGAGTTTTATCCGGCGCCGGTCGGGTTGGTGGTGCAGGCGCTCGAGCCATTGCTTGCGTTCCAGCTGGTCGACCAGGGTGGTCACGCCCGACAGCGAGATGCCCAGCTGCTGGCTCAGGTGCATCGACACGCTGGTCTTGTGCTGCACCAGCTGGTCGAGCAGGGTGAACTGCGAAAGGGTCAGCCCCAGGGGGGCCAGGCATTGGCTCAGCGTGCGCTCAAGCGTGCCACGCGCTTGGGTCATGAGCCGGTAGGAATCCAGGTACGCTAATGTCATGCAGGTAACGCCAGTGGTTCGGGACGGGAAAACTTGCCGCGGCAGGGTACGACGACTGGCACTGGAAATTAACGAGGGATCGATCAAAGCAGCGTTGCGGGGGGCGCAATGATCTGGGGGGGCAGGACGCGGCCTGTGGCCGCTGCTACAGACAATTGATGGGGGGGTACGGATTCGCGTAGCAGCTGCCGCAGGCTGCGTCCGCTGCACGCGGGTGTCAGGTGCAGGACGCGGCCGGCGGCCGCTGCTACGGGGTTACATCAGGCGGGCTTGCGGGTGTACCAGCCGTAGCCGGCGATGGCGGCGTAGCACACCGCCGGTACCGCGAGGGAGAACGACAGGGTGCTGAAGTCGGCCACAAGGCCGGTCAGCGGCGGGACGATGGCGCCGCCGACGATGGCGCAGCAGATCAGCCCCGAACCTTCGGCGGAACGCGCACCCAGGTTGGCGCAGGCAAGCGCGAACAGGGTTGGGAACATCACCGAGTTGAACAGGCCCACCGCCAGGATCGACCAGCCGGCCACGGCGCCGTGGCTGTTGGCCGCCAGCAGGATCAGGCTGATGGAGCAGGCGGCGGCGCAGGCCAGCACCTTGCCCGGGGCGAAGCGGCGCAGCAGCGCGGCGCCGATGAAGCGGCCGACCATGGCGCCACCCCAGTAGTAGGCCACGTGCTTGCCCGCCAGTTCAGCGTTGAAGCCGAAGGTGTTGTCCTGCATCAGGAAGTTGGTCAGCAGGCTGCCGATGGCCACTTCCGCGCCCACGTAGAAGAACAGGCTGGCGGCGCCGAACGCGAAGCGCGGGCGCTTGAGCAGGCTCAGGGCTGCCAGTGGGTTGGTGGCTTCGGGGTTGATGGTCGGCGGCAGCTGCTTGCGCTGCTGCCAGACGATCAGCGCCACTGCCACCAGCGCCAGGGCGATGCCCAGGTAGGTGTGGCTGATGACCTGGGCTTCTTCGGCCAGGAAGGCGATCAGCGCCTGGGGCGACAGGCTGGCCGGGTCGACGGCGTTCAGCGTGCCCAGGATCAGGATGGCGCCCAGGTACGGGGCCACGGTGGTGCCCAGCGAGTTGAAGGCGTGGGCGAAGGTGACGCGGCTGCTGGCGGTGTCGGTCGGGCCCAGCAGGTTGATCAGCGGGTTGGCCACCACTTGCACGATGGTCACGCCGATGGCCAGCACGAACAGCGCACCCAGGAACGCGCCGAACACGCCCACCAGGGCGGCGGGGATGAACATCAGGCAGCCGGCCGCCATGGTCAGCAGGCCGATGACTGCGGCGCGCATATAGCCCACCCGCGCCAGCAGCAGGCCGGCCGGAATCGAGGCAATCACGTAGGCCAGGAAGAACGAAGACTGCACCAGCATGGCCTGGGCGTAGGTCAGGCTGAACAGGCTCTTGAGTTTCGGGATCAGCACGTCATTGAGGCTGGTGATGCTGCCGAAAATGAAAAACAGCGAGAAAACGAAAAAACTCAGGCGCTGGACGTTGCCGGTGGCAAGGGAGTTCAGCTCTGGTTTGGCAGTGGCAGTGCCGGTCATGAAATGGCTCTCGGTCTTATTTATGCTTGGAGGAATGGAAGTACGCCGGAGCGACGTTGCAGGGGAAGGTCATGGTGAATCAGCCAGTGTAGGGGCCGCGGATAATACTATTGTGGTGTCGAAATTCAACCGAATGGTCATGAAAACAGGCACTTGCGTGCAAAGAAGGAAGGCGGGCGCAGCGCCGTAGCCGCTGCCGAAGGCTGCGCTGGCCCGGATAAACGATGGATTTCTTCAGCGCAACCAGTTGGTCTTTGCCAGGTTTACCAATTCCTTGGCCCGCCCATCCAGCACCGCGCGCAGCATGAACAGACCGAACCCCTTGACGTTGGCGGCGGTGATTTCGGGTGGGATGATCAGCTCCTGGCGCTCGCTGACCACGTCCACCAACACCGGCCCGTCATGGGCGAAAGCATTGGCCAGGGCGCCTTCCAGGTCCTGTGGCCGTTCCACGCGGATGCCCTTGATGCCCATGCTTTGGGCAAAGGCGGCGAAGTCGGGGTTCTTCAGTTCACAGCCCACGTCCGGCAGACCGCTGGCCTTCATCTCCATCTCGACGAAGCCCAGGGTGCCGTTGTTGAGCACGATCACCTTCACCGGCAGGTTGGCTTGGCTGAGGGTGAGGAAGTCGCCCATCATCATGCTGAAACCGCCGTCGCCGGACATCGACACCACCTGGCGCCCCGGGTAGGTGGCCTGGGCGCCGATGGCCTGAAGCATGGCGTTGGCCATGGAACCGTGGTTGAACGAGCCGACCAGGCGGCGCTTGCCGTTCATTTTCAGGTAGCGCGCGGCCCAGGCAGTGGGGGTGCCCACGTCGCAGGTGAAGATGGCGTCCTCGGCGGCCATTTCGCTGACCAGGCGGCTGAGGTATTGCGGGTGAATGGTGCTGCTGCCGGGGCCGCTTTCGGCCAGGCCGTCGAGGTCCTTGCGGGCCTTGGCGTAGTCGGCCAGGGCCTGGTCCAGGTGCGCCGAGTCGGTGCGCTCGGGCAGGCGCGGCAGTAGCTGCTGCAAGGTGTGCTTGACGTCGCCGATCATGCCCAGGGCCAGCGGGCAGCGGTTGCCCAGGGCTTCGGGCTGCAGGTCGATCTGGGCGATGCGCGCGTGCTCGGGGAAGAACTGCCGGTAGGGGAAGTTGCTGCCCAGGATCAGCAGGGTGTCGCAGGCCTTCATGGCCTTGAAGCCTGACGCGAAGCCGATCAGCCCGGTCATGCCCACGTCATAAGGGTTGTCATATTCCAGGTGCTCCTTGCCGCGCAGCGCGTGGACGATGGGCGCCTTCAGCTGGCGGGCCAGGGCCACCACTTCGGCGTGGGCGCCGGCGCAACCGGCGCCGCACAGCAGGGTGATGCGCTGGCCCGATTGCAGTAAATGGACCAGTTGGTCTATTTCCGCTGCCTGGGGCACTACCACGGGCGGCTTGGGCGCCAGCCACTGGCTTACCGGCGCGTCCAGTGCGGCCAGGGCCACATCGCCGGGGATCACCACCACCGCTACGCCACGACGGCTGACCGCTACGCGCATGGCCCGCTCCATGATCTGCGGCAGTTGCTCGGGGCGCGATACCAGCTCCACGTAATGGCTGCAGTCCTTGAACAGGCTTTCGGGATGGGTGGCCTGGAAGTAGTCGATGCCGATTTCGCTGCTGGGGATGTGCGCGGCAATGGCCAGCACCGGCACGCCGCTGCGGTGGCAGTCGAACAGGCCGTTGATCAGGTGCAGGTTGCCCGGGCCGCAACTGCCGGCGCACACCGCCAGCTCGCCGGTCAGGTGCGCCTCGGCGCCGGCGGCGAACGCGCCGGCCTCCTCGTTGCGCATGTGCACCCAGTCCAGCCCGCCCAGGCGCCGCAGGGCGTCGGTGAAGCCGTTGAGCGAATCGCCCACCACGCCGTAGACGCGCTGGACGCCGGCTTGCTTGAGGGTGTTGACCATGTAATCGGCTGCGGTGGGCATGCTGCGCACTCCTGGATTCAAGTAGGTTCCTGAGTCTGAGTGCGCAGCGCCGCGGGTGTTCCGGGGCAATTATTAAGAAATTGCCATGAAGCGGGTTCAGGGCGCGACGTCGGCCTTGAACCATTTCTGCGAGAGTTTCTGCACCGTGCCGTCGGCCAGGGCTTCTGTCAGCGCCGCATCCAGGCGCGCCTTCAGGTCGCCGTCGCTCTTGCGGAAGGCCAGCGCCTCACCGGGCCCCCAGATGGCGCCGCCGATCTTCGGGCCAACCATGTGCACCGCTTGGTTGTCGGGGTTCTGCAGCGCCGAGGCGAAGAAGGTCACGTCATCGAAGGCGAAGTCGATGCGCCCGGCGTTGAGGTCCATCATGTGCTCGCCGGACTTCTTGTAGACGCGCACGGTGGCGACGTCGGCGAAGTTCTTCTCGATGAAATCGGTGTAGGCGGTGCCTGACTGGATGCCGATGGTCTTGCCTTTCACCAGGGCTTTCAGCGCCTCGATGGTCGGCCGGTCGTGGGCGGCGTCACCGTCCAGCTTGACCACGGTGTCGCTGGGGGCGCTGGCGATCAGCGCCGGGGTGGCGCTGACGAACACGCCCTGGGTGGCGGCGTAGGGGCGGGAGAAGTCGACGATGGCCTGGCGCTCCGGGGTGATGACGATGGCGTCCATCAGCATGTCGAACTTGCCGGTGTTGAGGCCGGCGATCATGCCGTCCCAGTCCTGGGCCTGCAACTTGCAGTCCAGCTGCACGCGGGCGCAGAGGTTGCTCAGCAGCTCGGGTTCGAAGCCGGCAATTTCGCCGCTGGGCAGGGTGGTGTTCCAGGGCTCGTAGGCGCCCTCGGTGGCGACGCGCACCTGGGTCCATTCCTTGGCGTTGGCCATGGCCGTGGTTAGCAGGGCGCTGCCGAGCAGGCAGCAGGTGACAAGGGTACGGGTGTTACGGCTGATCGCGTTCATGTGTTTCCCCAGAAGTTCGAGTGGTTCGGCAGGGGCAAAAGGTGCTGACGCTGTTGTTATTGTGCTAACGCGCTGGGCTCAGGCGGTGCGCCCGTAGAAGCCCAGTTGTTCCTCGGGGCTGAACAGCACGCCGGGGGTTTCGTAATAGGAGAACACCGCCACCATGCGCTCGCGGTCGCCGCGCACCGGGGTCACGCGGTGCGCGGTGTGCTTGCCGCGGAACACGTTGAGGGTGCCGGCCTGCAGGGCCAGGGTCTGCACTTGCGGGTCGCGGCCTTCCAGCAGTTCGGCGACGCCGGCGTAGTTGGGGTCATCGGCGCTGCGCAGGCCGGTGCGGTACTGGAACTCGCCGCCTTCGGCGGGCGATTGCAGCATCAGCGTGGTGGTGAATTCGGAGCGGTCGAAATGCCAGTTCAGGGTTTCGCCGTGGCGGTAGCTCATCACGTTGACCCGGGCCAGCGGGTCGGCCATCAGGTACAGGTGGGGCTTGTCCATCACCGCCGCCAGGAAGGTCACCAGCGGCATGTATTCGTACACCTCGCTGACCAGGCTGTCGCGCAGCTGGTCGGCGCACAGGGTGTGGCTGACGGTTTCCACCTGGCGCAGGGCCGGGTGGTCGGCGGGCAGGCCATCGATGCTCGGCTTGAAGTAGATGTTGTGGGTGCGGCTGTGGGTGTGGGATTCACGGTCCATCACCGGCTGGATCTGCTGGGCGGCATCGCGCACCGCGTCGCTGCGAATGAAGCCTTCCAGGCTGAACATGCCGTGCTGTTGCAACTGCGCGCGGGACTCGTTGACCAGTTTGTGCCAGGCGTCGCTGCCGGGCTGGTGCAGGGGGTAGCGCTGAAGATCAATGATGCTGCTCATGATGGACCTCGCGTTTGACGATGGAGCCACCGTAACCCGAGAAAAACTTAGCAACAACGGCAGAAATTGTTAGGCTTCCCGCAGAAAAACTGGAGGGAAAGCCCCATGCGCCTGCCACCGCTGAATGCCCTGCGTACCTTTGAAGTGGCTGCCCGGCTGGGCAGCTTTGTGCTGGCTGGCAGCGAGCTGGGGGTGTCGGCGGCGGCCGTGAGCCTGCAGGTCCGCCACCTGGAGGATTACTTCGGCAAGAAGCTGTTCACCCGCAGCGGCAACCGCCTGGCGCTGACCGATGCCGGCCTTGCGGTGTACCCGCAGACCGCCCGGGCCCTGGGCGAAATCGCCAGCATGACCCTGCGCACCCTGGAGGGCGAGGTGCGCACGCGGCTGATCGTCAGCGTGCCGTTTTCCCTCGCCGAGGGCTGGCTGGCCCCGCGCCTGGCGCGGCTACTGGAGGTGTACCCGCAGCTGTCGGTGGACGTGCGCGTGGAGGACGACCCGGTGGACCTGGCCCGGCATGACGTGGATATTCGCGTCAGCTACGGCGACTACCATTATCCGGCGTGCAAGGCGGTACCGTTGTTTCACGACCAGGTGGTGCCGGTGTGCACGCCAGAGCTGTGGTACCGCCACGGCAACCCGCAGTTCGACCTGGGTCAGTTGCCCCCCAGTCTGTTCATCCACACCCAGTGGGGCGCCAATTACGCCTCGCACCCTACGTGGAGCGACTGGTTCGCAGCGCGGCAGGTGCAGCACTCGCCAGACCCGGCGCTGGGGCGGCGGTCGGGGCTGTCGAGCCTGTCGGTGACCCTGGCGCGGCTGGGCATGGGCATTGCGCTGGGGCAGCAGGCCCTGGCCGCGCCGGACCTGGAGGCGGGGCGGTTGATTGCCCTGTCCACGGCGTCGTTGCAGTTGGGGCACCCGTATTGCGCGTTCGTGCCCGGCGGCAAGGAGCAGCGCGCCGACGTCGAACGCATGCTGGCCCTGCTCAAACACCCCCTGTAGCAGCTGCCGCAGGCGGCGTCCTCACCACGGGGCGTGTCAGGTCCAACGCGTCGCCGATGACGCGGCCTGCGGCCGCTGCTACGGGGCGGCGGCGAAGGCGGTGGCGGCCAACGACTCGCGGGTGATTTCCTTGATCGACTTCGCGCCGGTCAGCACCATGGCTACGCGCATTTCCTTTTCGATCAGGTCGAGCAGGTTGCTCACGCCGGCACCGCCGGCGACGGCCAGCGCATAGATGAACGCGCGGCCCAGCAACACCGTGTCGGCCCCCAGGGCAATCATCCGCACGATGTCCAGCCCGTTGCGCACCCCCGAGTCCGCCAGTATCGCCAGCTCGCCCTTCACCGCATCGGCAATCGCCGGCAGCGCGCGGGCGCTGGACAGCACACCGTCCAGTTGGCGACCGCCGTGGTTGGACACCACGATGCCATCGGCGCCGAACGTCACCGCGTCGCGGGCGTCCTGGGGGTCGAGGATGCCCTTGATCACCATCGGCCCCTGCCAGTAGTCACGAATCCACTCCAGGTCCTTCCAGGAAATCGACGGGTCGAAGTTGCTGCCCAGCCAGCCGATGTAGTCGGCAAGGCCGGTGGGGTGGCCGCGGTAGGTGGAGATATTGCCCAGGTCGTGGGGCCGGCCCAGCAAGCCCACGTCCCAGGCCCAGGCCGGGTGGGTGACCGCCTGCAGCATGCGCCGCAGCGGCGCGTTGGGGCCGCTCATGCCCGAGTGCGCGTCGCGATACCGCGCGCCGGGCACCGGCATGTCGACGGTGAACACCAGCGTGGTAACCCCCGCGGCCCGGGCGCGCTCCAGGGCATTCTTCATGAAGCCGCGGTCCTTGAGCACGTACAGCTGGAACCACATGGGCCGCTTGATGGCCGGCGCCACTTCTTCGATGGGGCACACCGACACCGTCGACAGCGTGAACGGAATGCCCTTGGCATCGGCCGCCTTCGCCGCCTGCACCTCACCGCGCCGGGCGAACATGCCGCACAGGCCGATGGGCGCCAGCGCCGCTGGCAGGCTCAAGGTCTCGCCGAACAACTGGGTCTCCAGGCTCAGCTCGGCCATATTGCGCAGCACCCGCTGGCGCAGGGCGATGTCGGCCAGGTCGTCGACGTTGCGCCGCAGGGTATGCTCGGCGTAGGCGCCGCCGTCGAGGTAATGGAACAGGAAAGGCGGCAGTTTGGCTTGCGCCGCAGCGCGGTAGTCGGTGGCAGCCGAAATGATCATGAGCGAAGGGGTTCTCCTTGAGGGCGCAATGCGCAGGCCATGCACGTCGCACCACTGTAGCAGCAACTGTCTTTGTGGGAGCTGGCTTGCCAGCGAGTTTTCAAGGCCTCAACAGCTCGCTGGCAAGCCAGCTCCCACAGTCCGTAGCAGCAACGCCTTGAAACCGCGTCGTCTGCATCGCGACCATGTACACGCGTTCCCGTAGCAGCGGCCGCAGGCCGCGTCATGGCAACACCGCAGGGCCCAGGACGCCGCCTGGCGGCAGCTGCTACGGGATTCATAAGCGGGGGCTTATCAATGATGCACCCTTTAGTGAATGGATTGCCCATTCATTTGCGTTCATCGTGCAGGCTTGTCCGATTACGCGAAGTTCTTATGCCCACGCACGCCCTCCACACACCGCAAGTTGCCAAGGCCTTTTCCTGCTACATCTTCGATGCCCAGGGCAGGGTACTGATTACCCGCCGCGCGTTGGGCAAGCGCGTGTGGCCGGGGGTGTGGAGCAACTCGCTGCATGGCCACGCCCAGCCAGGCGAGGCGCTGGACCAGGCGCTGCTGCGCAGGTCGGCCTGCGAGCTGGGCATTGCCGTGGAGCAGGTGGAGCTGTTGATGGACGACTTCAGCCAGCCGGCGGACCCTGCGTGTGCAGGCGTCGAGGTGTTCCGCGCGGTGACCCGCGACGCGCCGCTGCCAGCGCCTGACGAGGTCATGGAGTGGCAATGGGTGAAGGCCGAGACCGTGCTCAGCAGCGCCAGCGCCACGCCGTTCCTGTACAGCCCGTGGATGGTTGCCCAGCTGGAAGCCATTCTGGTGCGGGGCCTGTACCTGCGCTGGCGCGGCAACGCCATCAAGCGCAGCAACGGCCGCTTTCCGTACCGCTGGTAGACTGGTCAGCGCTCAATGTAACGGCGTTGGATTCGCGCCAGCTCGCCCGACTGCCGCAGCTGTTCCAGGGCTCGGCCCCACGCCGCCACCAGCCCGTCATCCGAGTCCTGGCTGAAGGCGATGTAGAGTGATGAGCGATACAGCTCCACGGGGATCTGCCGCAAGGTGCCCGGGGCAATGTGCAGCACCTGGCTGTAGTACGCGACGCCCGCCGCGGTGTCGCCGATGATGATGCCGGTGCGGCCGGCCAGCAGCATGCGGTACAGCTGCAGGTTGCTGGCGGCGCTCTTGTCGAGGTTGCCGAAACCCTGCGCCTCCAGCTGTTCAGGCACCAGCCCGGCCTGCCGGGTGGTGATCTGCGGGGCGTGCAGCAGCTGTTCGCGGGAGTCGAGCTGCTGGGGCGCGCTGGCCAGTTGGTAGGGGTAGATCGACTCTTCGACGATAGGCCCGACCCATTTGTACAGCGGCTCGCGCGCGGCGGTGCGGAACAGCGAGAACATGATGGTCCGGGGGCGGGTCTGCAGGGCATGGGTGCTGCGCATGCTGGGCAGCAGCTGCACCTGGAAGTCATCCCCGGTCAGCGCCATGATCGCCCGGACCACATCGGTGGTCATGCCGGTGAGCTGATTGTTTTCAAGGTAGTTGTACGGGGCCCACTCTTCGGTGACCACCCGGTAAGGCTCGGCGGCGGCGACCTTGGCAAGTGGGCCCAGCAACAGACAGAGCAACGCGGTGATGAGTGTCGTCGATTTCACGTGTCCTGCCCGGTCGGCTGTACGGGGGAAGCAGCCCCAGTATAGACCGAGGCGCCCCGGTAACCGCTAGGGGTTCACAAACTGCTGGTAGTTGGCCTTGGTAATCAGCTGGTAGGGGATGGTCAGCTCCGCCTGGTAGGGTTCCTTGCGCACCATCTTCAGCGCCAGGTCGATGGAACCGTAGGCCTGGCCCTTGTTGTCCTGGTACACGGTCACGCTCAGGTCGTCCTTCTTGATGGCTTCAAGGCCCGCCGGGCCGCCGTCGCTGCCGCCCACCAGGATGTCCTTGCCCGGCTGCAGGCCGGCCTGGCGGATGGCCATGGCGGCGCCGATGGCCATCTCGTCGGCGTTGGCGGCCACGGCGTCGATCTGCTTGCCCGAGACGATCCAGTTGTTCATCAGGTCCATGGCCTTGCTGCGCTGCCAGTCGGCGGTCTGCTCTTCCACCACGTGAATATTGGGGTAGTCCTTGAGCACGCTTTTCACCCCGCGGGTGCGGTTGTGGGTGGCGTCGTTGGACAGCAGCCCGAGCATGATCGCCAGGTTGCCCTTGCCGCCCATTTTGTCCGCCAGGTAGCGCATCTGCATTTCTCCGGCCTTCACCTCGTCCGAGCCCACGTAGCCCACGCCCACTGGCAACTGCGGGGTTTCCGGGCGACGGTTGACGTACACCAGCGGGATATGGGCCTTTTGCGCGTCTTCGGTGATTTTCGCGGTGGCGGCGGTGTCCACCGGGTTGACGATGATGGCGTCCATGCCCTGGGCGGTGAAGCTCAGCACCTGGTTGAGCTGGCGCACCACGTCGCCCTGGGCGTCTTCGAACTGCAGGGTCACGCCCTGCAGCTGTTTGCCGTGGGCGGCCATGTAGTCGCGCATCTGCGCCAGGAACACATCATCCACCTGGGCGATGCTGATGCCGATGCGCACATCGGCCATGGCCAGGGGGGACAGCAGGGCGCTGAACAGCACGGCGAGCATTTGTTTTTTCATGGGTAGATCCGCTTTATCGTTATTGTTGGAAGGAAGTTCAGGCCCGGCGTTTGTCGCGCAATTGCTGCACGCGCTCGGTAAAAGTGGCCACGCTGCAGCCTTCGGCCAGCGCCGCCAGCATCAGCTGTTGCCCGGTCTGCGGGGCCAGGCCGTGCAGGGGCGGGTCGGTGTCGAGGTTGGTGGGGAACGAATAGCCGTCCGCGGTGCAGGCCACCACCGCCGCCACCTGCTCAGCGCTCAGCACCTGGTCGCGCACCTGCTGTAGCAGGCAGGGGTACAGCGCCAGCATCATGCGTTCGCGGTCCAGGGCCTCCATGGGCTTGCCGAACGCCGAGGAAATCTGCAGCAGGTTGGCCATGCGCTGGCGGTCGGCGGTGCGGTTGGTGCCGGCCGCGTGGAACAGCGCCGGGTTGAAGAACAGCAGGTCGCCCTTGTTCAGCGGCAGCTGCACCGCATGCGCCTGGAAGTACTCGATGAATTCCGGGCGGCGCCAGGCCAGGTAGCCCAGCGGGTACTGCTGGGAAAACGGCAGCAGCAGGGTCGGCCCGGTGTCCAGCGGCATGTCCGAATGGGCGATGGCGCCCTGCAGGGTCAGGTACTGGGACAGCACGTGCAGCGGCAGCGGGAAGCGCTCCACCACTTCCGGCACCTGGAAGCCCAGGTGGTAGTCGCGGTGCGGCTGCTGCGCCTGGCCGCCGGGGTGCACCACGTTGACCTGGGCCGTGACCTGGAAGTCCGGGCCCAGCCAGGCCTCGGCGATCAGCCCCAGCAGCGGGTTGGCGTAGTACTCGATGAACGAGGCCGGCGACTGCAGCGCAGCCTTCTGCAAGGCGTTCCAGATGCGCCCGTTGCTGCCGGCCTTGGCGAAATGGTCGGCTGCCACGCCCTGGGCTGCCTCTTCGGCGAAGATGGCGTCGAACACCTCGCTGTGGCGGTCCACCACTGCCAGGTCGGTGTAGGCCTGGCGCACCACCATCACCCCCGGGCCCTGGCTGAACAACTGGTGCAGCTCGTCGAGCACCGCGCCGCGCTCGGCGTCGCGCAGGGTGTGTGCCTGGTAGATGGGCACGTTGGCCTGCACCTCCGAGCACAGCGGGTAGTGCCGGGGCAACGCCTGCTGTTCGCACAGGCGGCTGAAGTCCTGCAGCTGCACGGCGTCGCTGCGCACGAATACCGATGGGCTGTTCATCAGGCGCCCTCCGGCAAGGTCAACGGGCTGCTGGGGCGCGGTGCGGTGTCGTCGCCGCAGCCGACTACGCCTTGCTCAAGGTCGAGCACGGTGCCGGTCATCATTCCCGACTCGGCGGACAGCAGGTAGGCGACGCTGCGCGCTACTTCTTCAGGCTTGAGCAGGCGGCCAAACGGCAGCCCTTGCTCGGCCCGTTCCAGCCAGCCGTCCTGGGCGCCGTGGTAGCGGCGCTGGATCTCGTCCTCGTGGGGCGTGTCCATCCAGCCGATGTTCAGGCCGTTGACGCGGATGCGGTTGCGCAGGGCGCTGAAGGCGACATTCTTGGTCAGCACCGCCAGCGCGCCCTTGGAGGTGGAGTAGGGGCACAGGTACGCCGGGCCACCGTGGCCGACGATGCTCTGGATATTGACGATGGCGCCGGCCACGCCCTGGCCGATCATCAGCTTGATGGCTTCCTGCATGAGGAAGAACGGCGCGCGCACGTTCACCGCGAACAGCCGGTCGAACAGCTCGGGCGAGGTGTCGAGGATGGTGCCGCGGTCGGACATGCCCGCGCAGTTGACCAGCCCGTGCAGGGTGCCGAAGTGGGTGCGCGCGGCCTGGATGATCGCGCGGCAGTCTTCCACGCGTTCGAGGTCGGCCTGCACGAAGTGCGCCTGGCAATCGAGCCGGGCGAGTGCCTGCACCTGGGCCTGGCCTTCGGCCTGGCGGCGGCCGCAGATGATCAGGCCGGCGGCGCCACGCTGGGCGAGGGTATGCGCCACGGCGGCGCCCAGGCCCTGGGTGCTGCCGGTGACGACGAAATACTGGCCGTGGAAGGGGCGGTTGAGGTCAGCTGCTGCCATGGGTTTGCTCCTGGTTTTTTGTTGTTGTGCTGCCCTGGCTCGACGCCTGGCGAAACTGAGACTAGCATTGCGCTGACCTCGTCAAAGCCCAAAAAGACCTCAGAAAAACCTCACGCCCATGACCCTTCTCGAACGCGCCCGGCACTTCTCCATCAAGCAGCTCTCGACCCAGGCCGGGGTCAGCAAGGCCACCGTCGACCGCGTGCTGCACCAGCGCGGCAGCGTGCATTACCAGACCCAGCGGCGCATCGAGCAGGCCCTGGGCGAACTGGAGGCCCAGGAGCAGAACGGCCTGGCCGTGGGCCGCACCTTCCATGTCGACGTGATCATGCACACGCCCAAGCGCTTCAGCGCCGCCGTGCAGGCGGCCATCACCCAGCAGCTGGGCAGCCTGGCGCCGTTCCGCATTGCCCCGCGCTTTCACCTGTTCGAGGAAATCGAGCCCCAGGCCATGCACGACCAGCTGCTGCGCTGCCTGCACACCGGCAGCCAGGGCGTGGTGCTGAAGGCCGCCGACGAGCCGGCGGTGAACCAGGCGGTGAAGCAGCTAAGCGCCGCCGGCATTCCCGTGGTGACCCTGGTCACCGACCTGCCGCACAGCGAGCGCATCGGCTATGTGGGCATGGACAACCGCACCGCCGGGCAGACCGCCGCCTACCTGCTGTCCCGCTGGCTGGCGCCTCAGGCACAGGAGGTGGCGGTGGTCATCGGCAGCGCCTTGTTCCGCGGCGAGGAGGAGCGCGAGATGGGCCTGCGCATGTGGCTGCGCGCCCACGCCCCGCACGTGCAGGTGGTTGATATCAGCGGCGGCTATGGGGTGTACGAGCGCACCCGCGAGCGGGTCACCGCCGCGCTTGCCCAGCACCCCGGCTTGCGCGCGGTGTACAGCGTGGGCGGCGGCAACCGCGCCATCGTCGACGCCTTCGCCGCGTGCGGGCGGCCGCTGGAGGTATTCATCGGCCACGACCTGGACGAGGAGAACCGCCAGTTGCTGGAAGAACAGCAGATGGCCGCGGTCATCGACCACAACCTGCAGGTGGATGCACGCAACGTGTTCCTGCACATCCTGCAGTACCACCGGGTGTGGAAAACGGGGCCCATCGCACCCTCGCAGGTGCAGATCGTCACCCCGTTCAACCTGCCGTACTGATTACTGCGGGCGCACGCCGTCGTAGGCGTCCTGCAGCAGCTGGCGAATGGCCGTGGCCTCGATGGCGCGCGGGTTCCAGTAGGGGTTGGAGAGGGCGATATCGGCGGCGCGGTCCAGGTCGGCCTCGGTCAGGCCCAGGTCCTTGAGGCGGGTGGGCGCGCCTAGCGAGCTGGACAGGTCGAACAGCGCCTGCGCCGGGCTGCTGTCCACGCCCAGCGCGCGGCTGATGCGCGACAGCGCCGGCGCCGCCGACTGGTTGTAGGCGATGGCGTGTGGCAGCACGATGGTGTGGGTTTGCGCGTGGGGCAGGTTGAAGCTGCCGCCCAGGGTGTGGCACAGCTTGTGGTGCAGGGCCATGCCGACGTTGCCCAGCACCGTGCCGCACAGCCAGGCGCCGTACAGGCAGTCGCCACGGGCAGCCAGGTCGGCGGGGTCGCGGTGGATGCTTTTCAGGCCTGCGGCCAGGGCGCGGATGCCTTCCTCGGCCATCAGCGACATCACCGGGTTGCCGTCCTGGGCGTACAGCCCTTCGGCGGCGTGGGCGATGGCGTTCATGCCGCTGGTGATGGACATTTCCACCGGCAGGCTGACGGTCAACTCAGGGTCGTAGATCACGGTTTTCGGCAGCACGCGCGGGTCTTTGCCGGTGCGTTTCAGGCCGTTTTCGGTGAGGCCGAACACCGGGGTCATCTCCGAGCCGGCGTAGGTGGTGGGAATGGCCAGAATCGGCAGGCCGGAATCCATGGCGATGGCCTTGCCCAGGCCGGTGGTGGAGCCGCCGCCAATGGCCACGGCGCAGTCCGCGCCCAGGCGCCTGGCCACTTCGCGGGCTTCGCGCGCGGTCTCGATGGGCACGTGCATCACCGCCTTGTCGAAAATGTCGGCGGCGCGGTTACCCAGCAATTGCGCAATGTGCTCGGCCTGGGCGCGCTGTTCGGGGGTGCACAGCACCAGCGCGCGCTTGGCGCCCAGGCGGTCGATCTCCGCCTCCAGCTGTTGCAGCGAGCCCTGGCCGAAGATGACGCGTGACGGCTGGCCGTTATAGACGAATGGGGGCGTGGACATGGGGCAGGTCTCCTTGAGAAGTGACGGGGCGCTGGAAGACGGCGGTGGGTTGGTAGGCGACCAGCGCCCATTGCCCGCCGCTGTTGAGCCAGACGCTCAGCGTGCGGTTGTGCAGGGTCTTGGCGACACCGTGGGAGGTGATGTCGGCCGTCATCTCGCCGAACGCCAGGGCGGTGTCGCCCAGGCGGCGCACCTCGTGCACCTGGTGGTCGATGCGGTGGTACAGGTACAGGCCCTGGCGGCACTTTTCCAGATAGGCGGCCAGGGTGTCCCTGACGCCATTGGAATGCACGTAGACCAGGTCCGGGTGGGCAAGCCGTGCGAAGGTGTCCAGGTCGCCCAGGCGCATGGCCTGGTAGCGCTGGTGTTCCAGCGCGGCAATGGCAGCGTGATCGTCGTGCAAGGGGGCCTCCAGGGGCAGGGTTCAGGCGTGTTTCGCCAGGACAAAGTCGAACGCCAGGGTGTAGAACACCTCGTCGCTGTGGCCGCCATCGGGCGTGGCGCCTGGCGGCTGGCATTGCCACTGGGTGATCAGCGACGGGCGCACGGCAAACAGCGCGTCCGAGTCCAGGTACGGGTCGCCTTCACGGTACACATGGGTGGTCAGCGGCTGGTAGCCGCTGGCGCTTACCGAAAACGCCAGGTGCGCCGGGCGCCAGGCATGGCGGTTGAGCACGCTCAGCAGCTGGTTCACCGGGCCGTCGTGGCGCACTTGCTGGCTGCCGGGCAACGAGGTGCTGAAATGGTAGCGGCCCTGGTCGTCGGCCTGCAGCAGCGCCTCCACCCCGGCCACGCGCAGGTGCAGTTCGGCGTAGGGCACGGCGGCGCCCTTGTCGTCGCGTACCACGCCCTGCACGTAGCCCTTGGGGCCGCCCAGGTGCGGGTTGATGTCGGCGCCCAGGTCGTGCAGCACGGCACTCGGGCCGGGGGCTACGTAGAAGGCGGTGGCCTGGGTGCAGGCCGCCGGCTTGCGCTCGTTCTGCGCCAATACCAGGGTCGACAGCCCCAACACGTTGGACAGCAGCGCGAATTCCTCGCTGGCCGGCGCCACCTGGCCCACCTGGCCAAGAAACTCGATGCCCTGGCGCCATTCGGCTTCGGTCAGCTTGATGTCCCGGGCGAAGGCGTGCAGGTGCTGCACCAGGCTGGTCATCAGCTCACACAGGCGCGCATCGCCGGTGCCGCGGTTATAGGCCAGCACTGCCTGGGTAATGGTGGTTTCGTCCAAATCGCGCATCGTCACTCCTGCGGGGCAGCACGCTTCTCAGCCTGTAGCGCCGCACGTTATAGTTCCGCAGGATGTAAGAAAAGGCCGCTCGCGGAATTCTTTATTTCACCTGTGAAAAAATAAAAAGGACGTACACAGTGGACCGCCTGACCGAACTTGAGCTGTTTGTACTGACCGCCGAAGTGGGCACCCTGAGCAAGGCGGCAGAGATTCTGGGCCTTTCCAACGCCGCCGCCAGCCGCCACCTGGTGGCGCTGGAGCAGCGCCTGAACACGCGGCTGATCGACCGCAATACCCGGCGCCTGGCCCTGACCAATTCCGGCCACCAGTTCTATACCAGCTGCAAAAGCCTGCTGGGCGAGTTGAAGGAAGCCGAGGCCTCGCTGAGCGAATCGCTGGTGCAGCCGGTGGGCACGCTGACCATCACCTCGTCGATTTCCTTCTGCATGCTGCACATCGCGCCGCTGATTCCGGCGTTCCGCAAGCTGTACCCGCACATCACCGTGAAGCTGCTGGGCGAGAACCGCTACTTCGACATCATCGACAGCGAGATCGACCTGGCCATCCGCACCAAGGAATACGAGCCGGACTCCAACATCACCATTCGCCGCCTGGCCGAGACCCGCCGGGTGCTGGCGGCGTCCCCCGGCTACCTGCAGCGCAAGGGCACGCCCAGGTCCATCGACGACCTGGCCAACCATGACCTGCTGATCTACAGCCACGCCAACCAGCCGCGCACCATGCGCTTCACCCGAGGCAAGGAAGAGGCGGCGTTCAAGGCCGAGCCGATCCTGGAAACCAACGACGGCCAGATAGTGCGCGCTGCCGCCCTGGCCGGCGGCGGCATCCTGGTGCAGCCCAAGTACATCATCAACGCCGATCTTGTGGCGGGGCGGCTGATACCGGTGCTGGACGACTGGGATTTGCCACGGCTGACCATCAACATGGCATTCCAGAGCAGGCGCTACATGCCGGCGAAGTTGCGCGTGTTCATTGAATTCCTGCTGGCCGATTTCAATAAACACGAACACGAGCGTTATTGGACCCGTTAGCCAGTTTTCCGCGTGGCGGAATTCACATTTAAGTTTTCAACGGGTATTCACTCGAACTTCACCCCCCTATGATCCGTGGCGCTGGGAAGCGGCGAACCCCAGCAGCCACGGGGCCTGGTCCATTTATTCGTATTTGCCCAGGGCAATAATGGCGCCCGGCTTCACTTCGCCCGCACGTTAATAACAAGACCAACAACAAGGAAACGTCACGCATGAAAGACTTTGCCAAAAGCACGGTTGCGGTCAGCCTTTGCCTGCTGATTCCCGGGCTGGCTTGTGCCGATAATCAACCGTTTGCCGCCGACTCCCACTGGATGACCGGGGACTGGGGTGGGGCGCGCAGCGGTTGGCTGGACCAAGGGGTGGATGTACAGCTCAATTACACCGGCGAAATGGCCGCCAACGCCCACGGGGGCTACGACAAGGACCACACCGCACGCTGGACCGAGCAGTACGCGGTGGGCGTCAAGGCCGACCTGCAGAAACTGCTGGGCTGGGACAGTACCCGCTTCCAGTTGACCATCACCGAACGCGACGGCCGAAACCTGACCAATGACCGCATCGCCGACCCGCGCACCGGTGGCTATTCCTCGTCCCAGGAAGTGTACGGCCGCGGCCAGACCTGGCGTCTCACCGAGATGTGGATGAGCAAGGCCTGGTTCGACGGTGCCCTGGACATCAAGGCCGGCCGCTTCGACGAAGGCTCGGACTTCAACAGTTTTCCCTGCGACTTCCAGAGCACGCCGTTCTGCGGTGCCCAGGCGGCCAACTGGATTGGCGACATCTGGTACAACTGGCCCGTCAGCCAGTGGGCCATTCGCACACGCTACCAGTTCGCGCCCGAATGGTACGCGCAGGTCGGCGTGTTCGAGCAGAACCCGTCGAACCTTGAAGTGGGCAACGGCTTCAAGCTGAGCGGCAGTGGCACCCAGGGTGCGTTGATACCGGTGGAGCTGGTGTGGAGCCCCACCTTCAACTCGCTGCCTGGCGAGTACCGCCTGGGCTACTACAAGAGCAGCGCCAACGCCAACGACGTGCTGGAAGATCGCAACGGCAACCCTCAGCCATTGACCGGCCAGGCCTTCGAGGAACATGGCAGCCGCCACGGTTACTGGCTGGTGGTGCAGCAGCAACTGACCGCGCGCGACGGCGACCCCAAGCGCGGCCTGTCGGTGTTCGCCAACTTCACCCACCACGACAAGGCCACAAGCCAGGTTGACCACTTTATCCAGGCCGGCATCGTCTACAAGGGGCTGCTCGACAGCCGCCCCCTGGATGACCTGGGCATAGGTATCGCCCAGGTGCACACCAACGCCGATTACCGCGAGCGCGCGCGGCTGCAGAACCAGGCCAACGGCGTCAGCGACTACAACGACCCGGGGTATATCCCGCTGCAATACAACGAGACCAGCAGCGAGATCTATTACGGCGTGCACGTGACCAACTGGCTGACGGTGCGGCCGAACCTGCAATACGTGAAGAACCCGGGCGGCGTGCGTGAGGTGGATGCCGCGCTGATCGCCGGCCTCAAGGTGCAGGCCCGGTTCTAGAGCGCCTGCACGGCAATGCGCGCCGTTGGGGGAGGGCGGCGCGGTTTTCCACTAGATGGAAAACACATTTGCCATTGCGGCATGTTTTTTCCAATTCAATCGCAGTAATCTCCTCCCCACTGAGCGTACACATAAATTCAATAAAGGTTGACCTCATGTCCAGTAACCAAACCGCCGCCGTTGGCGCGTCCGCGAAAATCCTCTGGCGCATTGCCGCCATCACCACCATGGGCTCGTTGGGGTTCGGTTACGACACCGGGGTCATCTCCGGCGCATTGCCATTCATGGCCCTGGAACCCGCCCAGGGCGGCCTGGGCCTTACGCCCATGTCCGAAGGCCTGGTGGCCTCGGCACTGATCTTCGGCGGCGCTTTCGGCGCACTGTTCGCCGGCCAACTCTCCGACCGTTATGGCCGCCTCGGCGTGCTCAAGGCCCTGGCCGTGCTGTTTGCCCTGGGCGCCCTGGGTACCGCGCTGTCGCCCACCCTGTGGAGCATGGTCGCCACCCGTTTCGTGCTGGGCATCGCCGTGGGCGGCGCCTCGTCGGCAGTGCCGGTGCTGATCGCCGAGCTGGCCGCGCCCAAGCATCGCGGCCGGCTGGTGTGCCAGAGTGAACTGATGATCGTCTCCGGCCAATGCCTGGCCTACATCGCCAGCGCCGGCCTGGTGCACCTGTTCGACAGCCCCCAGGTGTGGCGCTACATGCTGGCCATCGCGCTGATTCCGGCGGCGCTGCTGTACGTGGGCATGCATTTCGTGCCGTCGTCGCCGCGCTGGCTGGTCAGCAAGGGCCGCATCGACGAAGCCAAGGCCACCTTGCTGGGCATTCGCGACACCCACCGCGAAGTGGACCGTGAGTTGAAGGAAATCATCGCCCAGTGCGACGTCGAGCGCCGCCATGGCGGCAGCCTGGCCAAGCTCGCCGAGCCCTGGCTGCTCAAGCTGCTGGGCATCGGCATCGCCCTGGGCTTCATCATCCAGTTCACCGGCGTCAACGCCTTCATGTACTACACCCCCATGATCCTCAAGGAAACCGGCATGGGCACCCACGCCGCACTGATCGCCACCATCGGCAACGGCGTGGTGGCGGTGGTGGCGACGCTGATCGGCATGTGGTTGATCAACCGCCTGGGCCGGCGCACGATCCTGCTGCTGGGCCTGACCGTGGTGGTGCTGGCGCAGATCTTCCTCGGCGTGGTGATGAACTTCATGCCCCACTCGCTGCTGCAAAGCTACCTGGCGCTGGGCGGCGTGCTGATGTTCCTGTTCTTCATGCAGATGTGCATCGGCCCGGTGTACTGGCTGCTGATGTCCGAACTGTTCCCCACCCACGTGCGCGGTTTGATGAACGGCATCAGCGTCGGCATCTTCTGGCTGTTCAACGCCGTCGTCGCCTTCGCCTTCCCGCTGATGCTCAGCGTGATGGGCGGCATGACTTTCTTCCTGTTCGCCGTCATCAACATCGGCTCCATCGTGTTCTGCACCCTGTGGCTGCCAGAGACCAAGGGCATGACCCTGGAGCAGATCGAGCAATTCATGCAGCAGCGCCTGGGCGGCCGCACCTGGCGCCGCGCCAGTGCCAACGCCAATGCCTGCTGACACCGACCACCGGCCTTCCACAATAATGATCAAGGACATCAAGCCATGACTGCTCACCTGAACACCGACACGCCCGTAGGCGGGCTCTTCGAGGAAGAGCGTTCGGCCGAGATCGTCAACGCGCGCATCACCGCCGAAGCCGACCCGCGCCTGAGCGAGGTCATGTCCGTCATCACCCGCCACCTGCACGCGGCCATCAAGGAAATCGAGCCCACCCACGAAGAGTGGTTCAAGGCCATCGAATTTCTCACCAGCACCGGCCACATGTGCACTGACTGGCGCCAGGAATACATTCTGCTGTCTGACGTGCTGGGCGTGACCATGCTGGTGGACGCCATCAACCACCGCCGCCCCAGTGGCGCCACCCCCAACACCATCCTCGGCCCGTTCTACGTGGCTGACGCGCCGCGCTACGAGAACGGCGCCAACATCTGCCTGGACGGCAAAGGTGAGCCGACCCTGGTCAGCGGCCGGGTGCTGGACACCGACGGCAACCCGATTGTCGGCGCCACCCTGGACATCTGGCAGACCAACGACGACGGATTCTACGACGTCCAGCAGAAGGGCGTGCAGCCCGAGTACAACCTGCGCGGCCTGTTCACCACCGACGCCGACGGCTACTACGCCTTCCGCACGGTGAAGCCACGGCATTATCCGATTCCGGCCGACGGCCCGGTGGGCAAGTTGCTGGGCCAATTGGGGCGCCACCCCAACCGCGCCGCGCACCTGCACTTCATCGTCACCGCGCCCGGCTACGACCAGGTCATTACCCACATCTTCACCCCCGACTGCCCGTACCTGCACGAGGACACGGTGTTCGGCGTGAAGAAAGAGCTGATCGCCGAATTCACCACGCAGAGCGACGCGGCCACGGCCCAGCGCTACGACCTGCAAGTGCCTTACCTGGCCGTGAACTGGGACTTCGTCCTGACTACGGCCTGATACCTCGACCCGATCTTCAACGACAATCAAAAGTGATCGACATGCCCGACAAAAACGTTGAACTGCTTGCAGCCTACTGGACCCTGGCCGGTGATACCTACCCCGGCGCGCCCAGCGAGATCAGCCCGTTTTCCCTGCAGGCGCGTGCCGAGGCGGCGGCCAAGGCCGGCTGGCGCGGCATGGGCCTGGTGCACGCGGACTTGGTGCACAACGTCGCCAAGCTGGGCATCTCCACCGTGCGCAACATTCTCAAGGACAACGGCATCAAGCACGTGGAAGTCGAGTTCCTGACCGACTGGCACCTGGAAGGTGACGTGCTGGCAGCCTCCCACGTGATTCGCGACGAGCTGCTGGAAATAGCCGGCGAGCTGGGCGCGCGCAGCCTGAAAGTGGCCGGCGGGCTGTTCGAGGAAGGCCCACCTGACGTGGCACGCATGCGTGATGCCTTTGCCATCCTCTGTGATGCCGCCGCCCCCTACGGCACCAACGTGGTGATCGAGTTCCTGCCGTTCTCCAGCGTCAACACCATCGACCGCGCCATCGCCGTCACCGAAGGCGTGCGCCCCAACGGCGGCCTGCTGGTGGACACCTGGCACGTGGCCCGTGGCGGCATGAGCTTCGACGAAATCAGCAAGATCCCGCTGGAACTGATCAAGTCCATCGAGCTGGACGACGCCAACCATGCGGTGGTCGAGTCGTTCTTCAACGACTCCACCCACCACCGCAAGCTGTGTGGGGAAGGGCAGTTGGACGTGCCGGAGTTCATTCAGCAAGTGGTCAACGTCGGCTACCGCGGCCCGTGGGGCGTGGAGCTGATCAGCGCCGAGCTGCGCAAGCTGCCCCTGGACGTCGCGGCCAAGCGGGCCTTCGACACCACCATGGCGCAGTTTGAAAACATCAAGTTCTGAAAAAAATGTGGGAGCTGGCTTGCCAGCGAGCTTTTCAGCCGTTCAACAGCTCGCTGGCAAGCCAGCTCCCACACATACAAACAACAGCGTTTTCAGGAGAAACAACATGGTAGGTATCGCAGTATTGGGCGCAGGCCGTATCGGCAAGATCCACGCAGCCAACGTGGCCGCGAGCAAACTGGCCAGACTGGTGGTGGTGGCCGACCCCTTCGCCGAGGCCGCCTCGCGCCTGGCCGATGAGCTGGGCGCCGAAGCCATGACCGATTGCGAGGCGGCCATCGACCGCGCCGACGTCGACGCCATCGTCATCGGCACGCCCACCCACACCCACATCAACCTGATGCTGCGCGCCGTGCGCCAGGGCAAGGCGGTGCTGTGCGAAAAACCCATCGACCTGGACATGGCCAAGAGCCTGGCCGCGGTGGAAGAAGTGGAGCGCCTGAACGGCCGCGTGATGCTGGCCTTCAACCGCCGCTTCGAGAGCACCTTCGCCGAAATGCGCGCTGCCATCGACGCCGGCGACATCGGCGAAGTGCGCCAAGTAGTCATCACCAGTCGCGACCCTGGCCTGGCCCCCGAAGACTACATCCAGCATTCGGGTGGCATCTTTCGCGACATGACCATTCACGACCTGGACATCGGCCGCTGGCTGCTGGGCGAGGAGCCGGTGGAAATCAACGCCATCGGCAGCCGCTTGATCGACCCGGCCATGATGGAAAAGTACGACGACTACGACACCGCCATGGTGCAGATGCAAACCGCCTCGGGCAAGCAGTGCCACATCAACAACTGCCGCAACGCGGTGTACGGCTACGACCAGCGCATCGAGGTGTTCGGCGCCAAGGGCATGCTGCAAATGGACAACCTGCGGCCCACCACCATCCGCCGCTGGAGCCAGGACGTCACCGATGCCCGCGAGCCGCTGCTGAACTTCTTCCTGGAACGCTACCAGCAGGCCTACAAGTCGGAACTGGAAGCCTACATCGACGCCCTGGTGCACAAGAAGCCGCTGCCTACCACCGTGCAGGATGGCCTGAAAGCCCTGAAGCTGGCCGACGCCTGCGTGGAATCGGTGGCCAGCGGCCGCACGGTCAAGCTTTAAGCCGCGGATAACAGGAGAACAACCATGACTTACCAACGTGAGCGCGGCACCCCAATCGGCGTGGCCTGCCTGGGCATTACCCACCCGCACACCTCGGGCCGCGTCAAGGCCTTCAAGCGCCTGGCCAACGTGCAGTTCCACGGCGCCTACGACGACACGCCGCTGCTGCAGCCGTTCTGCGACGCACTGGACGTGCAGCCGCGCAGCAAGGAAGCGATCCTCGCCGACCCCAACGTGCACATCGTGCTGGTGCACCCCAAGAGCTACCTGATGGCCGAGTGGGCCATCGAGGCCCTGGAAGCCGGCAAGGCAGTGCTGTGCGAAAAACCCGCCGGCCGCGGCACCCAGGACACCCAGCGTATCGTCGAAGCCGTCGAACGCACCGGCGGCCTGTTCCAGGTGGGCTACTGCTGGCGCTACGCGCCGTCGGTGGAAAAGATGCAGCAGGTGCTGCAGAGCGGCGAGATCGGCAAGGTGCTGCAGGTGCGCGCCCACGCCGGCTGCTCCCACGACGAGGCCGACACCAACCACATGAAGCAGCCGGGCGACCGTGGCGGCGCGTTCTACGTGATCGGCTGCCACACCATCGATCGCATCCTGCTGCACTTCGGCAAGCCGAAATCAGTGAACGCGCGCATCACCAAGTTCGCCGGGCAGATGAGCGATTCGGCCCGCGAAGATGCCGTGGGCGCGGTGCTCAACTATGACGACAAGCTGGTGACCATCGACTTCATGTCCTGGGACCCGATGCCCTGGACCGAAAGCTGGGACATCACCGCCTACGGCACCCACGGCGTGATGCATTCCACGCCCATGCCGGCCTCGTACAAGCTGTACCACGACGGCAAGAACGGCCACCAGCAGGGCTGGACCCACTGGAACGAAAACAGCTTCCCGGAGATCTGGGCGGTGCGCAAGACCGTCTATTCGCCGGAAATCGCCGAGATCGGCAACCCGGTGTATTTCGACCGCGAAGCCGCGGCCTTCATGCACTCGGTGTATACCGGCGCGCCATCCAACGTGCCGGCCACCCAGGCCCATGACATCAACGTGATCCTCGAGGCACTGTTCGAGTCCGCTGATGCCAACGGCCAGGAAGTCGCCCTGGCGCTGTAACACCACCCGCAGTCCCGGTACGCGAAGTGCCCGCTCGGCCCGATTGATTTCGAGCCGACTGGGGCTCTGCATGCCCGAGAAAACCACAACAACAAAGTCGAGGACGCCATGCATACATTCATCAAGGCCGCTGCTGTCGTGATACTGGGGGTGGCACTGGCCGCCTGCAACAAACAGGAAACCAACACCAAGGGCACCATCGGCATCGCCATGCCGTCGAAAACCGAGGCGCGCTGGGTGTCGGACGGTGCCAACATCGTCGACTCGCTCAAGCAGCTGGGCTACGACACCGACCTGCAATACGCCCAGTACGAGGCGCCCACGCAGCTGTCGCAAATCGAAAACATGATGGTCAAGGGCATCAAGGGCCTGATCGTCGCGCCCATCGACGGCACCACCATGGCCGACGTGCTCAAGCAGGCGAAGGAGAAGGGCATCAAGGTCATCAGCTATGACCGGTTGATCCGCAATTCCAAGGACTTCGACTACTACGTGACCTTCGACAACTACCGCACCGGTGTGCTGCAGGGCCAGTCCATCGTCGATGCGCTGCACCTGAAGGAAGGCAAGGGCCCGTTCAACCTGGAAATTTTCGCCGGCTCCACCGACGACAACAATGCCCACGTGGTGTACGCCGGGGTGATGTCGCAGCTCAAACCTTACATCGACAGCGGCAAACTGGTGATTCGCAGCGGCCAGCAGGCCATCGACAAAGTGGCCACGCCGAACTGGGACGGGGCCTTGGCCCAGGCGCGCATGGACAACCTGCTCAGTGCCTTCTACAGCACCGCGCACCTGGACGCCGTGCTGGCCATGAACGACCAGATCGCCAACGGCGTGGTGTCCTCGCTGCGCGGCGTGGGCTACGGCAGCGGCAAGGCAGCGATGCCGATCGTCACCGGCCAGGACGCCGAAGTGGGCAGCGTCAAGTCGATCATCCGCGGCGACCAGACCTCCACCGTCTTCAAGGACACCCGCGCGCTGGCCGGGGCTGCCGCGCAGATGATGGACGCCGAGCTCAGCGGCAAGGCGGTCAGCGTCAACGACACCACCTCCTATGACAACGGCTCCATGGTAGTGCCCACCCAGCTGCTGACGCCGCAACTGGTGAACGGCGGCAACTGGCAGAAAGTGCTGGTGGACGACACCAAGTTCTACACCCAGGCGCAGCTGCAATGATTCTGCAGATGCGCGACATCCGCAAAAGCTTCGGCGCGGTGAAGGCGCTGAGCGGTGTCAACCTCAAGGTGGGCGCGGGCGAGATCCACGCCATCTGCGGCGAGAACGGTGCCGGCAAGTCGACGCTGATGAAGATCCTCAGCGGCGTCTACCCCCACGGCAGCTTCGACGGTGAAATTATTTTCGACGGTGCACCGCGCACCTTCCAGCGCCTGCGTGACAGCGAGGCGCTGGGCATCTGCATCATCCACCAGGAGCTGGCGCTGGTGCCGATGCTGTCGATCACCGAAAACCTGTTCCTGGGCAACGAGATCGCCCACCACGGCGTGATCGACTGGGACGCGGCGCACCTCAAGGCCCGCGACCTGCTGGCGCGGGTGGGCCTGGACGCACGGCCGCAGACCCTGGTGGGCAACCTGGGCATCGGCCAGCAGCAAATGGTGGAAATTGCCAAGGCGCTGGCCAAGGACGTGCGCCTGTTGATCCTCGACGAGCCAACCGCCAGCCTCAACGAGAAAGACAGCGACACCCTGCTGCGGCTGATGCTGGAGCTGAAGGGGCGCGGCATCACCTCGATCATCATCTCGCACAAGCTCAACGAGATAGGCCGGGTGGCCGATGAGATCACGGTGATCCGCGATGGCAGCACCGTCGACGTCATCGACTGCCGCGCCGACGGCATCGACGAGGGCAGGGTGGTGCGCAGCATGGTCGGCCGCGAGCTGTCCGACCGCTACCCCACGCGCGTGCCGGCCCTTGGCGAGACGCTGTTCGAGGTGCGCGATTGGTCGGTGGGCGACCCCCAGCGGCCCGAGCGCGACCGCGTGCGCAACATCAACTTCCACGTGCGCCGCGGCGAAGTGGTGGGCATCGCCGGCTTGATGGGCGCCGGCCGCACCGAGTTCGCCATGAGCGTGTTCGGCCGTTCCTACGGTGTCAACGTGCGTGGCACGGCGCGTCTGGAGGGCCGCGAGGTGGACCTGGGCACTGTGCGCAAGGCCATCGACCAGGGCCTGGCTTACGCCACCGAAGACCGCAAGGGGGCCGGCCTGGTGCTGGGCGACAGCATCACCCACAACACCTCCATGGCCAACCTGGCCGCCGTGTCGCGGCGCTGGGTGATGAACGAACTGGGCGAGACGGCGGTGGCCGACGGCTTTCGCGCGCGGTTGCGTATTCGCAGCCCGGACGTGACCCAGTCGGTGGAAAAGCTCTCGGGCGGCAACCAGCAGAAAGTGGTACTGGGCAAGTGGCTGTTCTCCGACCCCAAGGTGCTGATCCTCGACGAGCCCACCCGCGGCATCGACGTGGGCGCCAAGTACGAGATCTACGGTGTGGTCAACCAGGTGGTCAGCGAAGGGCGCGCGGTGGTGATGATCTCTTCGGAGATGCCTGAACTGCTGGGCACCTGCGACCGCATCTATGTGATGAACGAAGGGCGTTTCGTGGGCGAGTTCCTCGCCGCCGACGCCTCGCAGGAAAAAATCATGCACGCAATCATGAAAAACGAGGTGATCCAATGAGTGAAGCCAGCCTGCCTCTCTCTTCCAAACCCGGCCCCCTGACCTCGTTCAAGCGCGGCGCGCGCGAATATGGCCTGCTGGTATCGCTGATTGTCATCATGGTGTTCTTCCAGGTGGCCACCGGCGGTGCGCTGATGCAACCGCTGAACCTCACCAACCTGCTGCTGCAGAACAGCTACATCGTGGTGATGGCGCTGGGCATGCTGATGGTCATCGTCTGCGGCCATATCGACCTGTCGGTCGGTTCGGTGGTGGGCGTGGTCGGCTCCATCGCCGCAGTGCTGATGGTGCAGTACCGCCTCGATTTCTTCACCGTTACCCTGATCTGCCTGCTGGCCGGTGCCTTGATCGGCGCAGCCCAGGGCTATTGGGTGGCGGTGTGGGGCATGCCGTCGTTCATCGTTACCCTGGCGGGCATGCTGATTTTCCGCGGCGCTACCATTGCCATCTCCCAGGGGCAGTCCATCGGCCCGTTCCCGCCGGCGTTCTCGGCCATCAGCTCAGGCTTCGTGCCGGAACTGTTCAGCCATGAACAGCTGCGCATCACCTCGCTGCTGCTGGGCATCGCCGTGGCCGTGGCGTTCTGGGTGATCGAATACCGCAGCCGCCTGCGTACCTTGAAAAGTGGCGGCAACGTGGCGCCGATGCTGGTGTTCGCCCTGAAAAACGGCGTGGTCACCGCGCTGATCGTGTACTTCTGCTACCTGCTGTCCACCTACCGTGGCATCCCCACGGTGCTGGTGATCATGAGCGTGCTGATTGGCCTGTACACCTTCATCATGAACCGCACGGTGATCGGCCGCTGGGTGTACGCGGTGGGCGGCAACCTCAAGGCGGCGCGGCTGTCGGGCATCAACACCGCGCGGGTGACCTTCTTCGCCTTCGTCAACATGGGCGTGCTGGCGGCGGTGGCGGGGCTGATCTTCGTCGCGCGCCTGAACAGCGCCACCCCGCGCGGCGGCACCGGCTTTGAACTGGACGTGATTGCCGCGGTGTTCATCGGCGGCGCCTCGGCCTCCGGTGGCGTGGGCAAGGTGGTGGGCGTGGTGATTGGCGCGTTCATCATGGGCGTGCTGAACAACGGCATGTCGATCATGGGCATCGGTATCGATTACCAGCAGATGATCAAGGGGGCGGTGCTGCTGGCCGCCGTGTTCGTGGATGTTTACCAGAAGAACAAGGGCTGAGGCCATGGATGACAAGACCGTCAAGCATATCGTGATGTGGAACCTGGCGGGGGACACCCCGGAGCGCAACCGCCAGGCCTGCCAGTTCCTCAAGGAGCAGTTCGAAGGGCTGGCGGGGTTGATTCCGGGGCTGCTGAAGATCGAAGTGGGGGTGGACTTCAGTCGTATCGACTACGCCTGCGACGTGGTGCTGTACAGCGAGTTCGCCTCGGCCCAGGCCCTGGCGGCCTACGCCACCCACCCCGAGCACCTGCGGGTAAAACGCGCCCTGGGCGACTGCCGCATCGCGCGGCACCAGGTGGATTACGTGGTGTGAACGTATGGGGCTGGCAGCATCACCCCTCGCGTATATCGCAGGACCCCTGTAGCAGCGGCCGCAGGCCGCGTCCAAAGGCACCGCGGTTGTCCGGACGCAGCCTGCGGCAGCTGCTACGCGGTAGTGGGCCGCGGCGCCAAGCCGTCGAACAGCATCTGCGTCATTTGCCGCACCTGCGCCTGGTGCGCGGTCAGGTCCGGTGGGTCTTCCGGCACCAGGCAGCAGTCCCGCCAACAGGCCGATGGTTGGTTGAGTGCTCAGTATTCCAAGGTGAAGTTGTCAAATGCACAATTGTAATTAACCTGGAACACAAGACGTACCATGTTGGGTTCCTGGATAATAGCTTGGTGCAGGTACATTGTACTCATGATAAAAGAGCTGACTATCTCATTGGCTGCGTTATAGGCGTAAACACGGCCTCCCGGGTGGCCACAGAAATAGTAAAATGAAACGCGTTGCTGGGGCGTGTGAAACGAGAGTTCTACAATATTTAGCCCTTCGTTTTCGACAAAAAGACTTTGCTCTCGCATATTCTCATGAGGGCCGTTCACCCAATGTGGCGTTTCTGCAATCCATAGCTTGTCATTGTTAGGAGCGGTTTGATAGCGATAGTGAATCGTGAAGCCAGGTAGCCTGAGAGGAAGGTTGGGGAGTATTTCCTGAGTTGCCAGGTTGTCGAATATTTCATGGAGGACGGTATTGGTTGAGTCACTGGGGATGTTCATGACACTGTAACTCCTGAAGGAAGTTGCGAGTCGACAGGGTAGGGCTCTTATCTTTTTCCGTCACCTGTTAGAAATGACAGTGGGTATAGTTTTTCAGTGAGCAGGAAGGTGTGTCTGATTTTACGCTTATGTAGCGCTGTAGAAAGGAAGGGGGATGTAATGGATGCAGTACTGGGCCAGGCAGTGGCTGCTGCGCCGACCGCATAAGGCCCCCGGCCCACCTGTCAGTTCTTACAGTTGTTGGACACCCGCCAATAGTGCCCAATCAGCGCTCCAGCTACTGCGGAGTTGCAGATCATGGTTTTCAATCCACTGCTACAAAAAAACCTGCCTTTAATCCACCCCAGAGTCCCCGGCCAGTCGACCGACAGTGGCACAACCCTGTCTGCCCCAGATCACAGTCCACGGACGTTACTCAAATTGGTGATTCCCGCCTCGCTGGACATCAACGAAACCTTGGGAGGCATTGGCCTGAATCTGGTGAGCCCGATTACCGGCTTGCTGGTGGTGGTCGAACCCTACGTCAATATGAAAGAAAATGATGAAATCAGGGTGTATTTCGACAATGTTCTGGTGTTGACCGACTTCGTGGTCGTTCCCGATGTCGCTGTCAACCTGCACATTCCCTACGGCACGTTTATGCCGGGCACCGACCAAACCATCTCCATCCATTACACCGTGACTCGTTCCGCGGACTCACCGGAGGAGGCACGGCCGCGGTTTTATCGGATCAAACTGACGCGCCCCGGCGGCATCGACCACGACCCTGCACCGCAGCACCAGAATCTGTTTGCACCCGTGCTGCCGTCGCACATCATCGACGACGGCGTCAGCGAGGCTGATGCCCAAGCCGGCTTCAAGGTCACCATCAGCCCCTATGAAAACATGGCCAGCTACGACGTCATCGACCTGCGCTGGAACGGTTTTGCACTGCAGCCACGAACGGTGCTCCCGGGCGAGGTGGGACGCCACATCGAGATCGACATTACCGCTGCGGTGATTGAGCACGGTGGTGACGGCCGGGACCTGATGGTTTTTTATCGGGTATACGACCAGGTCAACAATGTCTCGCAGGATACTGACGACCGGCACTGGTCGGTTATTACGCTTGTATTCGTGCACGCAAACGTGAATGCGCTGCCGGCGCCAACGGTACAGGAGGCCCCCGGAGGCGTGTTGCGGTTGGCCGAGTTGGGCATCAACGACGTGTACGTGTACGTGGAAACCTTCCTGCCAGGCTTTGTGCTGGGTGACCGGGTAGTGGTTCGGTGGCATGGGCAAACCTCAACGGGTCAGCCAGAGGCATTCGAACAGGCTTTGACGGTAGCCAACGTGCCGGGATTATTGACTTTCACGGTGCCCAATGCCAAGGCGGTGGCCATTGCTGGGGGGTATGCGTATGTTTCCTATGGGGTGCAGGATGCGGGAGGGACTACGCCAGCCAGACCGTCCAGGTACCTGCGGATTGACGTCATCGGCGAAGCCGTTGGGGAGCCGTGGCCAGCGCCGCTGATGCGTGATGCGACAGGCACCTCGGTTACCACGCTGAATCCTATCAAGCCGGGTACGAGCAATGAAGAAAACACCGCGACGCTCACGGTAACTGATGCGCGGCTAAAGATAGGCAATATGCTGGCCGGATTATGGACGGTGGCCGGAGCACCGCCGTCGTATATGCAATGGGTGTTCGTGACCATCGATGGGCAGGTACAGGCGGTGGTGCCGCGGGAGTTTCTTGCGGCGGCACTGGGCGAAGCCGTAAAGGTGGATTATGCGGTGTTTCGTAATGCCGGTGGGGAGGCGATTGGTACTTCCTTGCCCACGCCGTTGCAGGTGTTGGCGATAGCGCCGAGCGCATTGCCGCGCCCCACTATTCTGGAAGCAGGTGGCACGGATGAGTTGGACGTGTCGCAATTGACCGCGGATGCCACGGCTACGGTGGCGGCATGGCCGTTTATTGTTCCGTTGCTGCAGAAGTATTCGCTGGAGGCGACAGGAGTGTTGACGGACGGCACCAGTACGGTCATAACGCTGGCGAATAACCTGCCGGTGACTGCTTCAAGTGGGGTAACCCGGCCTATCCCAATTAGTCGCCTACGGGCGTTGCGCAACGGCAGTACCCTGACCTTGCGCATGCAAGTAGCAATAGAGGGTAGTGATGCTGGCGTTGTCAACTTCGTCATGCACGATTACCGCGTGCATACGCTGGCAGGTCCAGGGCTGGCTATTACATCCATTGTCGACCCCGAGGGCCGGCCGGTCGGGAACCCAGGCAGTACTTCAGCGACATCACTGATCCTCAGCGGTAGCGCCAGTCCCGGTCGACAAGTACAACTATTCGATGGGAGTGTTCCGTTAGGTATCGCCACGGTCAACGCCGATGGCACCTGGCACTTGACTGTGGGTGGGTTGTCAGTAGCGGTTCACGTGTTCACCGCAAGAGCGATGTATGGCGACAGCGAGGTATCCCCCCGTTGGACTGTAACAGTAAAAGAGCGGGCTCCGTCACTTCGCTGGGACTTCGAGTTTGATCTCGAGGGCTGGTATCCCTATTACCCTCCGGGAGTCAGGCTTGAACGGGTGAGCAGCCCAGAAGGCCATGCGTTGCATTTGGCTGTGGTCAACTTTAATGACTATGCCTCGATCGCCCTTGTGGATATAAATGTGATGGCCGGGGCTTATGAAGTTACCGTTCGTTACAAAACCGGCGAGGCAGGGGATGCGCTTCGTATTTTGTCCCCGCAGCAAGTTTTGATTGAGGCGCCAGGCTCCGTGCAATGGGCGACGTATACCGGGCGGGTGGATGTTAACTCGACGATCCGTTTGCTCTCCGCGTATGTAGTTGGAATTAATGAGGTTCGGCCACCCATAGAGTTTTCCATGGAGTATTTGGAGATCATCAGGGTGGAGTAGGCTGCGCAGGCAGCGGGACGTAGCAGCGGCTCTAGGCCGCGTCACGGGCGCCGCGCAGCTTCAGGCAGGACGCGGCGTGGTCGGACGTCATTAACTGGGCAAGACAGTTGCTGCCACGCCGCGCCCTTGTGGGAACGGGTTCTACCCGCGAAAAGGCGATCGCGTAATACCTGACGTCGCGCGGTTGCCTTTTCGTGGGGAGAGGCCATACCCATACCATACGCGGCTCCCATCATCGCGGCGCCAAGCCGTCGAACAGCATCTGCGTCATCTGCCGCACCCGCGCCTGGTGCGCGGTGAAGTCCGGTGGGTCTTCCTGTACCAGGCGCATGAACTGCATCGAGCTGTAGTCGTTGAGGAAGTACGCCACGAAGTCCACGTCGATGGCCTGGCTCAACAACTGGCGCGCCTGCAGGTCGTGCAGCAGCCGCGCTATCTCTTCCACCAGCCGCGCGTTCAGCGGCAGCACGGTCGCAGGCTTGGGCCCCACCAGCCCCAGCGGTAGCAGCTCGCGCCAGATGCTGGGCGGCAGCACCTGTAGTTCGTGCTGCACAATCAGCGCTTCCAGGTGGCACATGGCGTCCACGGCGTTATCGAACGCCGGCATCGATAGCTGCGCATCGTTGACGGCGCGCAGGTCGGCCTGTTCCACCACCGCCAGCAGAATGTCCTGCTTGCTGCCGAAGTAGTTGAACACCGTGGGGATCGACACCCCGGTGCGCTCGGCTATCTGCTCCACCGTGGTGGCGGCGAACCCCTGGTCGTCGAACAAACCCAGCGCCGCCTCGAGAATGGCTTCTCGCCGCTGCTGCTTCTGCCTTTCCCGCAATCCGCTCATGCCGTCTCCCGCACCCCGAAGGTTTAAGTGCTTGATTCTAATCGAAGGATTAGTCGAGGCAAATGTTTTATTTGACTAAAACGTTTTATCGCAATAAAACTATTCCCATCACGACAGAGGGAAGCGTTCATGAGCACCGATTTTCACCAGGCCTTGCGCAGCGCCTACGCTGCCACCGACGCCGAGCCGCACCCGGCGTTGATGCAGGGCTTTCCGCCGCAGCCAGCGGCGCGCGTCACCTGGCACAACTTCATGCAGCCGCCGTACAACCGCTGGGCGTTCCTGAACCTGGGCCGTATTCGCCCCAGCATCAGCGTTCCCCGTGGCCAGGCGCCGGCGCAACCGCTGCCCCAGGGCGAACCACGGCTTGAAAACTTTCAGTTTCACAGCGCCTCGGGGGCCAGCGTGGGCCTGCACGAGCACCTGTTGGCCAGTTGCACTGACGGCTGGCTGGTGATGAAGGCGGGGGCGGTGGTGCAGGAGCGCTATTTCAACGGCCACGCGCCCATGAAGCGGCACATCATGTTTTCGGTGACCAAGTCGCTGATCGGCCTGCTGGCCCAGGACCTGGTGCGCCAGGGCGTGCTGGTGGAGCAGGCGCTGGCCACGGCCTACGTGCCGGAGCTGGCCGGCAGCGCCTTCGGCGACGCCACGGTGCGGCAGCTGCTGGACATGGCGGTGGCCATCGATTACGACGAGGTCTACGACGACCCGCGCTCGGGCAGCTCGCAGTTCGGCTACGCCTGCGGCCTGACGCTGCCACCCGCCGACGTGCAGGCGGCCTATCAATCGCTGTACGAATACCTGCCCGCCACCCGCAAGAACGGCGAGCACGGCGGCTTCTTCCACTACGTCACCGCCACTACCGAGGCGCTGGCCTGGGTGATGGAGCGCGCCAGCGGGGTCAGCTGCGCCCAGCAGTTGAGCACGGTGTGGCAGGGCCTGGGCTGTGACCGCGACGGCTTCTTCATCGCCGACCCCTGGGGCCGCAACGTCGCCGGCGCAGGCTTCAACGCCACCCTGCGCGACATGGCCCGCTTCGGCGCCATGCTGCTGGCCGGCGGCCAGGGCCTGCTGCCGCGACAGGTGATTGACAACGTGCTGGCCGGCGGCGACCCGGCGGTGTACGCCGCCAACCCGGCGTTCGCCCAGTGGAGCCCCGGCGCCACCTACCGCAGCCAGTGGTACGTGTACCCCGGCGAGGCGCTGCTGGCGGTGGGCATCCATGGCCAGTACCTTTACGTGGATTTCAGCCGCCAGGTGGTCATCGTCAAGCAGTCCTCGCTGCCGGTGGCCGAGAGCGTGCTGGACGTCGACACCCTGCGCCTGATTCGGGCGCTGGCAACCGCGCTGTGACCCTGACCTTTGCTGGAGTCTTTCGATGAAACGCTTGTTATCCGCAAGCCTGGCCGGGCTGCTGTGCGCGGTGGCGGGGCTGGGCGCCCGGGCCGAACCCATCGGCGGCCAGCTGCGCATCTACAACTGGATCGAGTACCTGCCCAAGGACGTGCTTGAAGACTTCAGGCAGCGCACCGGCATCGAGGTGATCTACGACATCTTCGACAGCCCGCAGACCCTTGAAGCGCGGCTGCTGACCGGCAACTCCGGCTACGACGTGGCGTTCCCCAGCAGCAGCCAGCTGCCGACGCTGATCAACTCCGGGGCGGTGCTGCCGCTGGCCCGCCAGCAACTGCCGAACTGGCAGCAATTGGACCCTGTGCTGATGCACCAACGTGAAGGCCTGGACCCGGGCAACCGCTTCGCCGTGCCGTACCTGTGGGGCAGCACGCTGCTGGGCTACAACAAGGCCAAGGTCGAGGCGGTGCTGGGCAAGGGCGTGGACATGCGCGACTACGACCTGCTGTTCAAGCCCGAGAACATCGCCAGGCTCAGCCAGTGCGGGGTGGCCATCCTCGACAGCCCCAGCGAGGTGTTCCCCATCGCCCTGAATTACCTGGGCCTGAACCCCAGCAGCAGCAACCCTGCCGACTACGACAAGGCCACCGCGCTATTGCAGGCGATACGCCCGTACGTGCGCTACTTCAACTCGGCCAAGTACCCGCAGGATTTGGCCAATGGCGATATCTGCGTGGCCCTGGGCTGGTCGGGCGGCATGCTGGCGGCGCGCAACATGGCCAAGGCGGCGCACAACGGCAATGACATCGGCCTGGCCTTGCCACGCCAGGGCACGCTGATGTGGTCGGACGACATGGTCATTCCCAAGGGCGCGAAGAACCTGGTGCAGGCCCATGCCTTCATGGATTTCCTGCTACAGCCTGCGGTGATCGCCCGCGTCAGCAACGAGATCGGCTACCCCAACCCCAACCCGGCCAGCACGCCGCTGATAGACCCGGCGTTGCGCGCCGAGGAAAACCTGTTCGTGCCGGACAAGGACCGCGGGCTGCTGTTCCAGATAGAGCCGCCGTCGCTGAAGGTGCAGCGCCTGATCACGCGCTTGTGGAACCGCATCCGCTCGGACGTCTGACCCCGTTCACCCGTTAACCAGCACGGCCGGCTCCCCGAGCACGGCCCGGGCACCGCTGCACCCGCAACATTCACACACCAAAAACAAAACAGCTGTCGCTTGAACTTTTCTGCCATTTCAAACAAAACAACGGAGCAGAAGTACATGAACAAGTGGGTATTCGTGGCCGTGGGGCTCGCCAGTGCGAGCTGCACGTTGCCAAGCCAGGCCTTTGACCTGACCCCGGAGGTGATGCTCAACGTCGACGCCACCGCCGCCAGTGACTACCGGGTGGGCGGTTTCTCGCTGACCCAGGGCAACCCGGCGCTGTTGACCGCGGCCACCCTGGTGCACAAGCCCAGCGGGCTATTCGCCGGGGTGTTCACCACCAACGTCGATTTCGGCACGGCCACGCGCCGGGAGTTCGACTACTACGCCGGCATTGCCCGGCCCCTGAGCCAGAACACACGCTTTTCCCTGGCCTACGTGGCCTACGACTACCCCAAGGACAGCTGGGTGAACTTCAACGAATGGATCGGCACGTTCGGCGTCTACGGCGCCACGCTGGGCTTCAAGTATTCCAGCAACCTGCAGAACCCGCCGGCGCGCCAGGCCCTGGCCGCGCAGCTGGCGCCCTATGGCGTGGTGATCAAGCCGCGCGACAACGACCGCTTCATCACCTGGGTGGAATACAACGTGCCGCTGCCGTACCAGACCCTGCTCAACCTGCGCTACGGCTACACCGACACCCACGATGACCAGGCCTACCAGGCCGGCGACGGCTCGTTCCGCAGCACCTACCGCGACTGGGGCGTGTCGCTGAGCAAGCCGTTCCTGGGCCTGCTGTGGAAGGCGGCCTACATCGATACCGACCTGTCCAGGGCCGAATGTTATTCGGCGTTCGGCAGCGCCGGCGACTGTTCCGCCACGGTGGTCGCGTCCGTGACCAAATCCTTTTGAGCCGTCTTTCACTGTGCAGGTCGAGGCCTTCCATGTTCGCGAAAAAATTCAATCACATCACCTGTGCGCTGGCCCTGTCGCTGCTGGCAAGCGTGGCCGTGCAGGCCGCCGAACCCGGCGCCCAGGAGGGGCCGGCGCGCAGCTGGCAGCCGTTCTGGGGCAAGCGCGTGACCGGCTACCTGGCCGCCGCCGACGGCACCCAGCTGCGCTATTCGGTGCTGCTGCCCAAGGGCGAGGGGCGCTTCCCGGTGGTGGTGCGCTACAGCGGTTATGACTCGGGCAGCATCGGCGGCCCGGCGTACCTGCACGACAACGAAACCTTCTCGGTGGCCACCGACAAGCAACTGGTGGAGCAGGGCTACGCGGTGATGGGCGTGCAGGCCCGTGGCACCGGCTGCAGCCAGGGCACCTTCGATTTCCTGGGCCCGGCCTATGGCCTGGACGGCCGCGACGCGGTGGAGTTCGCCGCCGCGCAGCCCTGGTCCAACGGCGACATCGGCATGTTCGGCTGGTCGTGGTCGGGCATGTCGCAGTTGATGACGGCCGCCGCCCAGCCACCGCACCTGAAGGCCATCGCCCCGGGCATGGTGATCGGCGATGCGCGCAGCGACAGCTGGGCGCCGGGCGGGGTGCCGAACCAGGCGTTCACCACCTCGTGGCACTGGTTCGTGGACATGCGCTGGGACGCGGTGAAGGCCAGCGCCAAGGCCGAAAACGATGAGCGCTGCCTGGCCCAGGTCACCCAGAACCAGGCCAAGGTGGTCAGCACTTCATTGATGTACAACCTGCTGCGCCACCCGCTGCGCGACGCCTGGGCCAACCAGCGCAGCCCGCGCGAGCAGGCCGCGCGCATCAAGGTGCCGGTGCTGTCCATGCACAGCTGGCAGGACGAGGCCGTGCTGGCCCGCGAGGGCTATTACCAGGAGCGCCTGGACCCCAACCAGCTGTGGCTGGTGGAGTCCAGCGGCGGCCACAACCTGTATGAGTCGGAGCGCTTCCGGCAGAAGCTGATCGCCTTCCTCGATCACTTCGTCAAAGGCAAGGCCAACGGCTTCGAGCACACCCCGCGCGTGGAGGTGTGGCAGGAAACCGTGGCCGACAAGCGCGACGGCGGCCGCCATGAACCCAATGAAACCGCGCGGCCAGGCTGGACCATCGAGCGCGACCATTTCCCCCTGGCGGTGCAGCCGGTGACCTTCGCCCTGGGCGAGCACGGCAGCCTGGTGGAGCACGGGCAGGGCGGCGGTGCCCCGGACAGCTACAACTACCCCATCCCCGGCCCGGAGGTGAACACCTACCTAAACGACAACGCCTGGGGCGCGCAGCACCCGGTGTGGAAGCAGGGCAGCCTGGCCTACACCAGCGCACCGCTGCAGCGTGACCTGCTGACCTACGGCACCGCCAGCGCCGACCTGTGGCTGACCACCTTCCTGGCGCCGGACACCGACCTGCAGGTGACCGTCACCGAAGTGCGCCCCGACGGCCAGGAGGTGTTCGTGCAGCGCGGCTGGCTGCGCATGTCCCTGCGCAAGCTGGATGAGGCGCGTTCCACCGCGCTGCGCCCCTGGTTGCTGGACGACCCGGACGGCATCCAGCCGATGCTGCCCAACGTGCCCGCCCTGGGCCGGGTGGAAATACCGCCGTTCTCGCACCCGTTCCGCAAGGGCTCGCGCCTGCGCCTGTGGGTGGACACGCCGTCCGGCACCGGCGGCTATGGCTTCGATTACTTCTCCATCCCCAGCCGCAACAGCGTGCTGCACGACGCCGCGCACCCTTCGCGCCTGGTGCTGGGTGAACTCACCGGGGTAGCAGTGCCAGCGGCCCGGCCGGCCTGTGGCGCGCTGCTCAAACAACCTTGCCGTCCCGACCCTTTGAACTGAGGAAATACAATGCTTACTACTTTCAAGACCCTGACCGGCATCGCCTTCGCGGCTGCCCTGGCTGCGCCGTCCATGGCGGCTGAACTCAAGGAACGTATTCCTGACCGCCTGACCCACGAGCTGGTGATGCAGATCGACGTCCAGCTCGGCCCCCAGGAAGACATGGGCAAGGGCCCGGACGGCGCGCGCATCAACTACCCGATCATCGGCGGCACCTTCACCGGCAAGGGCATGAAGGGCACCGTGGTGCCGGGCGGCGCCGACATGTCGGTGACCCGCGACGACGGCGTCACCCACATCAACGCCCTGTACCGGCTCAAGACCGACGACGGCCAGGTGATCATCATCAACAACGCCGGCATCTGGCGTCTCAACGAGTCGGGACTGGCGAAAAAGGCCAAGGGCCTTGCGATCAAGGATATGCAGGAGAGTGATTTCTACTGCCGCACCGTGCCGTCGTTCAAGACCGCGCCGGGGGCCCATGCGTGGCTGAACGACTACATCTTCACCGGCACCATCGATGGCATCAGCGAGCATGAAGTGCTGATCAGCGTGTACCGCGTGGGGGGCCAGTAACGTCCCGGACGCGGCCTGCGGCCGCTGCTACAGGGGATGTGAAACACCGTTGTGGGAGCTGGCTTGCCAGCGAGCTGTTGAGGCCCTCAATGCAACGCAGTTTTTTGCCCCCTGTAGCAGCGGCCGCAGGCCGCGTCCACGCACTACGAAGCCAACCCCGCCAACGCCTGCGCGCAACACGCCTGCAGAATCTCGTCCGCCAGCGCCGAATCGTCCGGGCACGCCCTGGACAGCAGGATGGCCCCCACCAGGTGCGCCATCTCGTTGATGCGCCTGGCCCGCGCGGCTTCACCTTGCGCCTGCTCCAGCGAGCGCTCGATCGCTTGCCCGAACACCTCTTTCACCTCCGCCGGCTGGCGCGACGCATCGGCCGACAGCGCGGCCATGGTGCAGCCATCACCGGGTCCGTCGCGGTGCTCGCGCGACAGGTACTGTTTGATCAACGCCGCGCGCTCGGCCGTGCCGGTGCGCGCCTCGGTCTGGGCGAAACCACAAGCCGCGGCCTCGGTCATCAGGTCGGCCTTGGAGCGGAAATGCTTGTAGAAGCCGCCATGGGTGAAACCGGCGGCGCCCATCAGGTCGGCCACGCTGACGCCGTCGTAGCCGCGCTCGCGGAACAGGGTGGCGGCGGTGGCGACAATGTGCGCGCGGTTGGCCTGCGCCTGGGCCTTGGTGACCTTCATGTTCGTGCCTGCACAAATGGGGGAGTGACTGCCCGTCAGTATACATTGATGTTGGTTGACATCAAAATGCTTGACGGTTTAGATTTCAGTCATCATCATAAATTCAATACTAACCCAGCACGTCCAACCCAGGAGCAGGACCTCATGAGCAAGCTTCCAGCTGTTTTGATCACCGGTGCGTCCAGCGGAATCGGCGCCACCTATGCACAACGTTTCGCCCGCCGCGGCCACGACCTGGTGCTGGTGGCCCGCAACAAGGAGCGCCTGGATGCCCTGGCGGCCCGCTTGCGTGACGAAAGCGGCGTCAACATCGATGTGCTGCAGGCCGACCTGACGCAGGCCCAAGACCTGGCGCGCGTGGAGCAACGCCTGGCCGAAGACGCCACCATTGGCGTGCTGATCAACAACGCCGGCGCCGGGCAGTCAGGCGGCTTCACCCAACAAACCGCCGCCGCCATCGACAGCCTGCTGGCCCTCAACGTCACCGCGGTGACCCGCCTGGCAGCCGCCATAGCCCCGCGCCTGGCGCGCACGGGTGAAGGCGCCATCGTCAACATTGGCTCGGTGGTGGGGCTGGCCCCGGAACTGAACATGACCGTCTACGGCGCCACCAAGGCCTTCGTGCTGTTCCTGTCCCAGGGCCTGCACCTGGAACTGGGGTCCAAGGGCGTGTACGTGCAGGCCGTGCTGCCCGCCGCCACCCGCACCGAGATCTGGCAGCACTCGGGCATCGACATCAGCACCTTGCCCGAGGTGATGGAAGTCGAAGACCTGGTGGACGCCGCGCTGGTGGGCTACGACCGCCGTGAACTGGTGACCATTCCGCCGCTGCACGTGGCCGACCGCTGGGACGCGCTGGATGGCGCGCGGCGGTTGCTGCTGTCGAATCTGCGCCAGGCGCAGCCGGCCGAGCGTTATCGGGCAGCGGGCTAGGCCGCCGGTTCAGCCGATGCTTGCGGCGCGATCGTGGTCGTAAGGAGGCGCAGTGCCTGCCTCGCTAAACATGTATTCGCGGCACTGCTCGAAGACCCGTTGGGCAAGCGCGGCATCGCGTGCCCATAGCTGCTTGTAGGCGCGCAAGCAGCTGCAATGCGGCAGATTGGCCTCGGTCATGCTGGCGATGAGCCGCAGGTCCGAGGCGCTGGCGGTGCCTTGGGCCTGCGCCAGCAGTGCAGGGCCGAACAGGGCCAGCATGCGTGCCCGGTCACGGTGCAGTTGTTCGCGCTTATTGAGCCCGAAGAAGTCGATGATGATCTGCCCGCGCAACCGCCCGGGGCCATCGGCCTGGGCTGGAACTGCAACGGTGGCGATGAAGGTGACCAGGGTTTCCGGGTCTTCGCCATCGGCGCCGAGGGGATAGCACAGGTACGGTGCTTCGGCCGCAAGCTCGGCTGTCGTCGAATTGACCGCGCCACGCGGGCCTGCGACGGGGAAATAGTTGAGCTTGAACGTGGTGTTGCACACCTTGCAGGACGCGGCATAGTTGAGTGGGTCATAGGCTAGCCAGAAATAACCTGCTGGTGCTGCGTCCCCCATCGCGACTGAATAGGCGAGCTGCGGGTGCTTCCTGGGATCCGGCCACGCCAGGACAGATGACTTCGGCCGAAAATGCTCAAGGTCAAACTCGATGGTCCCGTACTGGGGGCTCTCGAATTGTCGCTCGCAAAACACGCACTTGTTGAACTGCACCTTCATGTAGACAGGTTTCACCTGGCTCCAGATCGAGGTTTTCTCCTGGAAAGCCCCCAGTTGCACCAGCTTGCGGGCGCGTTTGGCGGCGTTGCTCGACCATCGGGGCACAGCCGCTTCGATCGCATCCTCCAGGGCTGCCGGTGTGATGGAGTATTTGATCATTCCTGCCGCTTCCCACCCTTGCGTTCATCCGGGTCGGAAGGTAACGGCGCGGCTTGGGTAAGCTGGGCCAGGAAATCCAGCGCGGCGTTCGCGTCGCCCTCGGCAGCCTTGCGGAACAGTTGTTCGCCGTCCGCCTGGAAGGCCTCCGGGCGCGTGGTCTGCATGCCGAAGTAGGAGGACAGCAGCAGTTGCTCCATGCTTCTGCCGTAGACGTGCTCTTCCAGCTGCCGGACGGTGGCGGTGCCGCCGGGCGCGGTGTCGGTGATGAACACGTTCTCGCGTTTTACCGTGCTGGCCACCAGCGGGCTGTGGGAGGTGAACACAAACTGCAGCTGCGGGAAGGCGGCGGCCAGGGAGGGCACGACGCTGCGTTGCCATTCCGGGTGCAGGTGCAGGTCGATCTCGTCCACCAGCACGATGCCGGGAATCTCGTCGATGGCCTTGCCCTCGGGCGTCACGTCGCAGAGGTGCCCCAGCAGGTCGGTCACCCAGCCGATGAAGGCCTTGTAGCCATCGGAAAGCGAGGTGAATGGGGTCGGCACGCCATCGAACAGGAACAGGTATTGCTCGTCTTCTTCATCCTGCTCGCCGGTGAAGCAGACGTTGCCCGGCAGCACGCTGTTGAGCAGGTTGATCACCCGGTTGAACCGCTGTGGGTTGCGCGATTGCAGTTTTCCCAGCCACGGCTGCAACGGCCGCAGCGCCACCTGGTCTTCGAACAGCCCGGCCAGGCGCTGGTAGCGCAGGCCGCGGGAACGGCGCGCGCTGCTGGGCGAATAGTCATCGGTCTCGACCCGGCGCGTTGCGCCATAGCCCACCATGAAAAATGCCGGCGACGTGTCGTCCTCCAGCAGGCGGGCGATGGGGGAGTCGGGGGTGCTGTCGAGGTGCAGGCGGTCCTGGCTGCCTTTCGGGCCGCGGGGTTCGAGGCGCGCCAGCAGTTCGAGCTTGCGGCTGCGGGGGGCGGCTGGCGAGTAGTCTTCGCCGGTGGCCACGGCCTCGATTTTCAGCAGGCATTCCTTGACCGGGGCCTGCCCCAGGGCCGGCCGCCGTACCAGGCGGTACGGTACGAAACCGGAGTCCAGGAGCGCCGGCGCCAGTGCGGCGATGGCCAGCGCCCGCAGGATGGAAGATTTGCCGCCGCCATTGTCTCCCAGTATCAGGTTGACATTCTTCAACGCCGACACGCCCTTGCCAGTACGCCCCGGGTACTGCAGGCGCAGGACCGCCTTGCCGTAGCATTTGAAGTCGTAGATATGCAGGGATTTGGCGTACAAGAAAGAACCTCGCGGAAGCGGCTGCGGCATGACGAGCCATTCTGCGGGCGATGGGTGGCGTGTGCAACCCTGGACACCGCCCGTCCAGGGTTGCCCGCCACGGCGTGGTTTAGGTCAGATGGCCTGGGGCTTGAAGTCGGCGGCGGCGACCGGCATCACGCCTTGCAGCAGGGCGATGGATTTCTCCAGGCCCTCAAGGCTGTTGAGCAGCACGTCTTCGTGCTCCACCGACAGCCAGCCGTCATAGCCGGCCATTTTCAGGCGGTAGCAGAACTGCCGCCACCACTGCTCGCCATGGCCGAAGCCGAGGGTGATGTACGACCAGCTGCGCGCCGCAATGTCCATCAGCGAGCCGTTTTCCAGCAGCGAGTCGACCGCTTGCACCGGGGTGTTGAGCAGGGTGTCCTTGGCGTGCACGTGGTAAATCGCCTCGCCCAGGGCTTCGGCGGCCGCCAACGGGTCGGCGCCCATCCAGAACAGGTGCGAGGGGTCGAGGTTGGCGCCGATCAGCGGGCCGATGGCCGCGCGCAGTTGCAGCAGCGAGCGCACGTTGTACACGCACTGGCTGCCGTGCAGCTCGAGGGCGATGCGCTCGACGCCGTTTTCCTTGGCCAGCGCGGCGATCTCCGCCCAGAACGGCAGCAGCCGCTCCTGCCATTGGTAGCGCAGGATGGCCTGGGTTTCCGGCGGCCACGACGCCACCACCCAGTTGGGCATGCGGTCGCCGGCCTGGCCTTCGGGCAGGCCGGACATGGTGCACACGGTCTTGACCCCCAGCTCGCCGGCCACGCGAATAGTGTCCTTCAGGCATTGGCCCTGTTCGGGTTGGGTGGGGTGCAGCGGGTTGCCGTTGGCGTTGAGGGCGATGATCTCCAGGTTGCGCGTCTCGAAGCTGCGCTTGAGCTCGCGGCGTGAGGCGGTGCTGCCGAGCATCTGCGCCAGGTTGAAGTGCGGCGCCGTGGACCAGCCGCCGGTGTTGATCTCCAGGCCCGAGACTCCCAGGCGTTGCGCGTGGTCGAGCACGTCCTGGAAGGGCACGCCGCCCAGGCTGTCGGTGACGAATCCCAGTTTCATGGACGTGCTCCTTGGCGTGGCAGGTAAAGGGCAGGGGTGGCGAGGCTGTGCAGGGTGACCCGGCGGCCCTCGTTCAGGGCCTGGATGCCGGCCTGGGCCACGCTGGCGGCGCAGTAGCCGTCCCAGGCGTTGGCCGCCTGGGCGGGGAACACGCCGGTGGTGACGAACTCAAGAAACGCCTGGTCCTGCAAGCGGTAGGCGTCGGCAAAGCGCGGGCGCCAGTCGGCGGCGTAACGGTGGCCGCCGTGCAGGTGGCGGTTGACGCGGGCCTGCACCGGCGCCGCCAGCTCGATGGAGCCTTGCTCGCCCACCAGTTCGCCGCGCACGTCGTAGCCGTAGGCGGCGTTGTTGTTGACCTCGATGTTCACCAGGTGGCCGTCGCGGGTTTCCAGCACCATGAACACCGGCGCACCGACGCCTGTGCTGGAGCTGCGGGCGGGCTGGAACACGGCGATGGCGCTGTACTCGGTGCCCAGCACGTGGCGCGCCACGTCGAACTCGTGGGGGGCGGAGTTGCTGATTGCCATCTGCCCGCTGAAGTTGGCCGGCGCTTCGACGTTGCGGTGGAAGTTGTGCATCATCACCGCGCGGCCGATCAGGCCGGTGTCCAGGGCGTGCTTCATTTCCCGATAAGAGGGGTCGAAGCGGCGCATGAAGCCCAGCTGGATGAATTGGCGGCCCAGGGACGTCTCCCGGTCGATCACCGCCAGGCACTCGTCCGGGCTCTGCGACAGGGGTTTTTCGCACAGGGCCGGTTTGCCGGCGCTGATGGCGGCCATGGCCAGCGAGGCGTGGGTGTCGTCGGGGCTGGCGATGATCACCGCGTCGACGTCGGCGCGGGCGATGGCGTGCAGTGGGTCGTGGCTGGCGTCGACGGCGCCGAACTGGTCGGCCACGGCGCGGGCACGGCCAGGGGAGGGGTCGCAGATCAATTGCAGGGTGGCCCCGGGCACCTCGCGGGCGATGATGCGGGCGTGATCCTGGCCCATGATGCCGGCGCCAATGACGGCGATGCGTATGCTCATGTTCGCGTACCTGATCGGTTTGTTGTGGTTGTTGTGGGCCGATTATCAGCAGCGCCAAACCAGCCGGCAACGAGCACGAAGGTCACTTTCTGATGTGATTTCAATCAAATCAGGCGTGAGGGTTTTTTCGCCAGGTGCTGGAATAGTTGAGCCATAGGCCTATTCTTGATGGGAAATACATCAACGGGGAGATGGCATGGGCGGCGCAACACCGGGACAGGTATGGAAGGGCCCCAAGGTGCAGGACATCGCCCGGGTCGCGCGGGTGGGGCCGGCCACCGTGGACCGGGTGCTGAACAACCGCCCCGGCGTGCGCGAGGGCACGCGCCTGAAGGTGCTGGCGGCGCTGGAGAAACTGCGCCACGACCTGGCCGAGGGCCGCGCCACGTTGCAGATCAAGCTGTTCTGCGATTCGGGCGAGACCTTCAACGCCACCCTGGCCCAGGCCGAGGCGGTGGTGAACAGCTCGATGCCGGGGGTAGTGGTGCAGGGCGTGTACGTGCCCACCAGCCAGGTCGACCCGGCGGCCTTCGCCGACCGCGTGCAGGCCGAAGGGGCGTCGGCCGACGGCGTGATCGTGGTGTCGCGCGAGCACCCGGCCATCAACCGCGCCATTCGCACGCTATGTGGGCAGGGCGTTGCCGTGGTGTGCCTGACCACCGATTTGCCCAACTCCAACCGCAGCGCCTACGTGGGCAACGACCAGTACGCCGCCGGCAGCGTGGCGGGTGTATTGATAGGCAATGGGCTGCCGCGTGCGCCGGCGAAGATCCTGCTGGTGAACAGCATGCCGTTTCGTTGCCAGCAGGAGCGCGAGATGGGCTTCCGGCGGGTGCTGCGGGCGGATTTTCCGTACCTGAAGATCGATGAACGAATGATGTCCGACGATCGCCCGCAGACCACCACCGACCAACTGATGCGCTATTTCTCCAAGCATGACTACCCGGCGGCCATCTACAACGTGGCCGGCGCCAACCGCGGCGTGGCCCAGGCCATCGCCACGGTGCCAGTTGCGCAGCGGCCGATCTTCGTCGGCCATGAGCTGACAGTGCACACCCGGGCGATGCTGGAAAGCGGGGTGATGGACTACGTCATTTCCCACGACTTCGCCGGTGAGCTGGCCGCGGCGGCGCGCTGGATACGCGGCGCGGTGGAAGGCAGCCGCGCGGCGCCGGGGTTTACGCAGATAGTGGTGCATACCCGGTATAACTGCGAGGGGGGCTGAGGTGCGGCTGTTGTGGGAGCTGGCTTGCCAGCGAGCTGTCGAGGCCCTAAAAACTCGCTGGCAAGCCAGCTCCCACAAAGACAGTTGTTGTTACGGGGGGCTGGGTCTGCGGCGGTCGGAGGGTTTTTCGCCGAACAGCTTGTGGTACTGGCTGCAGAAGTAGCTGGTGTGCTCGAACCCCCATTGCGCGGCAATGTCGCTGATGCGCGCCTGGGGTTGGCGGGTGAGGGCGCGGCGTGCCTCGTTGAGGCGCACCGAGCGCAGGTACTGCACGGGGTTGACGTCGGCGACGCTCTGGAAGCTGTACTGCAACGTGCGCCGGGAAATCTTCAGGCGCCTGCACAGCTCCACCAGGCTGGCGGTGCCGTGGGGGTCTTCCATCACCAGCTCGTGGCAACGCTGCACGATGTACTGGCGGGTGGTGAAGCTGGGCTGGTGGCTGGGCTGTCCGTCCAGCGCGCCGAGCAGGCTGGCGGTCAGTTCCAGCAGCCGCGGCTTGATGCACTGGTCGGCGTGGCTGCCCAGCAACGCCACCAGTTCGCGGCAGGCACCCCGGTGGGCCAACGCCGGCAGGGCCACGCCCTGCACCGCCTGGCTGGCGCGACAGCGGGCCAGGGTGGCGTCGCTCAGCACATCGGCCAGTTCGGCGTAGGGAATGGACAGCCCCAGCACGTCCATGCCGGCGCCGGTGACGGTGCGAAATTCACGCTGGTTGGGCAGCAGGTTGAGGCCATCGAGCAGCCATTTCTGCTCGCTGCCGCCCTGTGGCCACACCAGCGGCAGAATCAGGTTGAGGTGGTCGCGCGGCAGCTGCATGTGCTGGATCGCGGCCTGGCTCAGCCGCTCGCGGAACAGGCGGATGGCGCCGACGTCGCGCACCCACAGCGCGGCGTCCAGCGGGCCGCTGCTCAGCTGGTCATAGCGCTGGTCCCAGCCGGTGAGGTGGCTGGCGTGTTCGGACATGTCGGCGGACTGAAAAAACTGCTGCATCAGGCAACCTGCTGGATGAGGGTTGGGACTGAAATTGCAATTGCCGTGCCGGTTGTGAGTAGGCGTAGTAACCTGTTGAAAACCCTGAACTAGAGCGGTTTCAACAGGCCTGGGAAAGCTCTCGTCCGTGAGAGTGTTGCAAGATGTTTCTGAATGCACCATCACGGCCCCCGCAGCGACCGTGACGGTAACAATTGGGGCGCGAACATCAGGTGGGAGCTGGCTTGCCAGCGAGCTTTTCGTGCCTCAAAAGCTCGCTGGCAAGCCAGCTCCCACCAAGGTTCAGCCTTCGCGCTTCACCACCAGGGTCAGGATGTCGTAGCTGGCCACCACTTCATCGCGCTGGTTGGTGACTTCCACGTCCCAGGCCACCACCCCCTGCGGGATGCCCTGCGGGCTCTGCTTGCCCTGGTCGATCTTGCGTTTGCAGGTCAGCCGTGCGCGGATGGTGTCGCCGATGGCCACCGGGTTGATGAAGCGCAGGGTGTCCAGGCCATAGTTGGCCAGCACCGGCCCTTCGCCCGGGGAGACGAACAGCCCGGCGGCGGCCGACAGCACGAAGTACCCGTGGGCGATGCGTTGGCCGAACTGCGAGCGGCGCGCCGCCAGCTCGTCGAAGTGCATGTAGAAATGGTCGCCGGACAGGCAGCCGAAGTTCACCAGATCGGCCTCGGTGACGGTGCGCCGGTGGGTGAGCAGCGACTCGCCGATTTGCAGGTCCTGGAAGTGCCGGCGGAACGGGTGCACTTCGGTTTCGATGACGTCGGCGCCGCGCACGTACTCGCCAGTGATGGCCGCCAGCATGGTCGGCGAACCCTGGATGGCCGCGCGTTGCAGGTAGTGCTTGACGGCGCGCAGGCCGCCCAGCTCTTCACCACCGCCGGCACGCCCCGGCCCGCCGTGCTTGAGCTGCGGCAGCGGTGAGCCGTGGCCGGTGGATTCGACGGCAGCGTGGCGGTCCAGCACCAACAGGCGGCCATGCCAGGCGGCTGCGGCCGGGATGGCCTTGGCAGCAATCTGCGGGCTCCTGGTGACCAGGCTGGCGACCAGGCTGCCTTTGCCGCGGGCGGCCAGCACCAGGGCTTCATCCAGGTCGTCGTAGGCCATCAGCGTGCTCACCGGGCCGAACGCCTCGATGTCATGGGCGCCGCCTTCGGCGTGGGCGTCGCGGGCCAGCAGCAGGGTGGGGGCGAAGAACGCGCCCTCGGCCACGCCCTCGCCACGCGGGCTGAAGCCGTCGGCGGTGCCGAACAGGGTGTCGCAGCTTTGCTGCAGCAGCGCCAGGCGCTCGCCGACGTCACGCTGCTGGGCGTGGGAGGCCAGGGCGCCCATGCGTACGCCTTCCACCGCGGGGTCACCGACCACCACTTTGGCCAGGAGCTCGCGAATGCGCGTGGCCACCGCGTCCAGGTGTTGGCGCGGGACGATGGTGCGGCGGATGGCGGTGCACTTCTGCCCGGCCTTGGTGGTCATTTCGCGCACCACTTCCTTCACGTACAGCTCGAACTCTTCGTCGTCCGGGGTCACGTCCGGGGCCAGGATGGCGCAGTTCAGCGAGTCGGCCTCGGCGGTGAAAGGCACCGAATGGCGGATCAGGTTGGGCGTGACGCGCAGCTTGGCGGCGGTGTCGGCGGAGCCGGTGAAGGTCACCAGGTCCTGGCCTTGCAGGCGGTCGAGCAGGTCGCCGGTGCTGCCGATCACCAGCTGCAGGCTGCCGGCGGGCAACAGGCCGGACTCATCCATCAGCCGCACCACCGCTTCGGTCAGGTAGCTGGTGGCCGTGGCCGGCTTGACCACGCAGGGCATGCCGGCAAGGAAGCACGGCGCGAACTTTTCCAGCATGCCCCAGATGGGGAAGTTGAAGGCGTTGATGTGCACCGCCAGGCCGCCGCGTGGCACCAGGATGTGGCTGCCGGCGAATTGGCCAAGCTTGCCCAGGGGGAACGCCGGGCCTTCGTGCACCACGTTGCCCGACGGCAGCTCGCGGCTGCCGATGCCGGCGTAGCTGAACAGCGTGGCGTTGCCGCCCTCAATGTCGATCCAGCTGTCGGCGCGGGTGGCGCCGCTGTGGTGGGACAGGGCGTAGAGCTGTTCCTTGCGCTCGGCCAGGTACAGCGCCAGGGCCTTGAGGCGCTGGGCGCGCTGCTGAAAGTCAAGGGCGGCGAGGCTATGGTTGCCGACGCGGCGGCCGTGGTCCACGGCTTCGGCGAAGTCGAGGGTGTCCTCGTGGGTGCGCGCCAGGGGCTGGCCGTTGAGGGCACTGCGCAGGGTTTGCGCGCCGTGCTGGCCGACCCAGCGGCCGGCGATGAAGGATTGCAGGGTGGGGGTCATCAGGCATCTCCACAAACAAACAGGGCATGAGCCCGTAGCAGCTGCCGCCAGGCGGCGTCAGGGGGCACCGTGGTGGCAGGGGACGCGGCCTGCGGCCGCTGCTACGGGGGTGTCAGACTTGGTCGAAATCGAGGACGACTTTCTGGCTGAGGGGGAAGGTCTGGCAGGACAGGACATAACCCGCCGCCACTTCGTAGTCCTCCAGGGCATGGTTGGCGTCCATCTCCACCTCGCCCTCGATGACCTTGCACTTGCAGGTCGAGCACACCCCGGCCTTGCACGAATAGGGCAGCTCGGCGCCGATGGCGTTGCCGGCGTCCAGCACGCTGACGGTGTTGCGCGGCAGGTCGAAGGCCAGGGCGCGGCCGTCGCTGATCACGGTGACCTGGCTTACCGCCGAGTCCAGTTGCCGCGCCGCTTCGCGGGCCTCGCGCTTGTGGCCGTCGTCGGCCACGCCGAACAGCTCGAAGTGGATGCGCTGGGCGGCCATGCCATGGGCCTTGAGCTGGTCGCGCACGGTCTCGGTCATGGCCTGGGGGCCGCAGATGAACGCGGCGTCCAGGGTTTTCACGTCGACCCAGCGGCTGAACAGTTGCTGGCACTTGGCGGCGTCGATGCGGCCGTTGTACAGGTCCACGTCCTGCTGCTCGCGGCTGAACACGAACACCAGGTTCAGGCGTTGCAGGTAGCGGTTCTTGAGGTCTTCCAGCTGCTCGCGGAACAGCGCCCCGGAGCTGGAGCGGTTGCCGTACAGCAGGGTGACGCGGCTGTGGGGCTCGTGTTCCAGGGTGGTCTTGATGATCGACAGGATCGGCGTGATGCCGCTGCCGGCCGCCACCGCCAGGTAGCTGCCGTGGCGCGCCGGGTCCAGCGGCACGCTGAACTCGCCGGCGGGCGGCATCACCTCAAGCTGGTGGCCAGCCTGCAGGTGCTGGTTGGCGTAGGCGGAAAAACGCCCGCCGGCCACCTGCTTGATCGCCACCCGCAGCTCGTTGTCGTTGACCCCGGTGCAGATGGAGTAGGAGCGGCGCACTTCCTCGCCATCCAGCTGGGTGCGCATGACCAGGTGCTGGCCCTGGGTGTAGCGGAATTCGTCCTGCAGGTGGGCCGGCACGTCGAACACGATAGACACCGCGTCGCGGGTCTCGGCGCGGACCTGCTTGATGGTCAGGCTGTGGAACTGGCTCATTGTTGTTCTCCGGTAGCCATCAGATGCACTTGAAATAGTCGAACGGCTCGCGGCATTCGACGCAGCGGTACAGCGCCTTGCAGGCCGTGGAGCCGAACTGGCTGAGCAGCTCGGTGTGGGCGCTGCCGCACTGCGGGCACAACACCTGCGGCGCCTGGCCCAGCAGCGTGCGCTTGCTGGTGCTGCCTTCGGGCGGGGCGATGCCGTAGGCGCGTAGCTGCTCGCGGCCCTGGGGGGTGATCCAGTCGGTGGTCCAGGCCGGGGTCAGCTGGCGTTGCAGGCTGGGGGCGGGGAAACCGGCCTGTTCCAGGGCGTCGCGAATGTCGCCCTCGATCACCTCGGTGGCCGGGCAGCCGGAGTAGGTGGGGGTGACCACCACCTGCAGATGCCCGGCCTCCCAGGCCAGGTCGCGGACGATGCCCAGGGCCACCACGCTGACCACCGGCACCTCCGGGTCCATGACCTGGTCCAGCACGGCCCAGGCCTGGGCCAGGTCGCCGGCCTGTTGCGGCCGAGCGCCCCGGTCGCTGACGATCAGCTCACCAGGTTGCATCGGGGTAGGCTCGCGGCAGGTATTGCATTTCGGCCAGCAGCAGGCCCAGGTGTTCGCTGTGCAGGCCCTCGCGGCCGTCGAGGTAGAACGGGCTGGCGGGCTCGGGCAGCGGCAGGGTGGCGCGGGCGAACACGTCGGCGACCTTGGCGCGCCACGCCGCTGCGACCTCCAGGGGGTCGCCGATCAGCCCGGCGGCCGCCAGGCGCTGCTCGGCGGCGCTGGGGTTGACCAGTTCCACGGTGAAGCGCCAGACCTTGGGCAGCGCCGCCAGCATGCGCGCGTGGCTTTCCTCGGTGCCGTCGCCCAGGCGCTCCACCCACTCGGCGGAGCGGCGCAGGTGGTAGGTCACCTCTTTCAGGCCCTTGGCGGCGATGCCGGCGATGCGCGCGTCGCTGGTACCGGCAAGCCCGTGCAGCACCTGCAAATGCCAGGCGTCGTAGAAGAACTGCTTGAGCATGGTTACCGCGTAATCGCCGTTGGGCTGTTCCACCAGCAGCAGGTTGCGCAGCTCGCGTTCGTTGCGCAGGAAAGCCAGGGCGTCGGCATCGCGGCCATCGGCCAGGCGCTCGGCGGCGTACTCCAGCCAGTGGCGCGCCTGGCCGATCAGGTCGAGGCCGACGTTGGCCAGGGCCAGTTCTTCTTCCAGTGCCGGCGCGTGGCCGATCCACTGGCTCAGGCGCTGGCCCTGGATCAGGGCGCTGTCACCCAGGTGCAGCAGGTAATGGGTCAGGTCGTGTTCGATGCTCATGGTCGGCCTCACATGTGCCCCACTTCGGGCGGCAGTTCGTAGAAGCTGGCGTGGCGGTAGACCTTGTCGTCGGCCGGGTCGAACAGCGGCTCCTTGTCGTCCGGCGAGGAGGCGGTGATCAGCGCCGAGGGCACCACCCACAGGCTCACGCCTTCGCTGCGTCGGGTGTACAGCTCGCGGGCGTTCTCGATGGCCATGACTGCATCGGCGGCGTGCACGCTGCCCACGTGCTTGTGGTTGAGGCCGTGCTTGCTGCGCACGAAGACTTCGAACAGGGTCCAGTCGGACATGGGGTTTCTCCAGCTCAGGCGGCGTTCTTGTTGTGATGTTTGCGGGCGTGGGCCACGGCGGCCTGGCGCACCCAGGCGCCGTCCTCGATGGCCTGCTTGCGGGTGGAGACGCGTTCGGCGTTGCACGGGCCGTTGCCCTTGAGCACTTCGTGGAATTCATCCCACTGGATGGCACCGAAGTCGTAATGGCCGGTCTCGGCGTTCCATTTCAGCTCCGGGTCGGGGCAGGTGCAGCCCAGCAGTTCGAGTTGCGGGATGGTCTGGTCGACGAAGCGCTGGCGCAGTTCGTCGTTGCCCTGGCGCTTGATTTTCCAGGCCATGGACTGGGCGCTGTTGGGCGAGTGTTCGTCGCTGGGGCCGAACATCATCAGTGCCGGCCACCACAGGCGGTTGATGGCGTCCTGCACCATGTCCTTCTGGGCCTGGGTGCCGTGGCGCATCATGGTCAGGAGCATTTCGTAGCCCTGGCGCTGGTGGAAGCTCTCTTCCTTGCAGATGCGCACCATGGCCCGGGCGTAGGGGCCGTAGGAGGTGCGCTGCAGCACCACCTGGTTGACGATGGCGGCGCCATCCACCAGCCAGCCTACCGCGCCCATGTCGGCCCAGCTCAGGGTGGGGTAGTTGAAGATGCTCGAATACTTGGCCTTGCCGGCGTGCATCTTGGCAATTTCTGTATCGCGATCGGCGCCTAGGGTTTCCATGGCGCTGTACAGGTACAGGCCGTGGCCGGCTTCGTCCTGGATCTTGGCCATCAACTGCAGCTTGCGCTTGAGCGTCGGCGCGCGGGTGACCCAGTTGCCTTCGGGCAGCATGCCGACGATTTCCGAGTGGGCGTGCTGGGAGATCTGGCGAATCAGGGTTTGCCGGTAGGCGTCGGGCATCCAGTTCTTGGCTTCAATCTTGATTTCAGCGTCGATACGTGCCTGGAAGGCGCGTTCCTGGGCGTCCATCTCGTCGAGGGTCTTGAGGCGCTTGACGCCGGTTTCCACTAGCTGTGCGTACATGAAGGGTCTCCGCCATGAGGGGGCATGGCTATTTTATAAGTGATACAGAATTAAATATCAAATACAAAATATGCGTATCAAATAAATTTCCGTATCACGTTTCCGAGGCAAACGAATCCCGTAGCAGCGGCCGCAAGGCCGCGTCATGGGCGCTGCGGTGCAGCAGGTACACCGCGGGGTGAGGGGAAGGACGCGGCCTGCGGCCGCTGCTACGGGGTTACTGGCGTTTGTCGAAGACGTGGGCGGCCTTGCCTTCCGAGCGCTTGAGGGAGTGCAGCGGCTGCAGCAGCACGCGGGTGCTGATGCCGATGTAGGTCTTGATCTGCTTGCTCAGCTCGTTGCACACGGCCTGCTGCTGGGCAGTGTCGAGGTGCTGCTGTTCGGGGCGCAGTTCCACGTGGACGTCCACCGAATCGAGGTTGCCGTTGCGATACAGGTGCATCTCGTAGCATTCGCTGAGCTGTTTGATTTTCAGCACCTGCTCTTCCACCTGGGTGGGGAACACGTTGACCCCGCGGATGATCAGCATGTCGTCGCTGCGCCCGGTGATCTTGTCCATGCGCCGCATCGGCCGGCCACTGCCGGGCAACAGCCGGGTGAGGTCGCGGGTGCGGTAGCGGATCATCGGCAGGGCCTCCTTGCTCAGGGAGGTGAACACCAGCTCGCCGAACTGGCCGTCGGGCAGCACCTGGCCGGTGACCGGGTCGATGATTTCCGGGTAGAAGTGGTCTTCCCAGATAGTCGGGTGGCCGCGGCTGTCGGCGCATTCCATGGCCACGCCCGGGCCCATGATCTCCGACAGGCCATAGATGTCCTGGGCGACGATGCCCAGGCGGCGCTCGATGGCGCCGCGCAACTCGTCGGTCCAGGGTTCGGCGCCGAAGATGCCCAGGCGCAGGGCAAGTTTCTGCGGGTCGATGCCCTGGCGCTCGATCTCGTCGGCGATGTTGAGCATGTACGAGGGCGTGACCATGATGATGTCGGGGTTGAAGTCACGGATCAGCTGCACCTGTTTCTCGGTCTGCCCACCCGACATGGGGATCACCGTGCAGCCCAGGCGCTCGGCGCCGTAGTGGGCGCCCAGGCCGCCAGTGAACAGGCCGTAGCCGTAGGAAATGTGCACCTTGTCGCCGCGCTTGCCGCCGGCGGCGCGAATCGAGCGGGCGACGATGTTGGCCCAGGTGTCGATGTCGTTCTGGGTGTAGCCCACCACGGTGGGCTTGCCGGTGGTGCCGCTGGAGGCGTGCAGGCGCACCACCTCGTGCTGGGGCACGGCGAACATGCCGTAGGGGTAGTTGTCGCGCAGGTCGTTCTTGCCGGTGAAGGGGAAGCGGCCCAGGTCGTCCAGCGACTTCAGGTCGTCGGGGTGCAGGCCCAGGGCGTCGAAGCGCTGGCGGTACAGCGGCACGTTCTGGTAGGCGTGGGTGAGGCTCCAGCGCAGGCGCTGCAGCTGGTGTTCGCGCAGTTGGTCGACGCTGGCGGTTTCGAACGGGTCCAGCAAGGCTTCAGGGTCAAGGTGCATGTTCATGGTTTCACTCGAATTGTTCTTGTGTGAGTGTCCGGCCCGCAGCAGGGCGGGCTGTGCATAGGCTTACAGGCGTTCGATGATCAAGGCAATGCCCTGGCCGACGCCGATGCACATGGTGCACAGGGCGTAGCGGCCATTGGTCTGTTCCAGCTGGTGCAGGGCGGTGGTCACCAGGCGCGCGCCGCTCATGCCCAGCGGGTGGCCCAGGGCAATGGCGCCACCGTTGGGGTTCACCCGCGGGTCGTCGTCGGCCAGGCCCAGTTCACGCAGCACGGCCAGGCCCTGGGCGGCGAAGGCTTCGTTGAGTTCGATCACGTCCATGTCGGCCAGGGCCAGGTTGGCGCGCTCCAGCACCTTGCGCGTGGCGGGCACCGGGCCGATGCCCATGATGCGCGGCTCGACGCCGGTGGTGGCCATGGCCAGCACCCGGCCACGGGCCTTGAGGCGGTAGCGCTCGGCTGCTTGCGGGCTTGCCAGCAGCAGCGCGCAGGCGCCGTCGTTGACCCCCGAGGCGTTGCCGGCGGTGACGCTGCCGTTGGCGCGGAACGGCGTGCCCAGCTTGTGCAGTTGCTCAAGGGTAGTATCGCCGCGCGGATGCTCGTCGTGCTCTACGACTTTGGCCGGGCCCTTGCGCTGGGCGATACTGACCGCGACGATTTCCCGTGCCAGGCGCCCGTTGGCCTGGGCGGCGGCGGCGCGTTGCTGGCTGCGCAGGGCAAAGGCGTCCTGGTCGGCGCGGCTGATGTTGAACTGCGCGGCGACGTTCTCGGCGGTCTCGGGCATCGAGTCGATGCCGTACTGCGCCTGCATCAGCGGGTTGACGAAGCGCCAGCCGATGGTGGTGTCGAACAGCTCGGCCTGGCGCGAAAACGCCGTCTCGGCCTTGCCCATCACCAGTGGCGCGCGGGACATGGATTCCACGCCACCCACCAGCATCAGCCCGGTCTCGCCGCTGCGAATCGCCCGCGCTGCCGTGCCCACCGCGTCCAGCCCCGAGCCACACAGGCGGTTGAGGGTGGTACCGGGCACGCTCACCGGCACGCCGGCCAACAGCGCCGACATGCGCGCCACGTTGCGGTTGTCCTCGCCGGCCTGGTTGGCGCAGCCATAGATGACGTCGTCCACCTGGCTCCAGTCCACCTGCGGGTGGCGCTCGAGCAGGGCGCGCAGGGGCACGGCGCCCAGGTCGTCGGCGCGCACGCCGCTGAGGGCGCCGCCGTAGCGGCCGATGGGGGTGCGCACGGCGTCGATGATAAGGGCATCAGTCATGAGGGTTCTCCGGCGTCAGCACGGTGCCGCGCACTTGGTAGGACTTGCCCCGGAACAGGGCGATCAGTTGGCCGTTCTGGTTTTCGATGCGCACGTCGTAGGTGCCGGTGCGGCCGCGACGGCTGAGTTCGTGGCAGGTGGCGGTAAGCACGTCGCCCACCGGCACCGCGCCGATGTACTCGATGCTGCAACCCTGGGCCACGGTGGCCAGGTCGTAGCTGTTGCAGGCCACGGCGAACGCCGAGTCGGCCAGGGCGAAGATGAAGCCGCCGTGGCAGGTGCGGTGGCCCTGGAGCATGTCGGGGCGCACGGTCATGGTCAGCTGTGCGTAGCCGGCGTCGGCGTCCAGCAGGTGCAGGCCCAGGGCGTGGCTGGCATTGTCGCGTTCCAGCAGCGCCATGGCGCATTGCTGGGCCAGGTCGCGGGCGGTGGCTTCAGTCATGCAGGTTTCTCCCTTGCGCCAGGCAGCGGCGCAGCAGCAACGAGGGGCGGTAGCGCTCTTCGCCGTAGGCGGCCTGCAGGTGCTGCAGCACGGCCACGACCGTGTCCAGCCCCAGGGCGTCGGCCCAGGCCAGCGGCCCGCGCGGGTAATTGACGCCGGCGCGCATGGCCAGGTCGATGTCGGCTGCCGAGGCCACGCCTTGCAGCGCGGCGTCGGCGCCTTCATTGGCGAGCATGGCCACGGTGCGCAGCACGCACAGGCCGGGGCTGTCGGCGAGGGCGCTGACGGCCAGGCCGGCGCGGTTCAGCAGGGCCACGGCCTGGTCGATGGCGGCGGGCGAGGTGGCGGCTGCCCGGCTGATGCCGATGCGCGTGGCCGTGGCAAAGTCCAGGGCCAGGTCCAGCAGCACCAGGTGTTGCAGGCCGTGGTCCAGGGCGCGCTGGCTGGCCATGCGGCCGTCGGACAGGGCCAGCACGGCGTCGCCGCAGCGCAGCAGGCCGTTGCCGGGGCGGCGGGTCACCTGCACGCCCTGGGCTTCCAGGCGTGCCAGCAGGCCGTCGAGCAGCGGCGGCAGGCCTTCCGCCACGCAGTGCTGCACCGTGGCGCTGCTGGCCAGGGTGTGCGGCAGCGGCCGTTGCGCGCCGTCGCGGTAGTCGTAGAAGCCCTGGCCGCTCTTGCGGCCCAGGCGCCCGGCGTCCACCAGCTCCTTCTGCAGCAGCGAGGGCTGGAAGCGCATGTCCTGGTAATAGGCGTCGAACACCGAGCAGGTCACCGCGTAATTGACGTCGTGGCCGATCAGGTCGGTCAGCTCGAAGGCGCCCATGGCAAAGCCACCGGCCTCGCGCAGCAGGGCGTCGAGGGTGGCGCTGTCGGCGGCCCCTTCCTGCAGCAGGCGCAGGCTCTCGGCGTAGAACGGCCGGGCCACGCGGTTGACGATAAAGCCCGGCGTTGAGCGGGTGTGCACCGGCCGTTTGCCCCAGGCGCTGGCAGTGTCATGCAGGGTGCGCGCGGTGTGCTCGGCGGTGGCCAGGCCGCTGACCACTTCCACCAGCGCCATCACCGGCGCCGGGTTGAAGAAATGCAGGCCGGCGAAGCGCTCGGGGTGTGCCAACTCGGCCGCCAGGGTGGTGATGGACAGCGACGAGGTGTTGCTGGCCAGCAGGCAGTCGGGCGCGCACAGGCGCTCCAGTTCGGCGAACAGTTGGCGCTTGACCGCCAGTTGCTCGACGATGGCCTCGATCACCAGGCGGGCGTCGGCCAGTGCGGGCAGGGCGTCGCAGGCGTGCAGGTTGGCCAGGCAGGCGAGGCGGGCGCTGTCGGCCAGCTTGCCGGCCTTCACCCGCTGGCCCAGGCGCTGGTCGATGGCGGCGATGGCCTGGGCGGCGGCGCCGGTGCGGTTGTCGTAGAGCTTCACCGGGTGCCCGGCCTGGGCGGCCACCTGGGCGATGCCGGCGCCCATGGCACCGGCGCCGATCACCGCCACTTCGGCGGACAAGGGCAATGCGGCCATGGCTCAGTTCCCCTTGAACGCGGCGGGGCGCTTGGCCATGAACGCGGCCACGCCTTCGCGGTAGTCGTGGCTGCGCCCGGCCAGGCGTTGCAGGTCGCGTTCAAGTTCCAACTGCTGGTCCAGGCTGTTGTCGAAACTGGCGTTGAGGCTGCGCTTGATCAGCGCCAGGCCGTAGGTGGGCTGGGTGGCCAGGTGGCGCGCCAGTTTCAGCGCTTCGTCGCGCAGCGCGTCGTCATCCACGCAGCGGTAGATCAGGCCCCATTGCTCGGCCTGTTCGGCGCTCAGGCGTTCGCCCAGCAGGGCCAGGGCCTTGGCGCGGGCCATGCCCACAAGTCGTGGCAGCGCCCAGGTGCCGCCCGAGTCGGGGATCAGGCCGATCTTGCAGAACGCCTGGATGAAGCTGGCCGAGCGCGCCGCCAGCACCAGGTCACAGGCCAGCGGGATGTTCGCGCCGGCGCCGGCGGCCACGCCGTTGACCGCGCAAACCACCGGCAGCGGCAGCTCGCGCAGGGCGCGGATCAGCGGGTTGTAGAACTGCTCGATGGACTGGCCCAAATCCGGCGCGTCGGCGCCGGGGGCGACGTTGCGGTCGGCCAGGTCCTGCCCTGCGCAGAAGCCGCGGCCTTCGCCGGTCAGCAGCAGCACGCGCACGCTGGCGTCCTGGCGCACGCGCTTGAGGGCTTCGCGCACCTCGCCGTGCATCTGGGCGTTGAAGCTGTTGAGTTGCTCGGGACGGTTGAGGCTGAGCAAGGCGACGCCGTCGTCGATGGCGAACACGATGGTTTCGAAGGTCATGGCTGGGGTGCCCCTGGAGGGTGAACGGATGGGTTACTGCCCGCGGAACTGCGGGCGGCGCTTGTCCTGGAAGGCGCGGATGCCTTCGTCGCGGTCCTGGGTGCCGGCCAGCAGCGTGAAGGCGTGGCGTTCGAAGCGCAGGCCGCTGGCAAGGTCGGTGTCCTGGGCCTTGAGCAGCGCTTCCTTGGCCAGGCGCACGGCCAGCGGCGCCTTCTCGGCAATGCGCCGGGCGATGGCCAGGGCGCGTTCCACGGTGAATTCCGGCTCGGTGATTTCGCTGACCAGCCCGGCCTCCAGGGCCTGGCGGGCGCCGATGGGCTCGCCGGTGAGCACCATCTGCATGGCCAGGGACTTGCCCACGGCCCGCAACAAACGCTGGGTGCCGCCGGCGCCGGGCATGATGCCGAGGTTGATTTCCGGTTGGCCAAACAGCGTGTCGCGCCCGGCAATCAGGATGTCGGCGTGCATCGCCAGCTCGCAGCCGCCGCCCAGGGCATAGCCATTGACGGCGGCGACCAGGGGCTTGGTGAAGGCGGTGATGCGCTGCCAGGAGGCCACGCGCGGGTCATTGAGGATGCCCACCAGGTCGCGTTCGGCCATTTCCTTGATGTCGGCACCGGCGGCAAAGGCCTTGCGGCTGCCGGTCAGCACCACGGCGCGGGTGTCCGGGCACTGCTCGGCGTCGCTCAGTGCTGCGGCCAGCTCGGCGAGCAGTTGGGTATTGAGCGCGTTCAGCGCCTCGGGGCGGTGGAGGGTGACCAGGCGGACGGCGTCCACCTGTTCGACCACAAGCAGTGCAGGCATGGGCAGGCCTCACGGGTGTGCCCGGCTATCGTGGCCGGGCTGATTATTGGAGCGGCTGGGGTGGCCGATGGGCTCAGTATAATCACAATGCGATACACAAAAACAATATCAAAAATACAATACCGTGTCTCAATTGTTGCTTGGCCCCGTAGCAGCGGCCCCAGGCCGCGTCCCAGGTCCCACGGTTTTGCAGGAAGACCGCGTTGTGGCCGGACGTGGCCTGGTGGCCGCTGCTACGGGGGGTGTGGCAGGCTGGGAAATTGAATTGGCAGGCAGGGGAAACTGGCGCCTCGCCGGTTTGCTTAAGCTGGTCGCACGCCCCTTTCAGCAAGGACACCCCCCATGGCCAGTCAAACCGTTTACCCCCTCGACAGTGTCACCGCCTTCCTCGGCCGCCAGCACGGCCTCTACATCGACGGCGCCTGGGTAGCCGCGCGCGGCGAAGGCAACCTGCCGGTGTACAACCCGGCCACCGGCGCACAGATCGCCGCCACCGCCGACGCCGACGCAAGCGATGTAGACCGTGCGGTCCAGTCGGCCCACAAGGCCTTCACCTCCGGGGTGTGGTCACGGCGCCTGCCGGCCGAGCGCGAGCGCATCCTGCTGCGCTACGCCGACCTGCTGGAGCAGCACGCCGAGGAGCTGGCGCAGCTGGAAACCCTGGAGCAGGGCAAGTCCATCGCCATCGCCCGTGCTTTTGAGGTGGGCAGCACGCTGAACTGGATGCGCTACACCGCAGGCCTGGCCACCAAGCTGTCGGGGCGCACCCTGGACTTGTCCATCCCGGTGCCGGACGGCGCGCGCTACACCGCGTTTACCCGCAAGGAGCCGGTGGGCGTGGTGGCCGGCATCGTGCCGTGGAACTTCCCGCTGATGATTGGCATGTGGAAGGTGATGCCGGCGCTGGCGGCGGGCTGCTCCATCGTCATCAAGCCGTCGGAAATCACCCCGCTGACCCTGATGCGCATGGCCGAACTGGCCACCGAGGCCGGGGTGCCGCCGGGCGTGTTCAACCTGGTGACCGGCAGCGGCGGCGTGTGCGGCCGGGTGCTGAGCACCCACCCGTTGATCAGCAAAATCAGCTTTACCGGCTCCACGGCGACCGGGAAGGGTATCGCCAGGAGCGCTGTCGATCGGCTGACGCGTATCACGTTGGAGCTGGGCGGCAAGAACCCCGCCATCGTGCTCAAGGACGCCGACATCCAGCAGGTGGTGGAAGGCCTGATGATGGGCAGCTTCCTCAACCAGGGCCAGGTGTGCGCGGCCAGTTCGCGCATCTACGTGGAGGCGCCGATCTTCGACCAGGTGGCGGCGGCGTTCGAAGGGGCGGTGAAGGGGCTGAGCGTCGGCCCGGGCATGGACCCGACGTTCCAGATCAACCCGCTGGCCTCGCAGCCCCACCAGGCCAAGGTGCTGGCGTACCTGGAGGACGCGCGCCGCCAGGATGCCGAGCTGATCAGTGGCGCCAAGGCACCGGACGGCAATGGCTTCTACGTGTCGCCGACGCTGGTGATCAACCCCGACGACCAGCTCAAGCTGACCCGCGAGGAAGTGTTCGGCCCGGTGCTGTGCCTGAGCCGCGTGGACGACGTGGAGCAGGCGCTGGCCCTGGCCAACGACTCCGACTACGGCCTGACCGCCAGCCTGTGGACTCGCGACCTGAACGCGGCGATGAACCTGACCCCGCGTATCGAAGCGGGCACGGTATGGGTCAACAGCCATACGCTGATCGATGCCAACATGCCGTTTGGTGGCTTCAAGCAGTCGGGCACCGGGCGTGATTTTGGCGCCGATTGGCTGGAGGCGTTCACTGAAACCAAGTCGGTGTGCATACGTCACTGATCTGGGCAGCTTTCTTCAGCAACGCGGCGCCTGTGGACGCGGCCTGCGGCCGCTGCTACGGGGGGCGTTAGCGCTTGTGCGCTTCCATATACAGCCGCAGTAGCTGATTTATGCGGGTTTGGTAACCGCTGCCCTGATCCTTGAACCACTCCAGCACATCCACGTCAAGGCGTATTGTGACCGCTTGCTTGGGGGGGATGTGCAGCTCTGCGTTCTTGAAAAAAGCGTCGCCCAGTTCCGGAACGTCCGATGTGTCGATCTGCTCGTCGGTTTGGGCTGCGAGTCGCTGCCAGTCAGTTCTTGATGCTTTGGACATATCGTTTTGCCTCCTGCCGAGTGGCCTTGCGTGCCGAAATGATTCGAATGATGCCTTGGCGCCGCTCGGTGTGAACAACCACGCTGACAAACGTTCGAAGCGCTCCCAGGCTGATCCAGCGCTCCTCCAGATAGCCGAAGCGATCGTCGCGCATCGTCAAAAGCGGATGGTTGAATAGCTCTGGGACATCGTTGAAATCTATCCCATGTTTTTGCAGGTTGATTTGGCTTATCTTCGTCCCACTCAAATTTCATGAGTGGTCCTGTATTTACAGGTGTACATACAGTAGCCTCTTTTGCCGAGGCGGAAACCCGTTCGTCCGCCAGAATTACGCGGACGTTATTGCCCTTGGCGGCTTGGGACAAGCGCAAAACCTGTGCAATCGACAGTTTCAGATGGCTCTGACATTGTTGCTGGGCTTGGTCCTACGCCGGCTGTTTATCAGGGCCATATGATTACTGGCTCCCGTAGCAGCTGCCGCCAGGCGGCGTCCGGCCTTTCCGCATTTTCTTGGCAATACCACGGCGCTTTCGGGCGCGGCCTGACGGCCGCTGCTACGGGAAGGTGGGTCAATGGCGGCGGCGATACTCGCCGGGCGCCACGCCGAAGCGGGCCTTGAAGGCGGTGTTGAAGTGGCTGCTGTTGGTGAAGCCCCACTGGTAGGCCAGGGCGGCGAGCTTGGTGCTGGGGGTGCCGTCGCGCAGGTTTTGCGCGCAGCGGTCCAGGCGGCGGTCGCGGATGTGCTGGGCGACGCTGGCGCCGTGGCGGCCGAAGGCGCGGTATAGGCCCCGCAGGGACATGCCGCATTCATGGGCAACGCGTTCAGGGGTCAGCTCGCTATCGCCCAGGTGCTGCTCGATCCACGCCACGCAGCGCCGGTAAGCCTTGGCCTGGCTGTCCTCGTCCATGTCCCTGTGTAGCAAGGCGGGGCGCAGCAGGCCCAGGATCGCGTCCAGCACGGCCTCGCTTTCGCCCTGGGAAAGGTCGTCGCGCAGCCGAGTGCCCAGCAACAACTGGGTGGCCAGGCCGGCGACCGGCACACCACTCGCTACTTTCTGGCCAGGCTGTAGCAGGCCCTGGCCCCGCGCATGCGGCACGATCAGCGACAATTGCCGCGCCGGCCCCTGGTAGTCGAAGGCGCTGGGGCAGTGGTTGTCGATGAACATGATGTCGCCCGGCTGCAGCGTTTCGCGCACCTCGCCCTGGCGCATCTGCGCCGTGCCTTCGAGTTGGAACACCGCGAAAAAATGATGCTCGCCACTCTGCTGCACCTCGCGGTGCTGGCGGACCAGGCGTGCCTGGGCGGCGTGCACGGTGCTCATTTTCAGCGCGCCTTGCCGGTGTTCGACGATGCGGCCCTGGAAGCCGGCGCCCGTGGCCTGGCCGTCGAAGCGGTCGCAGATGCGGTTGATGGCGTGCAGCCAGCCGTCGAACGCCGCGTCAGGGGAAATACTCATGGTCGCCCTCACTGATTATGTGATACAAAAAACATAACAATAAGCACTAATATCGTGCCACAATACTCGATAAGGAGCCATCATGCCCTGCTACCGCCTCGACGGCCTGACCCCGGTGGTCGACCCCAGCGCCTACGTGCACCCCACGGCGGTGCTGATTGGCGACGTGATCATCGGCCCTCACTGCTACGTGGGCCCGCTGGCCAGCCTGCGCGGCGATTTCGGCCGCATCGTGCTGGAGGAGGGCGCCAACCTGCAGGACACCTGCGTGATGCACGGTTTCCCCGACAGCGACACGGTGGTGGCGCGCAACGGCCATATCGGCCACGGCGCGGTGCTGCACGGCTGCCATATCGGTGCGGACGCGCTGGTGGGCATGAACGCGGTGGTGATGGACAACGCGCGCATCGGTGCCCGCAGCTTCGTCGCCGCCACGGCCTTCGTCAAGGCCGGGTTCGAGTGCCCGGAACAATCGCTGGTGGTGGGCAGCCCGGCCAGCGTCAAGCGTGTGCTGGGCGACCAGGAAGTGGCGTGGAAGCAGGCTGGCACCCGCGAATATCAGGCGCTGGCCCGTCGTTGCCTGGAAGGCCTGCGCGAGTGCCCGCCGCTGGCCCAGGTGGAAGACGATCGCCCGCGCCTGCAGGTCAGCCAGCACCAGCCCAAAAACGCTTCGAAGTGATACTGACAGTGGCCCCCAGGGGCCGGCTGTCGGTATATTTGCCCCTTTGCCTTGCACGGACTGCCCATGTCGTCGCTTACGCCACTCAATCAACTGATCGCGCGGTTCCAGCAACAGGTGCCGATTCGCGCCAGCTCGCTGATCGTCACCCTGTATGGCGATGCCATCGAACCCCACGGCGGCCGGGTCTGGCTGGGTAGCCTGATCCGCCTGCTGGAGCCCATGGGCATCAACGAACGGCTGATCCGCACCTCTATTTTCCGCCTGACCAAGGAGAACTGGCTGAGCGCCGAAAAGGTCGGCCGGCGCAGTGACTACAGCCTGACCGGCACTGGCCGCCGGCGCTTCGACAAGGCCTTCAAGCGCGTGTACAGCGCCACGCCGCCGGCCTGGGACGGTGCCTGGTGCCTGGTGATGCTGACCCAGCTGCCGGCGCCGCTGCGCAAGGAAGTGCGCGAGGAACTGGAGTGGCAGGGTTTCGGCGCCGTGGCCCCGGCCGTGCTGGCCAGCCCGCGCATCGAGCGCGCCGACCTCAACACCACCCTGGCGGACCTGGGCGCGCTGGAAGACACCATTGTGTTCGAGACCACGGCGCAGGACGTGATGGCCTCCAAGGCGTTGCGCCTGCAGGTCAAGGAGAGCTGGAACATCGAGGAGCTGGCAGCGCATTACAGTGAGTTCATCCAGTTGTTCCGGCCCCTGTGGCAGGCGCTGCGCGAGCAGGAAAGCCTGGACCCGGAGGAATGCTTCCTGGCCCGTACGCTGCTGATTCACGAGTACCGCAAGCTGCTGCTGCGCGACCCGCAATTGCCGGACGAGTTGCTGCCGGGGGATTGGGAAGGGCGTGCGGCGCGGCAGTTGGCGCGCAATATCTACCGGTTGATCTATGCCCAGGCCGAGGCCTGGTTGAATACGGTGATGGAAACCGCCGACGGGCCGTTGCCCGAGGCGGGGGAGAGTTTCTACCGCCGCTTCGGCGGCTTGCGCTGACCCCCGCATCACCACTGTGGGAGCTGGCTTGCCAGCGAGCTGTTGAGGGCCAAAAACTCGCCGGCAAGCCAGCTCCCACAAAAGGCAGTTTCTGCTACAGGTTATTTGGGGGCGTTGAGGTTCAACGTCGGCGTTTCGTCGAAGAAGTTCCACGGCTTGAGCAGCATGTGCACCCACTCGGTCGGCATGATCGGCCATTCTTCGGCACGGGCCACGTGGGTGGTGCCGGTGGTCAGCCACACCACGTCGTCGGTGTTGTCGATGGACTGGTTGTCCTGGGTGTACTGGCCCAGCCCGGTGTCCTTGTCGGAGCGGTTCGGGTACTTGCCTTCCGGGTAGCGCTCGTCGGGGTTGTAGCGGGTTACCCAGATCTGCTTGTCCATGAAGCTCAGGCGGTGGTACAGCCATTCATCCTTGCCGAAGTTGGCGCCCTTGGCCACCGGGTGGGTGCCGCCCGCGTACGGAATCAACTGGTAGGACACCGGGTTGCCCATGCGGTTTTCCTTGTTGGGGTTGCTCAGCAGGCGCACGGTGGCCGGGTCGAACTTCTGCGCGGCGGCCTGTTCATTGGTCACTTTCTGCTGCTGGATCTGCATGGTGCTGGTACGCGGCCCGCCACGGTCGTTGCCGACTACCACGGGGTTCACCTCCACCAGGGTGTTGTTCTCGCCGTCGATATCCATGTCCAGGCGGAAGTTGTAGATGTGCTGGTGGGTGGTGCCGACGATGTTGGTGTCGATCAGCGTGCCGTAGCGGGTGTCCTCCTTGGCGGTGGCATCGTGCATGGTCTTGCTCTTCACGCCCTTGACCGCCTCGATGCCGGTGGCGCCGGCGTCGATGCCGATGGTGCCGTTCTGCTGGAATACCCAGTCGAAGATGTAGTCGTAGTTGCCCACGGTGCTGATCCAGCGGATCACCAGCTCACGCCGCTCGGTGGACAGGTTGGGCTGGCCCATTTCCTGGTGCTTGTACTCCGGCCCCGCGTAGCGCTCGAAAATCGCCATGGCGTGGGGGATGGTGGTTGGCTTGCCGGTGTAGTCGGCGATGGTGGCGTCCAGCAGCACGGCGTTCTGCGGCGCGTCCTTGCCGCGCTGGATGGGCGAGGTGAGGGTGCCCATGCCGTAGTCGCCCGAGTCCAGGTAGGCCTTGAAGTACCAGCCCACGTCCGGGTCGCCGTAGGGCACGATCATGCCGCCCAGGCTGCCTTCGTACATGATCTTGCGCTTGGTGCCCTTGTCGTCGTAGGTGACGGTGGACAGGATCGGGCCCACGCGCGAGTCCAGGCGCAGGTGCAGGTCCCAGTTCTGCCAGTGGATGCTGTTGCCGGTGATGGTGTAGTTCTTGCCTTCAGGCTCGGTGATGTCCAGCGGTTTGACCGTGGCGGCCTTGCGCCCTCGGCCGTCATAGGGCGTGGGTTTCATCGGCACCGGGATGACCCCGGCATCTTCGATCTTCACCACTTTTTTCTGCTCCAGGTCCACCACCGCCACCAGGTTCTCGATGGGGTGCGCCCAGTAGTTGCCGTCGCCCACGTCCAGGTAGCTCACCACCTTGAGCAGGCGCTTGTCCTGGGCCAGGCCGTCCTTGCCGTCGAAATACCCGACCGTCAGCGGCGTGGTCACCACCTTCTTGACGTCATTGATGCCGCGGCTTTTCAAGGCCTGGGCGTACTCGTCACTGCCTTCGATGATCGATTGCACGGCGGTGAAGTCGTCCAGCAGCACCATGCCGTGGGCGCCGACTACCGGCTTCCAGGACAGCACCTGGCGGGTCTTGAGGTCGACGGTGCTTTCGATCACGTGCTTGCCGTCCAGCACCACCACGTTGGCCTCGCGCGGGTCGGTGACCGGGTTGCCGGTGTAGACGAACTTCCACACCTGGTCCTTGGCCGGCTCGTGCAGGGAAATCTCGGTGAAGCGGTAATTGCCCTGGTAGTGGGGCGAGGCCTTGATGGCGTCCACCGCGGTCTTGATTTCAGCGGCGCTCAGCGGGTTGAGCGGGTGCGGGCGGGTTTCCACCACGAAGGTCTTGTCCAGGCCCGACTGGAACACCTCGTTGATGAAGTCGTGGGACATGTACGCGGTCTTGCCCTTGAACACCACCGGCACCTGCAGCTCAATGCGCTTACCGTTGAGCATGGCCACCCGGGTGTTGGGCTTGACCTTGACGTAGGCGCCGTCCTTGGCGATGACGAAGACATCGGCGTAGTCGTCCCATTTGACGCTGGCGCCGAAGTCTTCCAGGGTCGATTGCAGCGGCACCATCTCCGCCGCGCCGCCGTGGGCGCTGGCCTCGGGCAGCCACCACGGCAGGCTGGCCAGGCTCAGGGAAATGGCCAGGGCCAGGCGGGCGACGGGTTTGGGTTGGTAGCGGGACAGCGCGTTGAACATGATGGAATTCCTCGACGGAGCACTGGCGGCTCCTTCCTGCAGTCGGTTGGCGTGGCGGGGCAGGCCCGCACGTCTCGACTCTAGGGCAGGGCACCGGGCGGGAAGTAGCACAAATCGGCAATGCGTGGCGGGCTTGCGTGTATCGGATCAGGCGATGAGTGCTGCTCATGGGTGCTTTGAGCTAGGCTCAGTAATACACGGCGGGTTGCCCCGGTAGACTGGCCGTTGCATTTCCCCTTCACCACGGTCAGGAGCCCACCATGCACATCAGCCGCGCCAACTTGGCCGACTTCGTCTATTTCCTGGCCATCGCCCGCCACCAGAGCTTCAGCCGCGCGGGGCTGGAGGTGGGGATCAGCGCCTCGGCGCTCAGCCATGCGATGAAGGGCCTGGAGGCGCGGCTGGGCGTGCGCCTGCTCAACCGCACCACCCGCAGCGTGACCCTGACCGCGGCCGGCGAGGAACTGCACGGCATGATCGACGGGCCCATCGAGACCATTGGCCAGGCCATGGAGACGCTCAACCGCTTTCGCGACGAGCCGGCGGGGCGCATTCGTCTGAACATCCTCAGCGATGGCGCCGACCTGCTGCTGGGGCCGGTGCTGCCGGTGTTCAACGACCGTTACCCGCAGGTGGAGGTCGACCTGACAGTGACCAACCGCATGGTCGATGTGATCGGCGGCGGCCACGACGCCGGCATCCGCTACGGCGGCACGGTGCCCGAGGACATGATTGCCCAGCCGCTGTCGCCGGACATTCGCTGGGTGGTGGTGGGTTCGCCCGCCTACCTGCGGCGCTTCGGCGTGCCGCAGCACCCTGCGGACCTGGCGGCGCACCGCTGCCTGCGCATCCGCCTGGGCAACGACCGCATGTACGAGTGGGAATTCGAGCGCGGCAGCGAGCAACTGGCGGTGGCGGTGCCGGGCGCCGTGACCATCGACGAGACCCGCGTAGGCGTGGCCCTGGCACGCAACGGCGGGGGGCTGATGTACGTGCCGGAACCGGTGGTGGCGCCGTGGGTGCAGGCCGGCGAACTGGTGCGCGTGCTGGATGACTGGGCCAGCGTGGCGCCTGGGTTCCACCTGTACTATTCCAGCCGTCGGCAGCTGCCGGTGGGGCTGCGGTTGTTGATCGAGCTGATTCGCGAGCTTCAGCCCTTGGGGGCATTGTGAGCGGTCCTTACCTGGCGGTTCGTGGCCTTCTACCGGTCGCGCGACCCGACATGGAGCAGCGCCTGGACCCGTCGGCCGACCACTGGGAGCTGTCGCGCGCCAACATGGAAATGTTCATCGCCCTCGGGGCCTGGGCTCCGACGGTGCCCCCTGTAGCAGCTGCCGCAGGCGGCGTCCCCAACCCATCATGCACAAATCGTGAACCAAGGATGCACTGATGGCCCATTGATGGGTATTTTCACCGCGCTATCCTGTTGCCGACGCTGCACTGCAGCGACCCTGATGCCTCAGGCCCTGGACAACAAGGTACATACCGGCGATGACCCTCCCACGCACGCTGTATCAGAAGCATATCGACTCCCACACCGTCTGCGCGCTGGACGACCAGGGCCATGTCCTGCTGTATATCGACCGCCAGGTGGCCAACGAATACACCAGCCCCCAGGCGTTCAGCGGCCTGCGCGAGGCCGGCCGCCAGGTCTGGCGCCCCTCGGCGACCTTGTGCGTGGTGGACCACGTGAACCCCACCGCGCCTGCGCGCAGCGCCGTGATGGCGGATGCGGGAGGCGCGCTGCAGGTTGATTATTTCGAGCAGAACTGCCGTGACTTCGGCATCGAACTGTTCGATGTGCTGGACAAGCGCCAAGGCATCGAGCACGTGGTCGCGCCCGAGCAGGGCTTTATCCTGCCGGGCATGGTAGTGGCCGCGGGCGACAGCCACACCACGACCTATGGCGCGCTGGGGGCCTTCGGCTTCGGCATCGGCACCTCGGAAATCGAACACCTGCTGGCCACCCAGACCCTGGTCTACAAGCGCCTGAAAACGATGCGCGTGACCGTCGAGGGCGAGCCCGGGCCTGGCCTGGTGTCAAAGGACATCATCATGGCGCTGATTCGCCAGATCGGCGCCGCGGGGGCCACCGGCTACGCCATCGAATTCGCCGGGCCGGCCATCAGCGCCCTCAGTGTCGAGGCGCGGATGACCATCTGCAACATGGCGGTGGAGGCGGGTGCCCGCGGCGCCTTCATGGCGCCCGACGACAAGGTCTACGCCTACCTGCGGGACAAGCCGCGTGCTCCCCAGGGCGCGCAGTGGGACGCCGCGGTGGCGCAGTGGCAACGGCTGTTCACCGACCCCGGCGCCACCTTCGACCAGGAGGTGGTGATGCACATCGCCGACCTGCAACCCATGGTGACCTGGGGCACCAGCCCCGACCAGGCGGCCGCCATCACCGGCCGGGTGCCTGACCCGCTGGCGGAGCCGGACCTGATCCTGCGCCAGGACCTGCAGCGCGCCTTGCGCTACATGGACCTGCAGCCAGGCACGGCGCTGGAAGGCATCCCCATCAGCCATGCCTTTATCGGTTCCTGCACCAACGCCCGCCTGGAGGACCTGCGCGACGCTGCCCGCGTGGTGCGCGGGCGGCAGGTGGCCAGGGGCGTGCGGGCGATGATCGTGCCGGGTTCGACCCTGGTGCGTGACCAGGCGGAAGCCGAGGGGCTGGCCCAGGTGTTCAGGGACGCCGGCTTCGAATGGCGGCAGTCGGGGTGCTCGATGTGCCTGGCAATGAACGATGACGTGCTCGGCCCCGGTGACCGCTGCGCGTCCAGCACCAACCGCAACTTCGAGGGCCGCCAGGGGGCGGGCGCCCGAACCCATCTGATGAGCCCGGCCATGGTCGCCGCGGCGGCGGTCGCCGGGCATCTGGTCGACGTGCGTTCCCTGGCGCTGGAGGTGTGAGCATGCAACCGTTCAATCACGTGGAAGGGATAGCGGCGCCGATGCTGGCCGCCAACGTCGACACCGACGTCATCATGCCCAAGCAGTTCCTCAAGGGCATCGACCGCAGCGGGCTCGACCGCGGCGCTTTTTTCGACCTGCGCTTCCTGGCCGATGGCAGTGCCAACCCGGAGTTTGTGCTCAACCAGGCGCCCTGGAACCGCGCCGCGTTCCTGGTGGTGGGGCCCAATTTCGGTTGCGGCTCCAGCCGCGAGCATGCCGTGTGGGGCCTGAAGCAGTTGGGGATTCGTGCCTTGATCGGCACCACCTTTGCCGGGATCTTCCATGACAACTGCCAACGCAACGGCGTGTTGACCATTCAATTGACGCCTGCGCAGCTCAAGGAGCTAGGCACGGTGGTCAGTGACGCACACACCGCCGGTATCGCCATTGACCTTGAAGCCCAGCACATCCTGCTGGGGGATGGCCGGGTGCTCGCGTTCCAGATCGATGCGCTGCGCAAGCAGGCGTTGCTGCTGGGCCTGGATGCCATTGGCAGCACCCTGCAGCGCAGCGATGCCATCCGGGCGTTCGAGGCGCGGCACCTGCAAGCCAATCCCTGGCTGGCCTGATGACCCTGGGTTCAGTCCGCCTGCAGGCGGCTGAACCAGCGCTCCAGGAATTCCACGCAGGCGCGCAGCTTGCCCGATTCGGCCAGGCGGGTCGGGTACACCGCCCAGACGTTGGCGCTCTGGCTGCAATCGGGCAACACCTGCACCAGTCGGCCCTCATCGAGCAGCGGCTTCACATCCCACATCGAACGCAGCAGCAGGCCCTGGTGGGCCAACGCCCATTGCAGCACGATCTCGCCGTTGTTGGACGAGAGCTGGCCGCTGACGCGCACCGTTTCATCGCCCTTGGCGGTGCGCAACTGCCACACGCCGAACAGGTTGTTGCGCTCCTTGAGCACCAGGCAGTCGTGGTGGGCCAGGTCTTCAAGGGTCTGCGGCGTGCCGCGCTTTGCCAGATACTCCGGCGTCGCGCAAATGATCCGCCGGTTGGCCACCAGCTGGCGGCTGATGTGCTGGCCGGGCAGGTCATCACCCACGCGGATCTCCAGGTCAAAGCCCTCCGCGACGATGTCCACCACCCGGTCGAACACATCCAGGCGAATTTCCAGGTCGGGGTAGGCCACGGCCAGGTCGGCGATGGCCGGCGCCACGTAGTTGCGCCCGAAGCCGAAGCTGCTGCACAGGTGCACCCGCCCACGGGGCGCCTTGCGCACCTGGCTCAGTTCGCCCATGAAGTCGTCCATGTCATCGAGGATGCGCTCCGCCCACTGCTGCGCGCGCACGCCGGTGTCGGTCAGGGCGATGCGGCGCGTGGTGCGGTGCAGCAACCTGGTCCCCAGCACGTTTTCCAGCACCTTGATGCGCTTGCTGACGTACGCCGGCGACTGCTGCAGTTCCTCTGCCGCCCCGACAAAGCTGGCCTTGCGGATGACGGTGAGGAACACGCGCAGGTCTTCAGGCAACGGCGATTGTTCATATTTCGTGTTCATGGGCTGGGCAAATGCCTTGTTCTTCTCCGCAATCATGCAGGATAGCACCCGCCACCCCGTAGCAGCTGCCGCAGGCTGCGTCCCAGGCCCCGCATGCCCCCCCGCGGTCGCTGATAGCTAAGAGAGGTTCGCCATCAGGCCCATGCTGCTCCAACACCTTGAGCATAATCAGGAAAATGGAACAGGAGACGGTCGTGCAGCTGGAAAAACGCAGTATCGAGTTTGTCCCTCACGCTGAGCGCTATGGCACCCCAGCACGGTTATTCACCATCTGGTTCAGCTCCAACTTCCAGATCACCGCCCTGATGGTCGGCACCCTGGGGATTGCCTCGGGGTTGAGCCTGGCCTGGACGGTGCTGGGCCTGCTGGTCGGCAACCTCGTCGGCACCGTGTTCATGGCCGCGCACTCCGCCCAAGGCCCGCACCTGGGTGTCCCGCAGATGATCCAGAGCCGGGCGCAGTTTGGTGTCTATGGCGCGGCCATCCCGTTGCTGGTGATGGTGGTGGCCGCGGTGCTGTTCCTGGCCGCCAGTGGCGTGTTGATGCGCGATGCCTTGAAGGCGCTGCTGCACATCAGCGACAACCAGGCCATCGTGGTGGTGGGCGTGCTGACCTTCGTCATCGGTTTTGTCGGTTATGAGCTGATCCATCGCCTGGGGGCGTGGATGAGCCTGCTGTCGACGCTGGTGTTCGGCTGTGCGCTGGTGTTGATCCTGCTGCACCCCGGCGGCGTGGCACCGGCCACGGCGACCGGCAAGGTGTTTTCGTGGACCGCCTTCAACCTGGTGATCGCGCAAGCGGCCTCCTGGACCCTTGGCTACGGCCCCTACGTGGCCGACTATTCGCGCTACCTGCCGGCCAACGTCAACACCCGCGCCACGTTCTGGACCACCTATTGCGGCTGCGCACTGGGCTCGTTCGCCATGATGGCGCTGGGCGCGCTGCTGGCCGTGGCGATCCCGGCCGCACTGGGGGGCGACCCGGCCACCGCCATTGCCATGCTCTTCGGCCCCTGGGCGCCGGTGGCGCTGGGGGTGATTGCCCTCGGCGTCATTCAGTACAACGTGCTGTGCCTGTACAGCGCCTACATGTCGTCGGTGACCATCGTCGGCGCCTTTGGCGGGCTGCGGCACGTCACGGCTGCCTCGAAAGCCTGGGTGATGGCCGGGTTGACCGTGGCGGCGACCTTGATTGCCATCGCCACCCAGTACCGGTTTGACAGCTTCTTCGAGGACATTCTGATTGGCCAGCTGTATTTGCTGATTCCCTGGAGCGCGATCAACCTGGCCGACTACTACTGGGTCTGCCGGGGGCACTACGAGGTAGGCGAACTGTACGACCCCAAGGGCCAGTACGGCGCCTTCAATCGACGGACCCTGGCGGTGTACGCGGTGTCCATTATCGGCACGGTGCCCTTCATGAAGTTTTCGTTCTACACCGGCTTCGTCGCGAGCTGGCTGGGGGCGGACATCAGTTGGGGCGTGGGCTTGCTGCTGGCTGCGGCGCTGTATTGCATGGTCAGCAAACGCCCCGCGCACAGGGGGAGCACCGCGCTTCAGCCACGCCCCGCATGAGCTTATGCGCATTAGGTATTTGGCGCTGCCTGCTTTGGATCCTAAGATCGCCCAGCCGACCACGGCACCGCACCCACACGGGCAATCAGGTCCTCCTTGGAGTCAGGCATGCGCCACGCGGCAAACGATCATCGCAAATGGTGGGCACTGGCGGGCGTGAGCATCGCCAGTTTCCTGGGGTGCGTGGATTTCACCATCGTCAACACCGCGCTGCCGGCGCTGCAGGGCCAGCTGGGCGTGCCGGTCAGCACCCTGCAATGGGTGATCAACGGCTTCCTGCTGGCCATGTCCAGTTGCATGGTCGTGGTGGGGCGGTTGGCCGACCTGCACGGCCGCAAGCGCGTGCTGTGCATTGGCCTGGCGGTGTTCGGGGTGGCCTCCGTGGTGGCCGGGCAGGCCCAGGGGCCAGGCTTGCTGATCGCCGCCCGGGTGGCCCAGGGCCTGGCCTGCGCGGTGTTGTACACCGCGTCGGGGGCCATCGTGGCGCAGGCGTTCGCCGCCCATGAACAGGGCAAGGCGTTCGGCGTGCTGTTCGGTTTCAACGGCGTGGGGCTGGCGGTGGGCCCCGTGCTGGGCGGTGTGTTGACCCAGGCGTTCGGCTGGCCGTGGATCTTCCTCATCAACGTGCCCTTCGTGCTGCTGAGCCTGTTGCTGATCGCGGTCAATGTCGACGAATCGCGCGCCGACGATCAGGGCCAGGGCCTGGACTGGGCAGGGGCCGTGCTGTTGCTGGTCGGCCTGCCGAGCCTGGTGTTGCTGATCGTGCAGGGCGACAGCTGGGGCTGGGCGTCGCCGCAAAGCCTGGGGGTGCTGGCCGTGGCCGTTGTCGCGCTGGCGCTGTTCGTGTGGGTGGAGTTGCGGGTCGGCGCGCCCATCATCAACCTGCAGCTGTTCGCCAACCGGCGCTTCGTGGCCGCGGTGCTGGCCAGCTTCAGCCTGGCGGTCTTCTACTGCGTGGCGTTTTTCGTCATGCCGCTGTACCTGACCCAGGTGCGCGGCGCCGACGTGCAAGCCAGCGGCCTGCTGTTGCTGCCCACCACCTTGGGCGTGGCATTGCTGTCGCCCTGGGTCGGCCGCTGGGTGGATTGCAAGGGGGCAGGGCCGCTGATCCAGATCGGGCTGCTGCTGTTCGCGGGCTCGGCGCTGCTGCAAATCGGTTTCTCGGCCAGCACGGCATTGCCATCCGTAGTGGCCGCCTTTGCCGTCATGGGGTTGGGCTGGGCGTGCCTGCTGGGGCCGTCCACGGTGCTGGGAGTGAGCGCGGTGCCCGAGCGGTTCGGCTCGGTGGCGGTGGGTTCGCTGATGACCCTGCACAACGTCGGTGGCGGGTTGGGCCTGGCGCTGGGGGTGAGCCTGCTGCGGCACTACACCGGCCCGGCCCAGGCGGTCGCCCCCGACGCGCTGCTGTCAGGGTACCGGGCGGTGATGCTCGCCCTGGCGGTGCTCATGGTGGTGGCGTGGGCCGGGCAGCGCTGGTTGCTGCGCGTCGGCGCTGCGGCGGGTGCGCCTCAGTGCCCACACGGCTGACCGTGCCCGCCGTTGCGCACGGCGCTGAGCAGCACCACCTTTCGGGTCGCTGCCCCGTCAACAAATGCCTTCGCCCTGGCAATGCCCCATTGCATGGCCTGGGTGGTATTCAGGTCGGGCAGGGCGTCGAAGTATTCTTCGACCAGCGTCATGCCGAATGAATTGTAAATACCCAGGAAAAGTTGGGTGATGCCTTGTCGGGATGAACGCACGACAACATCGATATGGGCGTCCGCGCCATACTCTTCCACATGGGAAAAGTTGGGCAGCTGGCTGTCTGCCCACTGATAATAACTTGGCCCTCGCATGCGCATGGTCGCGCACCTCCCGGTGGTGGTTGGCGGGTAATCGAGATTCAAATCACAACGCTCGGGGCATCAGCCTGTGCACGCCCGGGGCAAGCTCGACGCCAACCAGCGGGCGCGCTCCACCCCAGCCAGCAGCGCTTCGCTGAGGCTGTCGGCGGTTGAATGGCGGATGTATTCCTCGAAAACGGCTGCGCCAGACCGGTCATACACGCCGATAAACACCTGGATGGCGCCCGTGGTGGAGAGGCGCACGCCCACGTCTATTTCCTTGCCGTTCGAAAGTTCCTCTGCATGGCTACGGCTATGTTGTTGTGCATCCACCCATTCCCAATACTTCTCGCCACGCTGTCTCATGTTGCACCTCTACAGTTGGCTAACAGGGTTTATTGAGTTTAGATGCGCGCTGCGTGTTGTGAAGGGAGGGGGATTAAGTTGCGTTTGTTCCCGATAAGTGGAATTAAAAGTTATACAGATATATGTGCGGAAAGTGTGCCGTTGTATAACTTTGTGAGGGGTTATGGACGTGAACCGTTACAGCTGTTCCGGGCGTGAAACAGGCTTGTATAACACGGCGGCGTCTGCCGGTGCACCGTGGTGGTGGCGGGAGGTGCCATTCGTCTTTTGGGGCGCACCTTGCCTGGGGGGCCATTTCAAATGGATATGGCCCGGGGTTCCCGGGCTTTGAACGGTGAGGTGCGTATGGCTGACGACTCAAGCTTGCCCTATGAAACACCGGCCCCTGTGCCCGGCACGGACGAACCGTCCCTGGACCCCGACAACCCCAATGATCTTGACCCGCTCAGGCGTCCCCATGAACCGGACGAGGAGGGTGGTGAGGCGCCCAACGAAGAGGTGCCGGCGCCCGATCAGGAGACACCGCTATCCGATGATCTCAGGTAAAGGAACAGGTGCTTGCGGATACGGCCGTGGGCCAGATCACATGGCCACTGTATGACAGGCACGAAAATCACCCAGCAGGTCGTCGACTACCTCCGCCAGCACCGGCTGTACTTGACCACGGCTGAGGCGGGGACGGCTGGAAGAATCATTGCGCTGCTTGCCGACGTTGCAGGTTGCGGCGATGTGGTCGAGAGCGGCTCTGTCATTTATTCGCCGCACGCCTTGCACAGGCTTCTGGGCGTAAGTGCCGAGACCCTGAGGGACTTCAACGTGACCAGCCCGGAGGTCGCCCGGGAAATGGCCCTCGGTGCGCTACGCGACAGCCCTGCCAACGCCGTGATTGCGACCACCGGGTTGTGCGATGGCGATGACGGCACCGTAGGTTTCGCCTGGGGCTTCGTCAGCGCGGGAGGGACACAGATATTCACCCGCCAGCAGCGGTTCAGTGGGGACCTCCACGCCATGCAGCATGCCGCTGCATTGCAGGCGCTGGTGAATCTGCGCGAATTCCACCGGTACATGCTGGCGGGAGCAACCCGCAGCGATGCGCGGCGCCCGTGACGCGGCCTGCGGCCGCTGCTACATCCTGTGGGAGCTGGCTTGCCAGCGAGCTGTTGAGGCCCTGAAAACTCGCTGGCAAGCCAGCTCCCACAAAGACAGTTGCTGCTACAGGTGTACCGGTTGCGCGCATTCCCGTAGCAGCTGCCGAAGGCTGCGTCTTGACCAGCGCGGAGTCGCTGGGGCTGCGCGGCGTTGGTGACGAGGGGGATTGGCGGTGTTGGCTGGACAGTAGGGGCCGTTCAACTACGATCACTAGACACTATCGTCGATCATGTCTGCACCCTTGGCCTGCGGACTGGAGAAAACACGACCATGAACACCCCCGGTACAGCTTCAGGTCTGAAAACGTTTACGGTGATCGTCGCCGCCCTGATCGGGTTGGCCCTGCTGCTTGGCGGGGTCTGGCTGACGGTGCTGGGCGGCTCCTTCTATTATGTCATCGCAGGCGTGGCGCTGCTGGTGTTCGCACTGCTGCTGCAGCGTGGCTCCGGTGCGGCGCTGTGGCTGTATGGCGCACTGATGCTGCTGACCACCCTGTGGGGCCTGTGGGAGGCCGGTTCGGACTTCTGGGCGCTGGTGCCGCGCCTGGACATCCTGGGCGTGCTGGGCATCTGGCTGCTGGTGCCTGCCGTGACCCGCGGGTTCGTTGCCGACCTGCGCGCCGGCAGGACCTTCCTGGTGGTGACCCTGGCGTTTGCGATCGCCGTGCTGATCTACTCGATCTTCAACGACCCGCAGGAAATCAACGGTACCCTTGCCGCGTCACAGCCCGCCGAGGCCCAGGCCATCGAAGGGGTGGCGCCAGGCGATTGGCCGGCCTACGGCAGGACCCAGGCGGGCACCCGTTATTCGCCGCTGAACCAGATCAATGAAAAGAACGTGGCCAACCTGGAAGTCGCCTGGACCTTCCGCAGTGGCGAAAGCAAGACCGCGAATGACTCGGGCGAGACCACCAACGAACTCACGCCGATCAAGATTGGCGACAACATGTTCATCTGCACCACCCACCAGATCCTGGTGGCCCTGGACCCCACAACGGGCAAGGAAAAATGGCGGTTCGATCCCAAGCTCAAGGGCGACCCCTCGTTCCAGCACCTGACCTGCCGCGGCGTGGCGTACTACGATAGCGCCAACACCGCCGAATTCGCCACCAGCCTCGCCAGCGCCGCACCGGTACAAAGCGAGTGCCCGCGCAAGGTGTTCCTGCCCGTGAACGATGGCCGCCTGTTCGCCATCAACGCCGACAACGGCAAGCCATGCAGCGACTTCGCCAACAAGGGCGAGCTGGACCTCAAGCAGATGCAACCCTATGCCTACCCGGGTGGCCTTGAGCCGACCTCACCGCCCGTGGTCACCGGCACCACGGTGGTGATTGGTGGCTCGGTGACCGACAACCTGTCCGTCCATGAACCTTCGGGTGCCCTGCGCGGCTACGACGTCAATACCGGCGCGTTGCACTGGATCTTCGACACCGGCGCAGAAAACCCCAACGCCGTGCCGGGCGACGGGCATACCCTGGTCAACAACTCCCCCAACGCCTGGGCGCCGCTGGCGTATGACGCCAAGACCGACGTGGTGTACATCCCCACGGGCAACCCGACGCCGGATATCTGGGGCGGCAACCGCACCGCGGTCATGGAGCGTTACTCAAGTTCGATCCTGGCCTTGAATGCCACCACCGGCAAGCTGGTGTGGAGCTTCCAGACCACCCACCACGACCTCTGGGACATGGACGTGCCGTCGCAGCCTACCCTGGCCGACGTCAAGGTCGCCTCGGGCGAAGCAGTGCCGGCCGTCTATGTACCGACCAAGGCCGGCAACCTGTTCGTGTTCGACCGCCGCGACGGCAAGCCCATCGTGCCCATCAGCGAAGTGCCGGTGCCCTCGACCCAGGCCGCGCCCGGTGACCGCGCCAGCCCGACCCAGCCACGCTCGGCGTTGAACCTGACCTCCGTGCAGACCCTCACCGACAAGAACATGTGGGGCGCCACGATGTTCGACCAGCTGATGTGCCGGGTGATCTTCAAGCGCCTGTCCTACGCGGGCCAGTACACGCCGCCGTCGGAGCAGGGCACCCTGGTGTTCCCGGGCAACCTGGGCGTGTTCGAATGGGGCGGCATCTCGGTCAACCCCGACCGCCAGGTGGCGCTGATGAACCCGATGGCCCTGCCGTTCGTGTCCAAGCTGATCCCTCGCGGCCCCAACAACCCGCTGTGGCCTAAAGAAGGCGACAGCGGTGGCAGCTCGGGCACCGAGATGGGCATCCAGCCCCAATACGGCACGCCCTTCGGCGTGGAGATCAACGCGTTCCTGTCCCCCCTGGGCCTGCCCTGCAAGGCGCCTGCCTGGGGCTATGTCGCCGGCGTGGACCTGAAGACCCACCAGGTGGCCTGGCGCAAACGGATCGGCACAGTGCGCGACAGCCTGCCAGGCATTCAACTGCCGCCACTGAAGATCGGCGTGCCCATGCTGGGCGGCCCAATCTCGACCGCAGGCAACCTGATGTTCATGGCGGGCACCCAGGACGACTACATCCGCGCCTACAACGTCACCAACGGCGACCTGGTGTGGCAAGCGCGCCTGCCGGCCGGTGGCCAGGCCACGCCAATGACCTATGAGGCCAATGGCAAGCAGTACGTGGTGATCATGGCCGGCGGGCACGGGTCGTTCGGGACCAAGATGGGTGACTACCTGATCGCCTATGCGTTGCCGTCCGGCAAATAGAAGCAGCGGCGGCCTGTAGCTGCCGCCGGTCCTCGATCACGCTGGAGATCTTCAGCGTAACGGGGGCCGGCGCAGCCTGGCGGCGTCGATGCCTTTGGCATCCTCACCCCAGGCTTTTCTCGAAATAGACGCGCTTGAAACCCTGCTCGGTGCGTCGCCCCACTTCAACATACCCAAGCTTGGCGTACATCGAGAGGTTGTCGGTCATCTTCTCGTTGGTATAAAGATGCACCGCATTCATCCCGAGCTGTCGGGTGGCATGTTCACAAAAGCTGATCAGTGATTTACCTACCCCACGTCCTGCTGCGCTGGGCAGCACGGCTACATTTTCCAGCAGCACATGACCGTCCTCGGCATAGAACACCACAAACCCTTCGAGGGTGGCGTGTTCATCCGTCGCCACGTAGACGCTCCCCGCCGCGATTTGCGCGGCAAAGTCGGCAGTCATCGGCGCGGGCTTGCGCCCCAGTTCAGGTACATAGCGGGCGTAGGCCTGCTCGGCGCAGTGTCTGATGGCAGGCTCATCGTTGGCTTGGGCTAAACGGATCAAGAATTGGCCTTCCAGGGGGGGCGGGATTGGCGGGTAATACTCTGGCAGATCGCAAACGCAGGTGTCTCACCGTCAGGGGTGATATTGCCGACGGCACCCAACCCCCGGACGTCTCCATGGTGGTGTGGCACGAACTCCAGCCACTGGTCGCGATACTGCCCTCCGGCTACCGGATCGAAATGGCGGGGGCGATCGAGGAAGCGGGTAAAGCCAATGACGCCCTCGCACCGCTGTTTCCGATCATGCTGCTGCTGACGATGTTGGTGATCATCTTCCAGGTGCGCTCGCTGGCGGCCATGGCCATGGTGCTCGCCACCGCGCCGTTGGGGCTGATCGGGGTGGTGCCGACCTTGATGCTCTTCCACCAGCCATTCGGTTTCAATGCATTGATCGGGCTGATCGGCCTGGCAGGCATCCTGATGCGCAACACGCTGATTCTGATTGGCCAGATTCACACCAACCAGGCGCAGGGGCTGGGGGCATATGACGCAGTGGTGGAGGCGACCATTCAACGCTCGCGTCCGGTGCTGTTGACGGCGATGGCGGCAGTGCTGGCGTTTATCCCGCTGACCCAATCCGTGTTCTGGGGCACCTTGGCCTATACCCTGATCGGTGGCACGTTTGGTGGGACGATCATGACCCTGGTGTTCTTGCCTGCGCTTTATGCCATCTGGTTCAAGATCAAGGCGAAACAGCCCCGGGCCCGTTTGGTGGGTGAGCGTGTTTTGGAAGCTCGGTGACGAGTGGAATTCATTTGGCCCGGCCATCGAGAGGGTTGGCCGGGCCAAGCGGCTACTCATTCAGGGGTCCCGCGCTGGAAATAAGCAAGAATTTCACACCCATCGCCCACCGGCACATGCCCAACCGTGCTGCGCTTGCCAATGTCCACCACACTCACAGTGGCGTCGTTTTCATTGGCAACCAGCAAGTAATCCTGCGCCGGGCTGAAGCACCCGTCCAACGGCTTGTCACCCAGCTCGGCGTTGAACAGCCATTGCAGATGCTCATCGAAAAAACTCACCACCGGTTCAAAGTCACCCATCACCGCCAGTATTCGGCCATCGGCACTGAAGCGCACCACCTGCCCGGGGCGCTGGTGCCCAGGCAGTTCGAGGGTGCGCAGCAGGCGGTGCTGCTCGGTGTCGACGACGTACAGCACCGGCCGATCCTGTGCGGTGGCCACTACCCACGGATGGCGTGGTGATGCGTCGATGCCGTTCAAGGGACCTGGCATAGCCAGGGCTGCAGGCGCCTGGCCAGGTTCGCGCAAGTCGACGGCATAGAGTTGGCCATCCTCTTCGCTTTCGGCCCATAGCTGGTCGGCGTGCGGTAGCGGCGTGAGGCGGTGCACATTTTTCGAGGGGACGTGGATGTGGCCCACGATCTGGTCCTGGGCAGGGTCTATGACGAGGATCGTCGCGCTGTTTTCACAGCACAGGTACACCCGGCCATCACGGCCCAGGCGCCCGGTGTGGGGTGACACATAGGGCAGGGTGTCGATGAACCCGCTCAGGCGGCGGCTATCAAGGTCGATCACGGCGACCTGGTGGTTAGGGTGGGGGTTATCGCCGTGGACGCCGTCACCGTAGATGGGCACGTAGGCCTTGCGCAGGTGCTCGATGACGAGCAATTCGTGGGGCCGTGATGGCAGGTCGGTGATGGCGGCGCGGACTGAGAGGTCCCCGGGGTTCAGGAACAGGACCTGCTGGCCCTGTTTGTCGACGGCGATTATTTCCTGTCCGGCACTGTGTTTGAGGTTCATCAGTTTCATCCTGTGCTGACGGCAAGCAAGCGTTGAATGTAGTGATGGAGAGCCTCGCGACGGCTTTAGTTCAAGTGGATTGCCCAGGGCTGCCGAGTGTACTTTGCTGCCGCTACACGTCCCGGCAACGGTTCTGGTTGGCTACAACGCACCCACTTCGCGGATCTGCGCGTACTTGGCCTGCAACTCTTGCCGCTGTTGCTTGCGCAACTGCCCCTGGGCATAGCGCCGGCGCTCGGTGAGGGTGTTAGGCTGCAAGGGGCGCACGGGGCAGGGGCGGCCGTCGGTGTCCACTGCCACCATGGTGAAGTAACAGCTGTTGGTGTGGCGCACGGTGCGCTCGTGGATGTTCTCGGTCATGACCTTCACGCCTACTTCCAGCGAGGTGCGCCCGGTGTAGTTGACCGAGGCCAGGAAGGTGACCAACTCGCCTACGTGAATGGGCTCCTTGAAAATCACCTGGTCCACCGAGAGGGTGACCACGTAGCGGCCGGCGTTGCGTTTGGCGCAGGCGAAGGCCACTTCATCGAGCATTTTCAGCAGGGCGCCGCCATGTACGTTGCCGGAGAAGTTGGCTTTGTCGGGGGTCATGAGCACGCTCATGCTCAGTTGGTAGCTGCCAGGTTCCATATACACCTCATCACGGGCTCAGGTGCGGCGAAAGGTAGCAGTCCTTGAAGATAGTTAGCTAGCTAACATAATGAAAGAGTGCTTTTCCAGTCCAGTAACAATGGGGGATTCCGCCCGCAGCGTTTCCCGTAGCAGCTGCCGAAGGCTGCGTCCACGTCAAAGCGAGTCCTGGGGAAGCATTCGCTCATTGCTGTTTAAATTTTGAGAGTGAGAAGTATTACTAATGGTTGCCCGGCAACTGGCAAGGCCGGCTCAGGCCTTGAAAAGCTTCACCATCACCGTGCGCAACCAGCGGTTGCCAGTGTCCAGGTGATACCGCGCATGCCAGTGCTGCTTCACTGCAAAGCCCTCTATCGCCACCGGGCAATCATGCACGCTCAGGCCATGGGCCGCGGCCAGGGTTTCACCGATATGCCGGGGCAGGGTGGCGATCAGGTCGGTGCTGCCGATGATCGCGCCCAGGCCCAGGAAACCGGGGAGTTCCAGGATGATCTGGCGCTCGACGCCTTGGCGCGCCAGGGCGGCTTCCAGCAGCTTCTGGCCGGTACCCGCGGTGACCAGCACGTGGCCTTCGGCCTGGTAACGCGGCAGGTCAAGGGGCGTGCCCAGGCGCGGGTGGCTGGCGTTGCTCAGGCACACCCAGTCCTGGGGGAACAGCACCTGCTGGTACATGCCACCGCCCAGCCAGGGCACGAAGCCCACGGCAAGGTCAGCCTCGCCAGACTCCAGGGCGCGCTCGGTGTTGCCGTCGATGCGCGCAGCCTCAAGGCGAATGCCCGGCGCTACCTGGCGCAGGTGTTCCAGCAGCCGCGGCAGCAGGGTGATGTGGCTGGCGTCACTGATGCACAGGCGGAACCGCCGTTGCGCGGTGGCCGGGTCGAAGACTGGCGCGTGGCTGGTCAGCCTGCGCAAGGATTCCAGCACTTCACGGCAGGGTCCGATCAAGGCTTCTGCCCGGGGCGTGGGTGCCATGCCACCCGGCGTGCGCACGAACAGCGGGTCATGCAACTGCTCGCGCAAGCGCCCCAGCCAGATGCTGATGGTGGGTTGGCTCTGGCCCAGTTGTTCGGCGGCGCGGGTCACGCTGCGGGTGTCGTAGAGCACGCTGAACAGCTGCAGCAGCTTGGGTTCGGGAAGCGCGAGGAAGTCGACCATTATTTAAATTCACAATAGAGCTATTGCGGTCATTGTATAGCTCAACAATGCCTCCGGGCATAGAGTGGCCCCACAACAACCGGAGGCCACCCCTTGAAAGTATGCATTCTGGGCGCAGGCGCGCTGGGCTGCGCCATCGGCGCAACCCTGAGCGAGGCCGGCCACGAGACCTGGCTGCTCAACCGCAACGCCGGCCATGTCCAGGCGATCAATGATCACGGCCTCAAGGTCCTGGACGAGCGCGGTGAGCGCGCGGTCAAGATCCGCGCCAGTACCCACGCCGACCTCATCGGCGCGGTTGATCTGGTGGTGGTGTTGGTCAAATCCTTCCACACCGCACAGGCCATTGCCGGCGCCCAAGCGTTGGTCGGGCCCGACACCCTGGTGCTGTCGCTGCAGAACGGCCTGGGCCACGAGGATATCCTCGCCGAGGCGGTAGGGCGCGACAAGGTGCTGGCGGGCAAGACCTACGTCGGTGGGGTGCTGCTGGCGCCGGGTGTGATCCGCGCCGGCGTGGCCGGCAAACACACCTACATCGGTGAGCTGGACGGCAGCCTCAGCGACCGCGTGCAGGCCATCGCCGACGCCTTCAACGGCGCCGGCCTGGCGACTACGGTCAGCGAAAACATCGTCGGCACCATGTGGGACAAGCTGTTGGTCAACGTCGCCACCGGTGCGCTCACCGGCATCACCCGGCTGACCTACGGCCAGCTCTACAGTGAGCCGCTGCTCAAGGCCGTGTCGCTGGCGGCGGTGGCCGAAGCCATCGCCGTGGCCACTGCCGCCGGCGTGCAACTGAGCCTGACCAACCCTGGCGCCGCCTGGAACCTGGCCGCCGAGGGCCTGCCCGCTGCCTTCAAGACTTCCATGCTGCAGAGCCTGGAAAAGGGCTCGGTCACCGAAATCGACTTCATCAACGGCTCCGTCGTGCGCTGGGGTCAGCGCCACGGCGTGCCCACGCCCGTCAATGAGACCCTGGTGGCCTGCATCAAGGGCATCGAACGGGCGATGACCGATCACCATCAACAAGAGGAAGCCAAGTCGTGAGCATTCCCAAAGCTTATGTGGAACACGTGGCCGTCTGGGTCAAGGACATCCACTGGCACATCCGTTTCTTCCATGAGGTGTTCGGCATGACCCTGCGCGAAGTGCAGGGCACCGTCGAGGAGCCAATCCAGTACTGGACCCTGGGCGGCATGCAGTTCATGAGCAAGCCCGACCATGACGCACCCGAAGGCCGCCTCGGCCACCTGGGCGTGATGTGCGAAGACCTGGAATACGCCCTGGCCGCGGCCCACAAGTTTGACGTCACCGTCATGCCCCAAGGCCGCAACTGGCTGCGTCTGCCCGACGGCCTGGCGGTGGAATTCATTCAAGCCTCGCCGGTTGCCTGTGTGGCACAGGCTTTGGCCATCAACCCTCGTTCGTGAGCTGCCCCATGACCATCCAAGAAAAATACTGGGACGACGCCCGTGAAGGCGACGAATGCACCAGCCCGGAATACACCGTCACCAAGGAACGCATCCTGGCCTACGCCGACCTCACCGGTGACCACACCCCGGTGCACGTCGACGAAGCCTACGCCAACGCCAGCCACTTTGGCTGCCTGGTGGCCCACGGGCTGTTCGGCCAGAGCATCGCCGACGGCCTCAAGACCCAGAGCGACTACCGCTTCCTGCCGGGCATGAGCCTGGGCTGGACCTGGGACTTCGTGTTGCCGATCAAGGTCAACGACGTGCTCCACGTGAAATTCCGCGTAGGCAGCATGCGTGCCAGCAACAGCAAGCCGGGCTGGGGCATCGTCGTCCTGCCGTCGGAATTGATCAACCAGCACGGCCAGGTCGTGCAACGCGGTGAACACCGCCTGATGGTGCCACGGAGACCGCACGCATGAGCCAGCCACTGCCTTTGAAGGGCATTCGTGTCATCGACTACAGCCACTTCCTCGCCGGCCCGTACGTGGGCCGCTGCCTGGCGGCCCTGGGCGCCGAAGTGATCAAGGTGGAGCGCCCCGGCAGCGGTGACGCCGGCCGCCAACACGCCTTCACCCTGGACGAACACCAGAGCGGCTACTTCCTGCAGCTGAACATGGGCAAGCAGGGCGTCAGCGTCAACATGAAGGACCCACGCGGCAAGGCGTTCATGCAGAAGCTGTGCGATTCGGCCGACGTGTTCATCGAGAACTACCGCCCCGGCGCCCTGGAAAAACTCGGCCTGGGCTATGCGGAGCTGTCGGCGCGCAACCCCAAGCTGGTCTATTGCTCGATCTCGGCCTACGGCCACACCGGCCCCGACGCCCACCGCGCCGGCTTCGGCCTGATCGCCGAGGCCAAGAGCGGCATCATGCAGATGGTCGGCAACCCCGGCGAAGCGCCGCCGCTGCTGCGTATTTCCCTGGGCGACATGTACACCGGCATCCACGCGGTGGCGGCCATCAATGCCGCCTTGCTGGGGCGGGTCAATAGCGGCCGCGGCCAGCACATCGACATGGCGCTGTACGACACTCTGGTGTCCATGCACGAGTACGCGGTGCAGTGCTACACCCTGTCCAACGGCGAGATCGTGCCCCAGCAGACCGGCCACGACATGCCCACTTCCACCCTGTACGGCGTGTTCCGCGCCGCCGACGGTGACCTGGTGATCGCCGCGCAGGTGGACGATGCCTGGAAGCGCTTCGCGGTGATGATGGAGGCCAATGGCGGCCCGGCAGGCTTTGGCAGTGACACGCGGTTCCACAGCCTCAACGGCCGCAACACCCACCGGGTGGAAATCCTCACGGCGGTGAAGGCCTGGGTCGCCGCCAACCCGGTGGCGCGCATCCTGTCGTTGCTCGACGAGATCGACGTGCCCAGCGCCAAGGTGCAACGCATTGACGAGGTCATCGCCGACCCGCAGATCAAGGCGCGGAATATGGTCGTAGAGCAACAGCACCCGCGCTACGGTACCTTGCGCATGCCGAACCTGCCGTTCCGTTTCTCCGACTGCGACACCACGATCCATCAGGTGGCCCCCGACCTTGGCGAGCACAACGCCCAGGTGGCGGCCGAACTGGGCTTCAGCGCGGACGAAATCGCGGCGATGCAGGCCGACGGCGTGCTGTTTTCTCATGGAGGTGAACAATGACAGACCGTTATAGCGTGATCGGGCGCCCGATCAACCACACCAAGTCGCCGCTGATTCATGGCCTGTTTGCCGAGGTGACCGAGCAGGACCTTGAATACGGCGCCATCGAAGGCGAACTGGAAGGCTTCGAAGCCCAGGTGCTGGGCTTCCGCGACGGCGGCGGGCGCGGCATGAACATCACCGCGCCGTTCAAATTGCGCGCCTATGAGCTGGCCGATGCGCGCAGCGAGCGCGCCACCCTGGCCAAGGCCTCCAACGCGCTGAAGTTCGAACACGGCAAGGTCTACGCCGAGAACTTCGACGGCATCGGCCTGCTGCGTGACATCGAGCACAACCTGCAAGTGCCGTTGGCCGGCCGCCGGGTGCTGGTGCTGGGCGCCGGCGGTGCGGTGCGCGGGGCGTTGCTGCCGTTCCTGGCGGCGGGGCCGGCGCAGGTGGTCATCGCCAACCGCCATGTGGCCAAGGCCCATGCCCTGGCTGCGGAAGTGAACGATGAGCGCGTGCACGTCAGCAGCTACCAGGCGCTGGCCGGTCAACGCTTCGACCTGGTGGTCAACGCCACGTCGGCCAGCCTCACGGGTGAGTTGCCGCCGGTGACCGCCGAGGTGTTCGACGGTGCTTTGCTGGCCTATGAACTGGCCTACGGCAAGGGCCTTACGCCGTTCCTGCGGCTGGCGAGGGAAGCCGGCGTAGAGCGCCTGGCCGATGGCGTCGGCATGCTGGTGGAGCAGGCCGCCGAGGCCTTTGAATGGTGGCGTGGTGTGCGCCCGCAAACCCGCCCGGTGATTGATCACTTGACCGTGCCGCTGGAGTAATACTGGATCTGATGCGGTGGCCGGGCTAGCCGCGTTTTCAAACACTACTGCTTTAAGGACGAAGACCCGTGGTCAGTTCAACAACCCTGGATACCCGCAGCGTCGACTCAACCGCCGGCGCTCGCCGCGCCACCTGGATCGCGCTGTTGGTGGCGGTCACGTTTTTCATGGAGAACCTCGACGCCACGGTCATCGCCACGGCCTTGCCGCAGATGGCCAAGGACTTCAGCGAGGCGGCGGTCAGCCTCAACGTGGGCATCAGCGCCTACCTGCTGGCGGTGGCGATCTTCATTCCCCTCAGCGGCTGGCTGGCCGACCGCCTGGGCGCCAGGGGCGTGTTCGCCGGTGCGATCACGTTGTTTACCCTGGCGTCGATCCTCTGCGCCGCGGCGCCCAACCTTGAGTGGTTCGTGGCGGCGCGGGTGCTGCAAGGCATCGCCGGCGCCTTGATGGTGCCGGTAGGCCGGTTGGTAGTGCTGCGGGTCACCGAGAAGAAGGACCTGGTGCGCATGATGGCAATCATCATCTGGCCAGGGCTGGCGGCGCCGGTGCTGGGCCCGCCGATTGGCGGCTTTATCGTCACGCACTTTGCCTGGCCGTGGATTTTCTACCTGAACATTCCGCTGGGCATCATCGCGTGCCTGGCGGCGTTGCGGCTGATCCCCAACACCCGCCCCGCACAGCCGCGGCCCTTCGACGGCGTGGGCTTCGTGTTGCTGGCCAGCGCCTGCGCCGCCTGGTTCCTCGGCCTGGAATTCCTGGGCTCGTCCGCCAGCGGCCAGTTGCAGCGCGGCGCGCTGCTGGTACTGGCAGGGGCGGTGCTGACCTTTGCCTCCATCTGGCATTGCCGACGGCACCCCACGCCGTTGCTGCCACTGGGGGCGGCGGCCATTGCCAGCTTCCGCGCCAGCATTGTCGGTGGCACGCTGTTCCGCTTGTCGATCACCGCGTTGCCGTTCCTGCTGCCGTTGCTGCTGCAGGTAGGCTTCGGCATGTCCCCCGTGGATGCGGGCATGCTGGTGCTGGCGATCTTTGTCGGTGACCTGTCGATGAAGCCGTTCACCACGCGGCTGATGCGGCGCTTCGGCTTGCGCCGGGTACTGGTGGTGAATGGGCTGGTGGGCGTGGCCTCGATCCTCTGTTGCCTGACGTTCCAGGCGAATACGCCGTGGTACTGGATGGCGTTCGTGTTGTTCGTCAGCGGGCTGTCGCGCTCCATGCAGTTCACCAGCTACAACGCGGTGGGCTTTTGCGAGATACCCCAGGAACGGATGAGCCAGGCCTCGACCTTGTTCAGCCTTTTCTTTCAGTTGGGCATGGCGCTGGGTGTGGCGGTATCGGCGTTGCTGTTGCAGTTGTCGATGAAAGTGCAGGGGCATGGGGATGCCTTGCAGGTCAGCGATTTTCACTGGGCGTTCGTGGGTATCGCCGTCATCGGGCTGCTGGCGTTGATCGATGCGGCGAAGCTGCCGCGGGAGGTGGGGGCGCAGGTATTGACGCGTTAGCGCTGGGCACCCACCGGGGCGGGGACCCGGATAGCTGGTACAATTGTGGCGTTTTCAGTCGATGCCTGTGCGGAATCACGTTGCATGAAGCCCAGTTTTGAAAAGGTCCCCACCGCAGCCAACGCGTCCTGGACGCTGTTGCACCGGCGGCTGAACGACGAAATTCCTTTTGAATGGCACCACCATCCCGAATATGAGCTGACCCTGACCCTCAATAGCCGCGGTCACCGTTACATCGGCAGTGACGTGCAGCCCTATGACGATTGCGACCTGACCCTGGTGGGGCCCAACGTGCCGCACAGCTGGTGCTCTGCCGAAGGGGTCGACCCCGGCCAGCCGCATGTGGCCTTCGTCATCTGGTTTTCCGAGGCCTGGGCCCAGTCGTTGATGGGGCTGTTTCCGGAGCTGGGCCGGTTGCGCAACCTGCTGGCCGCCGCCCAGTGCGCCCTGACGTTCAGCCCCGGCTTTGCCCGCGAGTTGCGGCCGGTCATCGAAGGGATGGCCGCGCAGGACGACCCACAGCGCCTGGTCTCGTTGCTGCAGGTGTTGACCCGTCTGCTTCATGACGGCGACGCGCAGCCTATTGCCCCTGACCAGTGGACGGCGGTTGCCGGCACCCAGGGCGAGGACGCGCGTCTTCATCGGGTGCTGGACCATATCCACGTGCATTACACCGAGCCGCTCACGGTACCGGTGCTGGCCGAGATGGCGTGCGTCAGCGTCTCGGCGTTCCACCGCATGTTCCGGCGCCACACCCGCGGCACGCTGCTGGAGTACATTGCGCGTCTGCGCATAGGCCGGGCGTGTGCGCTGCTGCTGGCAAGCGAGACGAACATTGCCACGGTGGCCGAGGCGGTGGGTTATTCCTCGGTGGTGTTTTTCAATCGTCAGTTCAAGGCGCACAAGGGCATGACCCCAACTGAATTTCGTCGCCAGCATGGCCGACGTTTTCTTCAGGGCGCCTGAGACGCTCCCGGCGCGACAATTGTACTGAAAGACGCGCCAATCCTGACTCCCGCCTGCTCGGAGGCGAGTGTATCTATACAGGCGCTGGAAACACGCTGGCCCCTGCATGCCGGGGGGCTTCACACCGCAATGACCCGAGTCAGTCAAGCCCATGAAAAACTACCAGGCGTTCGAGAGCGCCGACCTTCCCGACAATTACAAAGACAACGTGATCACCATGAAGCGCGTACTGCGCGCACAGATCGGTGATGTGGAGGCACTGTTCGCTGAAGTCAGTGCGTTTATCGAAGGCGAAATCGCGTCCATCCGTGAGCAGGAAGCCGCCACCGGGTGCGGCTGGGCGGTGCTGGAATACGACGCCATCGCCCGTGGCGAGGTAACCCCCGAGCAGTTGGCGCTGATCAAGCGGCGCGGTTGCCTGGTGGTCAGGAACCATTTCCCGCGCGAGCAGGTGCTGGGCTGGGACCAGGCCTTGCTGGATTACCTGGACACCAACGCGTTCGACGCCACCTATCGCGGGCCGGTCGACCAGTTCTTCGGCAGCCTGGAAGCCTCCAGGCCCGAAATTTTCCCCATCTACTGGTCGCCGTCGCAGATGCAGTTGCGCCAGCATGAACGCATGGCCACGGCACAATCGTTCCTGAACCGCCTGTGGAAGACCGAGTCCCAGGGCCAGGCCTGGTTCAACCCCGACGTCAACGCCTTGTACCCGGACCGGGTGCGCCGCCGTCCGCCGGGTACCCGCTCCAAGGGGCTGGGGCCGCACACCGATTCCGGCGCGCTGGAGCGCTGGCTGCACCCGGCGTACCTGAAGGTGTTCGACAAGATCTACCGCAACGACTTCAGTGCGTATGACCCGTGGGATGCGGCCTACCGTACCGACGTCGAGGAATACGCCTACAAGGACACGGTCAAGTGCTCGGCGTTCCGCACGTTCCAGGGCTGGACGGCGCTGTCGGACATGCAGGCGGACCAGGGCGTGCTGCACACGCTGCCCATCCCCGCCGCCATGGCCTATATGCTGCTGCGCCCGCTGCTCAATGACGTGCCCGAGGATGAGCTGTGTGGCGTGGCGCCAGGCAAGGTGCTGCCGGTGTCGGAGCGGTGGCATCCGTTGCTGGTCAAGGGGCTGACGGCGATCCCCGACGTCCGCGCGGGCGACTCGGTGTGGTGGCACTGCGACGTGATCCACAGCGTCGCCCCCGTCGAGGACCAGCAAGGCTGGGGCAACGTGATGTACGTGCCCGCGGCGCCCATGTGCCCGAAGAACCAGCGCTACGCGCGGGACGTGTTCAAGGCGTTCGAGCAAGGCGCTTCGCCGTACGACTTTCCGCCCGAGGATTACGAGGTGAGCTGGAAAGACCGCTTCACCGTAGGCCAGCTCAATGACATTGGCCGCAAGGGGTTGGGCGCTGAGTGAAGCCGCGTCGTCCGCACCTACGCTGGACGAGGTAGGAGCCGGCCTTGGCCGCGATGCAGGCGCCCCGGTACAAGGGTTTCCGTAGGCTGCTGCGGCATAGTCTGGCTTACAGGGTGCCAATGCGCGCGAGCTCCGCGCTCAGCTCGTCACGGTTCAGGGCATCCAGGGGCAGGGCAAGCAAGGCGCCTACCCGTTCGCGGATCTTGGTCAGGGTCTGCTGGAACGCCTGTTCGATCTGCTGCTCGGTGCCGCTCACCGCAGAAGGGTCGGCCAGCCCCCAATGGGCCTTGAGCGAAGGGCCGAAATACACCGGGCAGGCTTCGCCGGCGGCGCGGTCGCAGACGGTAATGACGATGTCCGGTGGCGCGCCCTCAAAGGCATCCGAGGCCTTGCTGTGCAGACCGTCGGTGGCAATGCCCGCGGCAGCCAGGATGCGCAGCGCCCGGGCGTTGACCTGGCCACTGGGGAAACTGCCGGAGCTGACGGCCATTATTCCAGCCGGCGCCACGTGGTTGAACAAGGCCTCGGAGAGGATGCTGCGGCAGCTGTTGTGGGTACACATGAACAGCACTTTCATGACGGGCGTCCTGGGTTCAAAGGCTGAGCCGCAAGGCAAGTGCGCACAGCGTGGCGACAAGGATGGGAAGCGTGAGCACGATCCCGGTTCTGAAGTAGTAGCCCCAACTGACGGTAATGTCTTTTTTCGCCAGCACATGCAGCCATAGCAGGGTGGCCAGGCTGCCGATGGGGGTGATCTTGGGACCCAGGTCGCAGCCAATGACGTTGGCGTAGACCATGGCCTGATGCACCACGCCAGGCGCGTCGGCGGCATGAATCGCCAGCGCGCCCACCAACACGGTGGGCATGTTGTTCATGATCGAGGACAGCGCTGCACTCAGCAGCCCGGTGCCCAGGGCAGCCCCCCATACACCGTGCTGGGCGAACACATTGAGCAACTGCGCGATGTAATCGGTGAGGCCGGCGTTCTTCAGGCCGTAGACCACCAGGTACATGCCCAGGGAGAAGACCACCACCTGCCAGGGGGCGCCTTTGAGCACCTTGCCGGTGTCGATGGCGTGGCCCTTGGCGGCAATCAGGTACAGCACCAGCGCACACGCGGCGGCGGTCGCGCTGATGGGCACCCCCAATGGCTCCAGGACAAAGAAGCCGATCAGCAGCGCGGCCAACACCCACCACCCGGCGCGAAACGTCCCGCGGTCACGAATGGCTTCCCGTGGGGCTTTCAGTTGCGCCAGGTCATAGACCTGGGGCAGATCGGCGCGGAAAAACCACAGCAGCATGCCCAGCGTGGTGGCGATGCTCACCAGGGTGACCGGCACCATCACAGCGGCGTAGCGGGCGAAGCCAAGGTCGAAATAGTCAGCCGAGACGATGTTCACCAGGTTCGACACCACCAGCGGCAAGCTCGCGGTGTCGGCGATAAACCCCGCGGCCATGACAAAGGCCAGGGTGGCGGCCGGCGAGAAGCGCAGGGCCAGCAGCATGGCGATGACGATGGGGGTGAGGATCAGCGCGGCGCCATCGTTGGCGAACAACGCCGATACAGCGGCGCCCAGCAGAATGATAAAGGCGAACAGCCGCCGGCTGCTGCCACCGCCCCAGCGCGCCACATGCAGCGCGGTCCATTCAAAGAACCCGGCTTCATCAAGCAGCAGGCTGATGATAATGACCGCGATAAAGGTCGCGGTGGCGTTCCAGACGATGTGCCACACCTGTGGAATATCCCCCAGTGTCACCGCGCCGCTGAGCAGTGCCAGCACCGCGCCAAAGGTGGCGCTCCAACCGACGCCAAGGCCTTTTGGCTGCCAGATGACCAGGATGATGGTAAGGGCGAAGATGAGCAGCGCGGGCAACATGCGAGGTACCGGGGCAGGGGGTGGATATCATTATATGAATATACGGATATCCAAATATTCAGTAAAGCCCGCCGTCCTGATGCACTGCTGTCAGTTACAGGCCTTCAGCAGCAAGCCTGCTGGCGAACCGGGCGGCCCTCCATGGACAACAGGCGACGGCGGTCGCCGTGGACCCAAGGCAGGTTGGCTTCCAGGGTCAGTTGCAAGACCTCCAGCACCCACTTCGGCAACTCCGGGTGCAAGCGGTAGTAGACCCACTGGCCCTGCCGCCGGTCTGCCAGCAGCCCGCAAGCCCGCAACTGGGCCAGGTGCCGGGAAATTTTTGGCTGGCTGTCCTCCAGGGCGGCGATCAGCTCGCAGACGCAAAGCTCGCCTTCGGCCCGCACCAGCAGCATGATGCGCGCTCGGGTCTCGTCGCCAAGGCATTTGAATACGGCGGGGGGGGACATGCTCATGTTGCCGCTTCCGTAGGTTGTGGTGCGTATATGCGTATTTACGCATGTGTTTGTGGTTTTCGGAAGAGGGGCGGATTGATTGCCTGGGGTTTAGCGGTGTGCCTGGCGAACGGTGGTGCCTGGGACGCGGCCTGGTGGCCGCTGCTACGGGGCGTGGTCAACGGGTGCTGCGCGGTTTATGCCTTGGGTTCGCTCCAATCGCTACGCGTCGCTGCCATCAGCGCATCCCAATCATCAGGAGGGTTACCTCGTCCGAGCATCTTCTCGAACACAGCGTAAGGGTCGGATTTGCTACCCGCGGAGCGCAGGGTATTTTCGTCGTTGACCCATGCGTAGACGATGATTTTGGACCTTGAATCGTAGCGAAAGAACAGACGAAAGCGCCTGTCGATTTTCGCTCGCCGCCAATGGCGGTAGGCGGTGCCCAGCGTATTACCCTGACGGAACTCATCGCGGGCCGGGTCGGCGGGGATAGCCTCCATGATCAGGTGGCTCAGGGCGCGGAACAGCTTGACGTTAGCGTTGCCTTCAAAACCCTGCGGGTCGTTCTGTTCAGCCCGGGCGGCGGCTTCTTGCAGTTTGCGTAGCTGTAAAGTCACACCTTCATGGAACAACAGTGACCATCCATGGCGCTGCGTCAAAGTGCGACCTCGCCGTCAATGTCTTCGTCCAGGTTCACACTGTGGTTCGCGTTGGCCAGCATGGCCTGTGCCAAGTCCTCTGGCAGCGCGGTGAGGTTGCGCCCGCTGCGGATATCAGCCTCCAGCACGTTCAGGAACGCGCCGATGGCAGGGTCTTCATGATCGGCCTCCACCCGGCTAACCACAACTTCACTTCCACGGACATCGAACGCGATCTTGGTCCCCGCATTCAGGCCGAGCAATTGGCGGACAGATTTCGGTAGGGTGACCTGGCCTTTCGAGGTAAGCGTGGCGATTTCGTGGATGGCAGGCATGAAAGTTCTCCGGGACTCTGCGAAATGGATGGTAAGGAATAATCCTTACGCTGTCAATTTCGGCTTTATTAGGGTCACGAATAGACAGCGCTTTCACCCAGCCACGGTCCACCAAATCTAGCGCCGTCCTCCAGCTCAATCCAGAAAAAAGCGCTTGCCTGAAAATCTTCAACAAATGGTCACGCAATTTACTTTCCAGCCTTTTGCTCTACTTCGAGGCTCGAAAGCTCGGCACGACCGCCCCCTTGGGCAAAGCACCACGTTGCGAATGCCCCTAGCAGCGCAGTCAGCACAGCGAGAATCAGAATGACTTACTGGGTACCAATAGGCGCGGCCAACACGGCCACCAACAAACCTGCCAGCGGCTGGGACATGTTATTTAGAAGCGTAATCACGCCGACGGTCTTGCCGAAATCCTGGGGAGGTATTGCCCGCTGCCGGACCGTGCGCATGTAGACGTTGAACATTTTATCGAAGGCGACGATCAACAGAAAACCCAAAGCATAACCCTGCAGGTTATGGCTCAGTGCGGTGATGAACGCGCCACAGGCGATCATCGAGTATCCGTGTGGTCAGCACGCCGCACCGCGCCGACAGTGCAATGAGCCAGCCGATACCACCGAAGACCCCATACAGCGACATCGCCAACACGCCGAGCGACGCCGGATAGATTTGACTGATACGCAGGCTCCTGATGGGCGGGAATTTGTCGCACAAAGCGCCGCACAGGGGGAAGGCGAGGAACCGTGGCAGGGATTGGCGGAAAAACGCGAGCCCCGCCCAGGACGCACTTCGGCGAAACAGGATGCCCCGTCTACTCACATGCTCCACTGGAGTACGTTAAAGCTAGGTCAGATTCAACCCGCCGTCTGATAGCAGTATTTCCCCAGTCAGGTAGTCTGACTCGATCAGCATTACGACAGCTTTTGCGATGTCTTCTGGGCTAGCGGCCCTGCGCATAGGCGCGCGAGTTCTCCACAACTCTTGGGCACCTGTCCACTCTGCGGTCAGAGGCGTGTCGACCAAGCCTGGTGCCACAACGTTTACGCGAATTTCTGGCCCTAGCTCTAAGGCAAGCAGATTGGCAGGGAGCCATCACCGTAGACCCTGGCGTACGGCCAGCCCTAGCACTGTAGCCGCTGCCGTAGGCTGCGCTGGCCCTCGACCACACTGGAAATATTTTTGGCGTACTCAGGGGCCAGCGCAGCCTGGCGGCAGCGGCTACGGCGCGTGGCTGAGCCTTGGCCGACGGGGTGAAACGCAGGTACGTCAAGATTCATCTTGGGAGCAACAGGCTTTGGCATACTCAGCGCACTTTTCAATCTCGTCTGGACCGAACCGCATGGAAGACTCGGATCAAAATAACAGCCGTATACCTCCCCAGAACCGCCCTCGCGCGAGCTACCCATGGGACGGGCAAAGCGATTTTGCTGCCTGTAATTTTGCTTTAGGTACCTTTCTGAACAACCTCCGGGGGCGGGTCACTGTGAATGGGCGCCTGCACGCGGAAACGTATTTGGCAGCAAGTGGGGTGATTGCGGGATTTGCCGCCCAATATGCGCTGCTCACCAAACTTGTCGCTGAACAGGACGACGTTGCGTTAGGACAGCTCCGCAGCGTTGCAGCCAGCACAGGCAAGTTTTTTCAAGGTAGGCCACTGTATGACGCTCTGGTCCCAGACAGTAATGCCAACCTCAATGAGAGGCTCTGGTCTGTAGCGGGTAGAGGCGCCGAGGCTGCGGGTATGGATACCAAATATTTGCCTCGTGTACTGGACCTATTCACACATGTCACAACGGCAATAGGCTCCGAAAAAGAGGGGATGCCCTCTGTTGCAGCAGAACATTATCCGCAACTACCCCTGCGGCAATTGCTGACGCTTTTGTGGCCGTTCGCCTCAATGTGTTTGACTGGGGATGCGCCTGAGGTTGTGGCGCCTGGCAAACGACTTTGGCCTGCTCATTTGGGGCCGGCCAGTACCAGGTTTTGGCCTGCCATAACGGCCCACGCTGCAGCCAGCATCATTCATGAGGTGAAGGGTGTGCTTGACCCTGTCGTTGCCCTGAGAATCGTCATGGAATCGGCCATATATGGATCGATGCTGGATCAGCGACCTGATGCGTTGACGGGAACCCCCTCAGTTCCGTGAGCGCCTGGAGTGGAAATCTGGTCAGTGACAGCTAACTCGATCACAAGGTCGATCACCGGCTAGGGCTTTGGTTGCGCGGGGCAGTTCATGGCGCAAAGCGACGGCGCGTCTGAATGACGGAGGGTGATCTGAACCACCTGCTTGAGTGCCCTTGCAATGAGGCTATCAAAAATTCCACAGTTATCAGGAGGGTTATCGCGGCAGCATCCGGGACCGCTGTCGACGGTAGAACCGATAGACACCACGGCCCAAGACCTCGCCTTTTTCCTAGGTGGCTGGTCCGCCAGCCCGTTTATTTCCCTTTTCGCGCAAAGCCTCTAAAGTGAGTTGAACCCCCTTGGTTTGACAAGGCAGGCACGCCTCCGCCAGCGCGCGCGGGCGGAGGTTTGTCAAGGATGATGCCCGTGAGCCGCAAACACTTGGAACCCGTTTCCGCCCAGGCGCCGCCCGTGCGCGGCCCCACCGTGAAGCAACCGCTGCCCCGCGTCCGCCTGGCGGTGTTGGCGATGCTTGCGGTGTTGGGCACGGGGGCGTTGCTCAGCGCCTGGTGGCCGGCCACCTCGGACCACCTTTCGGCGAGTACGCGCACTGAATTGCAGCGCACCTACGAGCACCTGGCACCGCTGACCCTGGAAGCCGTCGCCCCCCCGGACACAGATCAGGCGCTCGACAGCATGCATTTGGACGCCGCCCAGCGCGCCCAACTCAAGGCCACGCTCACCGCGCAGCCGGCCAGTGCCCGCGATGCCACGCGTTTGGTGTGGGTCGAGGTGTGGGATTTTGCCTCGGAAGACGGTGACGTCGTGCGGCTGTCCTCCGCCGGTTTCAGCATTGATTGCCCTTTGCGCCACGCTCCCGCGCGCTTTGCCGTGCCCGTTGATGGCAATGGGTTGCTGACCGTAACCGGCGCCGTGGACGGTGGTGGGGGTATCACCCTGGGCATTCGCGCCGTCAGCGGTCCCGTCATGCTGCCAGTGCTGGCGCCGGGGCAAAGCCTGGCGTTGCGCGTGGGCCTTTGACCCGGGGGTGGCATGCTTAACCGACTGACACGCTACATGCCGTTGTTCTTCGCTTTGATGGTTTTCGTGATGCTGTACCAGTTCATCGAAAGCCACTGGCCAAAACCCGCCGCCGTGGCCGCCATGCTCGCCGCGCTGCATCAAGTGGGCTGGTACCTGGGCGCGGCAGCGCTGCTGGGCTGGACCTTGCTGATACTGGGCTGGCTGCACGCCACCGGGCGTCTGCCGGGCTTTTTAAACCGAGAGGCGCTTATGGATATTCTGGACAGGCTCACCAACAAGCAAGCCCTGGAAGATGGCCTGGAAAAGCTCGACGCCGCCACCTTCATCGACGCCAAGAGCCTGGCCGCGGCCCTCAAGCGGCGCGTGGTGGGGCAGGATGCGGTATGCGACGACGTTGCCGCGCAGATCCGCCGGCGGTTGGCATTGTCCCAGCGCGGCAAGCCGGTGGGGGTGTTTTTGCTGGCGGGGCCGCCGGGTACTGGCAAGACCTACCTGGCAAAGACCCTGGCCAAGGAGCTGGAGCGGCCGTTGCTGCATCTGGACATGTCGCAGTTTGCTTCTGGCAGCCATTCGCTGTCGCAATTGCTGGGCATGAACAAAGGCTACGTGGGCTCCGACACCTACGGCAAGCTGACGGCCGGGCTACAGGACTCACCCGACGCCGTGGTGCTGCTGGATGAAATCGAAAAGGCCCACCCGGACGTGCTCAAGGCATTCCTGACCGCCTGGAACGACGGGTTCATCACCGAGCGCTCCGACGGCCAGGCCATCTCCACGACCCAGGCGATCTTCATCCTGACCACCAATGCCGGCACCCAGCGCCTGGCCGAGGTATCCGCGCAGTTCGCCACTGACCCCGACGGCCTGCGCGACGCCGCGGTCAATACCTTGCACGAAGCTAGCTTCGCCCCGGAAGTGCTGAACCGGATTGACCGCATTTTCGTCTTCCAGCCGTTCAAAGGTTTGGACATTGCCCGTGTCTGCGCCCTGGAAATCGAAAACATGATCCATGGCTACGGCCTGCAAGTGGCCGACCAGGGCATTGACCCCGACATCATTCTCACCCTGATGGCGCGCTACCAACGGCAGAAGCGCCTGACCTCGTCGCGTGACTTGATCCGCGCCATCGAGGAGCAGCTCGCCGACTCGCTGATCGAGGCCAAGAAGGCTGGCCAGTTGCGCGTCGAGCTGTTGATGGACGAGGAACAGCAGGTGGCGGTGCGCGCCCACGCCACGGAAGGGCAGCGGAGGTAGGCATGGCCGAGGCGCACAGCCTGTGGCAGCGCTCGCCGCCCTGGCGCTGGCTGTTCAGCGGTACGGTACTCATGACGGCGCTATGGATCATGGCCGCGCCTTGGCGCCTGCCACTGGCGTCGCTGGGGGCAGGGCGCTACAGCCCGCCGCCGGCGCAACCGGCGGCCACGGCCGCCGTCGCCAGCCAGGTGCGACAGTCGCCCCGTGACGCCGAGCTCGACCGGCCCGTCACCGTCGGGCCCACCACCTACGGCAGCGACACCGAGCTGCATGTGATCGGCGTCTATGGCGCCGCGACCTCGGGGGCCAATCGCATCAAATGGTTGGAGGTGTGCACGCCTCACGATAACCCGTCCCCCCACATCATGGACTGCAAGGAGCAATTCGAGGCCGCGCATCCCGAATATCGCACCATTACCGTAGAGGTCGAACGCAGCAATGCGCCGATGGTGCTGGTGCTGATGGCCTATGAGGCGGTGAACTGGAAGATTGCCCTGCGTCCCGGCACGGATCTACGCAAGGTGATTGCGGTGGGCTATTCAGGGCCTGATGTGCAGGGGGTGCCCGATACTGTGCCGGTGGAGGTCTATAGCCATGGGGCGTCGCCGTGCCAAAACTGCTCGCGTCAGCCGGGTGGGCAGTGGGCCTATGATCCCAAGAGCGCTGAATACCCGCGCGCCATGGCGTGGTTGAAAAGCATCACAGGGCTTGATCCAAGCTCCTTCCAGGGGGGCTACCAGGGCGATCACTTCACCCTGCGTCGCTGGATGGGTGACAAGCCCGCCGTCGCGCCGGGCAGCGCGGAGGAGGTGGCCGGCAAGTGGTACACCAACGATGTGGCATTGGGCGGCAAGACGTTGCTATTGCCCGAAGGCCGCTGGCAAGGCATTGCTTTGGACCACACGACGTTCGCGCGCGGCGAGGACTACCTGCTGACCCTGGCCCGCAGCGACAACGACAAACTACAGGAGGTAATGGTGGCCCATTTGCAGACCGTCAGCGACCATGGCGGCTTCCCTGCCTATGCCGCGTGCGCCCAGGCCGCCGATTACGGCGGCCAACTCACCGGCAACCAGGCGTATGGCGCGCAACAATGTTACTGGGTTAACCACAGCGAAACCCCCTGGCAGCAACCGGTGTACCGCCTGGCCGCCAATCGGCTGGCTGACAAGGGGGTGCGCGTGCCGGAGTCGGCGCTGGTCAGTGGTTTTCACAAGGCCGACCAGAACATGTCGTTGACCATGCAGTACTATGCCTTCGCCGATCCCGCCGTCGCCGGGGGCGGGTCGAACTGGGCCGTCCACCCCTGGAATCCGGCGCGGGTGCAGAGCGGCAGCGCCATCCGCCGTTTCATAGACGAACGCCTGGGGTGGGCGAGTGGGTGGTATAGGTTGATGGGGGTGATGCATTGACGGCGCCTGCCGCAGAGGATCAATGCGGCAGGATTGAACGCCGATGACCAACAGGTTCTTCTCCCTACTCGAGCTGCTACCCACAACCTCCTGTCAATATGGATCGTCCGACCAAGACCGCCTTCGTTGGCGACCCTATGCGCGCCCCTCACTTTGTCTGGTTGCTCAAGGCGGCAACCACCGCGTAGGCCCGGACGCAGCCTGCGGCTGCTACGAGGTGGCGGGGCGCACCGATTTTGGGGTGCGGCCGTAGTAGCGCTCGAACGCTGCGCTGAAGCTGGACAGGTGTGCGAACCCCACCCTGTACGCCACCGTCGACACCTGCAGCCCGGTCTCCAGCAACTCCCAGGCCTTGGCCATGCGGATATCGGTGAGCATGCGATGCGGGCTGGTGCCGAACAGGGTGCGGAAGCCCTGCTTGAGCTTGAACTCGTTGGTGCCGACAGCCGCACACAGGTAGCCCACGGTCAGCGGCCTGTCGTATTGGCTCATGAGGATGCCGCGTGCGCGCTGCATGATGTCCTGGTCGTGCGCCCAGGCTTTGCTGGTCACTTTTTCCTGCGGCACGAAGGGCCGCACCTGTTCCGACAGTAGCCCCAGTGCGGTGATGTGAGTGTCGAGCAGGCTGCCGGCGTGGTCATGCAGGTGGATCAACGATTCGGCCAGGCGCTGGGTAGCGGCGCCGTGCTTGCCGCAGAACAGGTGGTGGGTGTTCTTGCCCTGGCCGCTGCCATCCAGCAGGCCCATCAGGCCGTACTTGTGCAGCAGCGGTTCCTGGGCAATCAGCCGCACCTGGCGGATGGCCTGGTTGGCCGGGTAGTGGCGCTCGCCGCGCAGGCAGCCATAGGCGGCGATGGTGCTTTGCCCGGAAATGAAGTCGAAGCGCTGGCCGTTGGCCCCGGTGCTGCTGGACTGGCCGTCCAGGGCCACGGCTACGGTCAGCGAGCGCTGGCGCTCCTGGGTGCTGGTTTCCACCAGGTCATGGCGTGGGTGGTAGTTGGCGTACACCACGGCCAGGCCGTCCTCGAACAGCAACTGGTCGGTGTAGCAGGTGCCCAACTCGGCGGGCAGCTGCGAGCGCACCCAGGGGGTATTGCCCACGCGGGTGGGCGCCGACCGATCCGCGGCCGTGAAGCGATAGCTCATGGTGACTCCTTTCCAATGCTGCTGATGATGGCGTGTCGGATCCGAAATGCCAAACAGAGAATCCGTATCGACTAAGAAACGAATGAGATGTATTCGTATTTATTTCCTATAGTGGCCACCACACAAATCAGCCCCCCTTACTGCCTTGGGTCACTGCATGAACTACCACTCCGGCGCCTTGCGCCGCTCCCTTTTCCTTGCCTTGTCGGCGCTGGCCCACCCGGTTGCCGCGCTGGCCGACAGCACCCAGGACACGGCCGTGGCCGGCCCGGTGACGGTGCTCCCGGCGGTGACTGTGTCGGCCGACAAGGTTGACCGGCCACTGGAAAAAGTCCCCGCCAGCGTGGCGGTGATCGACGGCCAGGACATCGAACAGTCGGGCATCACCACCATGGAACAGCTGGAGGGGCGCATTCCCGGCCTGTCGTTCCAGCCCTTCGGCCAGGCCGGCATGGAAGCCCCGGTGATGCGCGGTCTCACCGCCGGCATCCATTCCTACGCCTCGTCCATGCTGATGCTGGTGGACGATGTACCGACCATGATGGCCCAGGGGTTCGAAAACAGCTTCCTCGACGTTGACCGCGTGGAAGTGCTGCGCGGTCCGCAGTCCACCCTGTATGGCCGCAACGCCGAGGCGGGGGTGATCGCCATCCACAGCCAGCCGATGGATGAGGTAAGCCGCGCCACGGTGTCCACCGACATCGGCAGCCGCGACAAGCGCGAGCTGCGCTTCGCGCTCAGCGCGCCGCTGGTGGCGGACACGCTGTACGGCAGTATTTCCGGTGCCGTGCTGAAGCAGGATGGTTTTATCCGCAATACCTACACCGGCGGCAAGGACGATGACCGTGACCACCAGGACCTGAACATGGGCCTGCGCTGGACGCCTTCGGAGGCTACCGACATAGTCGCCCGCTACGTGCGCCAGGACTACGACGACGGCGCCACGCGCTGGGGCAACGTTGGCGACCCGCGGGCGAAGGTGGCCTCGGGCACCCCCAGTTGGAACCACTCGCTGGGCCAGACGTTATCGGTCAATGCCTCCCACGAATTGGACTCGGGCCTGCGCCTGCGCTCCATCACCGCCTACAACGACTACCACGACGACGTGCTGCAGGACACCGACTTCCGCCCGGCGCAGACCCTGTACATCGGCCGCGACAACCACATGCGCACCCTGTCCCAGGAGTTCCGCGTGGAAGGGCAGATGGGCCGCGCCGACTGGCTGGTGGGCCTGTACGGTGACCGGGGCGACAACGACCTGCGCAACTTCACCCTGCGCAGCCCGACGTTCTACGACTACCGCGCGAACCTGAAGACCTCGTCGGTGGCGCTGTTCAGCAACTGGAACCTGCCGCTTACCGACGCCTGGACGTTGTCGGCCGGCGCCCGGGTGGAGCGCATGACCGCTGCCATCAGCCCCGCCGGTGGCACGCACAAGAGCGAGGACTGGGAGTACTTCTCGCCCAAGCTCACCTTGCAGTACCAGTTCAACCCGCAGAACCAGTGGTACATCACCGCCGGCCGCGGCGTGCGGGCGGGTGGCTACAACGTCTTCGTCTCCACCCTGGACTACCCCTCGTACGCGCCGGAGGAAATCTGGAGCTATGAAACCGGCTTCAAGGGCTGGGTGCTGGACCAGCGCCTGCGCTATGCCATCGACACCTACCTGATGAAAATCGACAACATGCAGGTGCAGGTGCAGCCGGCGGTCGGCCTGATCTACACCGCCAGCGCCGCGCGGGCCACCGCCAAGGGCGTGGAGTTGGACCTGGACTACCTGCTGGCCGAGGGCTGGCAGTTGCTCGGTGGCCTGGCCTGGAACCGCACCACCTACGACAGCTTCCAGGACGGCACCGCCAGCTACGCCGGCAACTACAACAACTTCGCCCCCAAGCTTACCGGCCACGCCGACGTGCGCTACACCGCGCCCAACGGCTGGTACGCCCAGGCCGGGGTGGTAGGCACCAGCAAAATCTACCTCGACCCCGCCAACCGCTACGAGCGCAACGGCTACGGCCTGGTGAACCTGGTGACCGGCTACCGCAAGGGTGACTGGGAGGTGGCCACCTACGCCAACAATGTGGCCAACAAACGCTACGACGCGGTCGGCTACAACGCCGGCTATTACACGGTTTACAGCCCGCCACGCGAAGTCGGCCTGCGGCTGACCTGGCGCAAATAAGGAATGAACATGCAGATGCGTTCGTGGTGGCCGCGGCAGTTGCTGCTCGGCTGGCTCAACCTGGTGCTGACCGCGCCGCTGGTTTACCTGTTCATCGGCCTGCCGCTGGTGATGCGCGAGCACGGCTGGAGCGGCACCCAGATCGGCCTGATGCAACTTACCGGCCTGCCGGCCCTGGCCAAGTTCCTGTTGGCGGCGCCGCTGGAACGCTGGCCGCTGGGGCGCGCCAGTTACCGCAACTGGGCGCTGCTGCTGGGCCTGGGCTACGTCGCCAGCCTGCTGGTGCTGGCGGCCAATGACCTGGGCAGCACGCCCTATGGCGTGCTGTTCGGCCTGGCCATGCTGGTAAGCCTGTTGGGCACCTGCGCCGACCTGCCGATCAACGCCCTGGCCATCCGCCTGCTGCCAGAGGCCGAGCGCCTGCGGGCCGGCGCGGTGCGCTCGGCGGCGGTGTCGGTGGGGGCGATTGTCGGCGGTGGCTTGATGCTGATGCTGCACAGCCAGCTGGGCTGGGCGTGGCCCTTGATAGTGCTGGCGGTGGTGGTGCTGTCGGGTGTGCTGGTGGTGCCGTTGCTGCCTGAGCCTGCCCTCGATGGCTCAGCTACCCAGGCTCCCACCCTTGGCGCCAACCATTGGCTGGCCTGGTTCGCCATGCCTGGCCAGCGCCGGTGGGCGCTGCTGCTGGTGCTGTATTACCCGCTGATCGGCGCCGTGTGGGTGTTCCTCAAGCCGCTGATGCTGGACCAGGGTTTCGCACCGGAGCACATCGCCCGCATCGTCGGTGTCGGCGGTGGCGTGGCGGCGGCGTTGGCCAGCCTGGCCGGCGGTTATGTGTCACGTCGGTGCGGCACGCAGGTCGCGCTACCGCTGTTCGCCGCCTGCAACCTGCTGGCGCTGGGCTTGATGGCCCTGGTCACCGGCCTGGCCCCGGGCGCCACGGCGCTCACCGTGGCGGCCCTGGTGGTGGCGCTGATGATGGGCGCCTCGGGCGGGCTGGTGTTCGGCCTGATGATGGACCATGCCCGGCCTGGCCTGGCGGCCCTGGACTACGGCATCCAGAGCAGCCTGTTCGTGGTTGGCCGCACGCTGCTGCCGATGCTGGCGGGGGTGTTGCTCGACCACGTGGGCTACGCCGGCCTGTTCGCCTGCCTGCTGGCCGGGCTGGCGCTGATGCTGACCTGGCTGCTGGCCGGCGGCCAACCACTGCGGCCTGTGCCCCAGGCCCGGCCCACCGAATAAACCTCGACTTTCCCTGGAGACTGCACCATGCCCCAGCACAGCTTGCTGCGCACCCCTGTACCCCTTGATCACGCCTGCGCCGTGGCCGCCCAGCATGCGTCCAGCGCCGACAAGCGCTGCGCCCTGGCCGAAGAGGTGGTGGACGCGCTGACCGCCGCTGGCTTCGCCCGCCATTTCGTGCCCCGCGAACAGGGCGGCCAGCCCGGCACCTTTGCCGAACTGTCACAACGCGTCATCGCCCTTGGCAGTGCCTGCCCCTCTGCCGCCTGGTGCGCGGTGATCCAGGCCGTCACCGGGCGCATGGCGGCCTACCTGCCCCCCCTTGCGCAGACGGAAATCTGGAGCCGTGGCCTCGATGTACGCCTGTCGGCCTCGTTCCGCTGCACCGGCACGGTAGAGACCACGGCAGAGGGCTGGCGCCTCTCCGGCACCTGGCATTACCTGTCGGGCATCGACTTCGCCCGCTGGGCCCTGGTGCTGATCGAGCCCAAGGGCCAGGAGCGCGAACCACGCTTTGCAGCCGTGCCGTCCCATGCCTGGCGCGTGCTGGACGACTGGCAGACCCTGGGCATGCGCGGTACCGGCAGCCGCTCCATCACCCTGGACGACGTGCACGTGCCCAGCCACATGACCTTTGCCCGCAGCGACCTGGTCAAGGGCCGCGCCCGCCACGCCCAAGGGCCGCAGTACCAGGCCTCGCCGGTGGGCTCGGACCCCGCGCTGTTCCTGTCCTGCGCCCTGGGCGCGGCCAGCCACTGCCTGGAACAGTGGGCGCAGGTGCTGGGCGCCAGCACGCTGCCCAACGAACTGGCCATTGCCTACGCCAGCGCCTGCAGCACGGTCGATACCTGTCGGTTACTGCTGCGCAACGCCTGCGAGCTCACCGACCAGGGCGAACTGACCCCGCTGCAGGTAGCGCGCAACGCCCGTGATGGCGCCTTTGCCGCGCAGCTGCTGCTGGACGCCATGAACCGCGTGTTCCGCCTCAGCGGCGCGCACGCCCATTACAGCACCAGCCAGTTGCAGAAGACCTGGCGAGACGTGCAGACGCTGACCTCGCACATCGCCCTGCGCCCCGAATTCAACTTTATCAGCTACGCCAACCAGGCCCTGGCGCCCAGCGCCCAGGCCATGCCACCCCTCATGAGGCACCAATGATGAACAGCGCAGCACCGAGCATTTTCGACGCCACCCCCCAGCACCCGGTACAGGCCATTCACGCCTGGCTGGCGCAGGCCAAGGCCGCCGAAGTCATCGAGCCGACCGCCGTGGCCTTCGCCACGGCCAACGCCCAGGGCATTGCCTCCAACCGCATCGTGCAGATCCTTGATGTGTCGGCCGCCGGCCTGGTGTTCGCCACCCATGTCAACAGCCCCAAGGGCGCCGACCTCCAGGCCACCGGCTGGGCGTCCTGCGTGTTCCATTGGCCGCAGGTGCAGCGCCAGGTCATCGTCAGCGGGCCGGTGGAGGCGCTGGGCGCCGGCCAGTCCGATGCCCTGTGGGCCGCGCGGCCACCACAGTCCCACGCCATGTCGGTGGTCAGCACGCAAAGCGCGCCGCTGGCCGATGAGCAGGCGCTGCGCGAGCAGGCCCTGGCCGCCGGCGCGCTTGGCGGCCTGGCGCGGCCACCGAAGTGGGCCGGGTTCATCCTGCGCCCGCACCTCGTCGAGTTCTGGCAGTTCGCCCCGGACCGTCTCTACAAGCGCCTCAAATACGAGTGGGCCCAGGGGCAGTGGACTGCCTCGCGCCTGCAGCCCTGAGCGCAGCGCCAACCCTAACCCTTTCCCTTGCAACAGGAGTGAGTCATGGCTGGAATTCCCTCTATCTCGTCCTACCGCCTGCCGCACCGCGATGAAATCGCGCCCAACGTGGCACCGTGGCAGGTGGACCCGCAGCGCGCCGTGTTGCTGGTGCACGACATGCAGCGCTTCTTCCTGCGCCCGCTGCCACCCCAGGACCTGGCGCCGGCCCTGGTGGGCAACGTCGAAACCCTGATTGGCCGGGCCCGTGCCCTGGGCATGCCGGTGGCCTACACCGCCCAGCCTGGCGGCATGACCCCGCAGCAGCGCGGCCTGCTGCGCGACTTCTGGGGTGAAGGCATGAAGGTCGACCCCCAGGACCGCCACCTCGACGTACGCTGTGCCTCGCGCGACGGCGACTGGCTGCTGACCAAGTGGCGCTACAGCGCCTTCTTCAATACCGACCTGCTGCGGCTGATGCGCGAGCACGGCAAGCAGCAGTTGATCATCTGCGGCGTGTACGCACACATCGGTATCCTGGCCACTGCAATCGAGGCGTTCAGCCATGACATCGAGACGTTCATCGTCAGCGACGCAGTGGCTGATTTTTCCCGCCAGGACCACGTTGCGACCCTCAACTATGCCGCACAGGCCTGCGCCTGCATTGTCGCCACCGGGGAGGTGCTGGCATGAATGCCTCGCTGCTCACCCGGCTGCGCCAGGCGCCGCAGGCGCTGGGGGCGTTCGCCTTGTTGATTCGTGCAGGGCAGGGCGGCGTGCCCACCCTGGAGATCCTGCGCGGCGCCACCTTCGAGTGCCAGCGGCTGGACCAGATACCGCTGCCGCCCGCCGACCACGTCGGCCCCTGGCTGCTGAGCCTGGTGCCGTACCGGCAGGTCAGTGAACGCGGCTACGACTGCATCGACGACGGTGAAAGCCTGCGCCTGATGCAGGTGCAAGAGTCGCAGACGGTGGCGCTGCACCTCGCCCTGCAGGAATGGCCCGGCACGCCGGTGGCCATCGGCGCCGGTGCGTTCGACATCGACGACGACGCCTACGCCCAGCTGGTGCGGGGCATCATCGGCAACGAAATCAGCAACGGCGAGGGCGCCAACTTCGTCATCAAGCGCACCTGGCAGGCCAGCATCGAGCAGTATTCGCTGGGCAGCGCGCTCACCGCCTTCAAGCAGTTGGCCCAGCAGGAAAGCAAGGCCTACTGGACCTTCCTGGTGCACACCGGCGAGCGCACCTGGATCGGCGCCTCGCCCGAGCGCCACGTGTCGCTGCAGGCTGGCGTTGCGTGCATGAACCCCATCAGCGGCACTTACCGCTACCCGGTGGGCGGCGCCACCCTGTCCGGCGTGCTGCAGTTCCTGGACGACCGCAAGGAGAGCGACGAGCTGTACATGGTGGTGGATGAGGAGCTGAAGATGATGTCCTCGTTCTGCCCCGACGGTGCGCAGGTGATCGGCCCGCGGTTGAAGATGATGTCGCGGCTGGCGCACACCGAATACGTGCTGGAAGGCCGCTCCGACGCCGACCCGCGCACCATCCTGCGGCAGACCCTGTTCTCGCCGGCGGTCACCGGCAGCCCGGTGCAGAACGCCTGCCGGGTCATCGCCCGTCACGAGGCCTGTGGCCGCGGCTATTACGCCGGGGTGCTGGCGCTGTTCGGCCGCGAGGCCTCGGGGCAGGTGGCGCTGGACTCGACCATCATGATTCGCACCGCCGACATCGATCAGGGCGGTACCCTGCGGGTGTCGGTGGGCGCCACAATCGTCCGCCATTCCGACCCCGCCAGCGAGGCGCAGGAAAGCCGGGTCAAGGCCCAGGCCATTCTCAACGCGTTCACCCAGTCGTCGCTGCTGGACGTGGAACAGTCGCCCGCCATCGCCGCCGCGCTGGCCCAGCGCAACGCTGGCATCTCGACCTTCTGGCTGGCCGACTTCCAGGCCCGTCGCAGCGTTACGCGCGAGCTGGCCGGGCGCGAGTTGCTGATCATCGATGCCGAAGACAGCTTCACCGAAATGCTCGGCCAGCAGCTGCGGGCGCTGGGCGTGAAAGTGTCTATCGCCAGCGTCGATGACTGGCGCGTGCAGACCGGCAACTGGGACCTGGCGCTATTCGGCCCGGGGCCGGGGGACCCCGGCCACCCCAGCGACCGGCGCATCAATGGCCTGCGCGCTGCACTGAGGCAGGCGCTGGCGCACGGCAAGCCGTTCATGGCGGTGTGCCTGAGCCACCAGCTGCTGTGCCTGGAACTGGGCCTGCCCGTCGGCCGGCTGGCGCAGCCCAACCAGGGCGTACAGGTGCCTATCGACTACTTCGGTGCGCTGCAGAAAGTGGGCTTCTACAACACCTTCTGTGCTCGCCACCCGCACCCCAGCCTGCTGTACCACGGCCAGCGCGTGGAGGTCTGCCGCGATGCCGCAAGCCATGAAGTGCACGCCCTGCGCGGCTCGGGCTTCTGCTCCACGCAGTTCCATCCCGAGTCGATTCTGACCGAGCGTGGCCCGGCGCTGCTGGCCGAGGCGCTGCTGCATATCACCCGCGACGCCCGTGGCCTGGCCACGGCCATTCCAGCCCTGATGTGAAAGGACACACCATGCACACCTACGATTACGTCATCGCCGATGCCTTCACCGAGCAGCCCTTGAGCGGCAACCCGGTGGCGGTGTTCACCCATGCCGAGGGCCTGAGCGCCGAGGACATGCAGCGCATAGCCCGCGAGCTGAACCTGTCGGAGACCACCTTTGTGTTCCCGCCGCGCAAGGACGGCGATTATTGGGTGCGGATTTTTACCCCGGTGAACGAATTGCCTTTCGCCGGCCACCCCACCCTGGGCACCGCCGTGGTGCTGGGCCAGGACTTCGCCGGCCCGCTGCTGAAGTTCGAGACCGGCATGGGCACCGTGCCGTTCCAGCTGCAACGTGACGCCAGCGGGGCGCTGGCTGCGGTGCAGATGGACCAGCCGGTGCCCACCTGGTCTGCCTACGAGCACGCCGATGTGGTGCTTGAAGCCCTGGGCCTTGAGCGCTCGACCTTGCCGGTGGAGATGTACGTCAACGGCCCGCGTCACGTGTTCGTGGGCCTCAAGGACGTGGCCAGCCTGGCCGCCCTGAAACCCGACCTGCGCCTGCTGGCGCCATTGCCGGACGTGGCCATCAATTGCTTCGCCGGGCACGGGCGGCAGTGGCGCGCACGCATGTTTTCGCCGGCTTACGGCGTCACCGAAGACCCGGCCACCGGCTCCGCCGCCGGGCCCCTGGCACTGCACCTGATTCGCCACGACCGCCTGGCCTTCGGCGAGGCCATCGAGATTGTGCAGGGGGTGGAAATTGGCCGCCCCTCGCTGATGCGCGCCCAGGTGCACGGCAGCCTCGGGCGCATCGGCCCGATCCAGGTCGGCGGCAGCGGCGTCATCGTCGCCCACGGCACGTTCAGCAAGTGGTAAGCCCCCCTCAACACCACACTTTCAACCCCAAGGAGACAACCATGAGCAAGCAAGCAGTCACCAACCCCTGGCCCGCCGAACAAAGTACCCTGCGCGAACTCAACCGCGCGACCGTCGAGGACTACATGAGCCGACGCGGTGAGGGGCGGCTGACCCGCTACCAGCTGTTCGCCGAAAACGGCTCGGCCGGGCTGTGGACCAACGACACCCTGGCCCCCATCGTCTCGCGCAGCCACGCGGTGCTCAAGCGCCATGGCGCCTGGTCGCTGGAGTGCTTCCCGGACTGGGAGTGGACCAACGTGCAGATCTTCGAGACCCAGGACCCCAACTACTTCATCGCCGAATGCGACGGCGAGGGCGCCATCAACTTCCCCGGCTATGAGCCCGGCCATTACGCCAACCACTTCTTCCATACGTTTTACCTGCACAACGGCAAGATCACCGAGCAGCGCGAATTCATGAACCCCTACCGCCAGATGGTGGCCCTGGGCATTCCCATCACGCCCATTCGCCGCGCCGGCATTCCGGTCGACTGAGGCTCAATTGCGCCTGGGCCCGGCCCAGGCATCTGCCATTCCCGCAACCGCACGCAACCATGGGGCACAGCATGCAAGACCAGCGCAAATTCCTGAAAAGTGGTGAGGCATTCAAGCAGTCACTGCGCGACGACCGTACGGTGATCTACCAGGGCGAACAGGTAGAAGATGTCACCACGCATTTTTCCACCGCCGGCGGTATCGCCCAGGTGGCGCAGATCTATGATGAGCAACTGGCCGGCGCCAATGATGACCTGCTGACCTACCGGCGCGCCGACGGTTACCTGGCGTCGTCGGCCTACATGGCGCCACGCAGCAAGGACGACCTGGCCCAGCGCCGGCGCGCTATTCGCCACGTGGCGCAGAAAACCTGGGGCACCCATTGCCGCAGCCTGGACATGATTGCCAGCTTCTCGGTGGGCATGCTCGGCTACATTCCCACCTTCCAGAAGAAATGCCCCGAGTACGCGGAGAACATCGCCGCTTATCACGACTACGCCGAGCGCAACAGCCTGTACCTGTCCGAGGCCATCGTCGACCCCCAGGGCTACCGCGCCCGCTCCACCGGCACCGCGCTGGACCTGCCGGCGCCAGACCGGGCGGTGATGCGCATCACCCGTGAAAACGAGCGTGGCATCTGGATCAGTGGCATCAAGGGGGTGGGCACCGTCGCGCCGCAGTCCAACGAGATCTTCGTTGGCAGCCTGCACCCGGCCAATAGCGCCGAGTCGTTCTGGGCCTACGTGCCCACCAACGCCGAAGGCGTGAAGATTTTCTGTCGCGAAGCGGTCTCGCGCCCCGGAGCCACGGCGTATGACCACCCGCTGACCTCCAAGGGCGAGGAGGCCGAGGCCATGGTGGTGTTCGACAACGTGTTCATCCCGCGCTGGCGGATCATGGCGGCCAATACCCCGGAACTGGCGCATGCGGGGTTCTTCAACCTGTTCACCTCCTACAGCCACTGGTACACCCTGGTGCGCCTGGAAACCAAGGCCGAGCTGTACGCCGGGCTGGCCAAGGTCATCCTGGAAGTGCTGGGCCTGGAAGGTATTCCGGTGGTGCGCCAGCGGGTCAGCGAAATCGTGCAGTTCGCCGAGATCCTGCGGGGCATGTGCATCGCATCCATGGAGACGGCGACGATGTCCGAAGGCGACATTCTGCTGCCCGGCCCCAACGCCTTGGCGGCAGGCCGGGTGTTTGCCATGGAGAAGCTGCCGCGCATCCTGCATCTGCTGCGCGAGCTGTGCGGCCAGGGCCTGATCCTGCGCTTCCCGGAAAAGGACCTCGATAGCAATGCGGCGTTCGGCCAGAAGTTTGCCTGGTTTCTCGACACCCAGCGGGTCGGCGCCCGCGAGAAAAACCTGCTGATGAACCTGGTGTGGGACGTGGCCGCCAGCGAGCACGCCATGCGCTCCCTGGTGTTCGAGGAGCAGCACGCCCTCAGCGAACCGTTGCTGCGCGACCGCCTGGTGCTGGATTTCGACTACCGCGAGGGCGCCGGCCTGGTGCGCCGCACCGTGGGCCTGGAGGCGCGCTGACCCCTGCGCGTTTTGCCAAAACCTAAATCCGAATCGCCTAAGCATGCGCCCAGAGCAGGCAGGGCGCGGATTTTATAATGGCCGCGAAGCGTTCGGGCGCACTGCCGTTGCGGTCTGCGCCGCAGCGGCGGATGCCGTTTACCCACTGAAACAAGGAAATTACCGATGTCTGAACACACCCGCCTGTCCCGCGAGGTCATTCTGATAGACCACACCAGCGGTGAGCTCAAGGCCGAACATTTTGCCATTGTCGAGACCACCGCGCGCACCCCGGGCCCCGGCGAGGTGCTGGTGCGCAACCGCTGGTTCCGCGTGTCCATTTCCACCCGCCTGATGGCGGAGCAGGGCGCCGAGGAGGTCAAGGGCATTCCCTTCCCGCCGCTCAACCCCGGCGACACCCTGGCCGATGGCGCCCTTGGCGAAGTGGTGCAGGTAGGTCCGGGCTGCGACCTGGCCGTGGGCAGCCTGGTGATGCACCCGCTGGGCTGGCGCGAATACGCCGTGGTGCCGGCCGCCCAGTGCAAGCGGGTAGGTACCGCCGACGTCGACCCGGCCGCCTGGCTGGGCCACGGCTGGACCGCTTTTGCTGCGCTGCGCGAATGTGCCCAGGTGCGCCCCGGCGACACCGTGCTGGTCACCAGCGGCGCCGGCGCCATCGGCTCCATGGCCGGGCAGATTGCCCGCCTGTTGGGCGCCGGCCGGGTGATCGGGACCACCAGCGGCCAGCAGAAGGCCCAATGGATGCGCGAAGCACTGGGTTACGACGTCGTGGTGACCCGCGACGGCGGCGACTTCCGCACGCAACTGGCGGTGGCCGCCCCGGACGGTATCGACGTGATCGTCGACATGGTCGGCGGCGAGCAACTGGCGGCTGCCATTGAACAAACCCGCCACGGTGCACGCTGCGTGCTGCTGGGTGCGTTGACGGCCGAGTTGAACCCGCGCAACGCAACGCTGAAGGCGTTGGTGGAGGTGGACACTTTCCAGTTGATTCTCAAGGGCGTGACCGTGCGTGGTTTCAGCGCCGACGAGCATGCGCCGACGCTGTTCGACGCCTGGTTGCAGCAGGCGCAGGCGTGGCAGCGCGAAGGCCGAATCCAGCTGGCGCATACCTTGGTGAAGGGCCTGGACAACGCCCCCTTGGCGTTGCAGGAAGCTTGTGCTGGGCGGCTCAAGGGCCTGGTCATGGTGGAGCTTGCAGCGCTATGAACAGCAAAGTCATGGGTATTTCCGATAACGCGGCGCCAGCGATTGCCGCACCTGCGGTGCAGTCATGGCTGCTGTGGGCGGGTTTCATTCTGGTGTCGCTGAACCTACGTCTGATTTTTGCCACCGTCGGGCCGCTGCTGGAGACCCTGCAGCTGGGCTTCAGCTCGACGCTGCTGGTGACCACCTTGCCACTGGTGCTGCTGGGATTGTTTTCCATACCCGGGGTCAAGCTGCGCCATTGGCTGGGCGAGGAGCGCGCCCTGTTCGGCGCCCTGGCCTTGTTGGTGCTGGGCTGCGGCTTACGCGGTTTCGGCGAGCTGGCGCTGATCGCCGGTACAGTGCTGGGCAGTGCCGGCATCGCGGTGATGAACGTGATCATGCCGGCCCTGGCCCGCAAGCGGTTCGGCCCCCAACGCATGGGCTTGGTCATGGGCGTGTATGCGCTGATGCTCGGCGCCGGGGCGGTGCTGGGTGCCAGTGTGTCGCTGCCGCTGTCGCAAGCCTTGGGTGCAGGCCAGCCCGGGGCCTTTGCATCCCTGGGGCTATGGGCAGTGCCGGCGCTGCTGGCGCTGCTGGTATGGCTGCCGCAGCTGCGTCACAAGGCGGCCGTCGTTGGCCATGGGGGGCACGCCAGCGCGCCGGTCAACGTCTACCGCGACCGCACGGCCTGGGCGATCACCTTGTTCTTCGGCCTGCAGGTGCTCAACCTGTTCGTGTTCCTGCCGTGGATGCCCACGTTGCTCAAGGACCGCGGCACCACACTGGCCGAGGCAGCGCTGGTGTTCTCGCTGTCCCAGATCTGCCTGATGGTGGCCAGCTTCGTCACGCCATTGGTGGCCGCGCGCAGTCGGGATCAACGGCCGCATATCGTGCTGACGGTGTTGTTGTGCCTGGCCGGCACCCTGGGGCTGTTGTACATGCCGGTGGGCAGCGTGCTGGCGTGGGCCTGCCTGTTGGGGTTTGGCCAGGGCGCGGGGTTGTCGCTGGGCACCTTCCTGTTCGTCGGCAAGGCGGCCAGCATCGATACCGCCACGCGCATCTCGGCCATGGCGCAGACCGTCGGTTACCTGATTGCGGTGGCAGGGCCATTGTTGATCGGCGCGCTCTACCAGCGTACCGGCGACTGGAACCTGCCAGTGCTGATCCTGGCGGGCATTCTGTTGCTTGAGCTGGTGGTGGCATTGCCGGCCGGCCGCGACGTCAAGGTTTGAGCACGCCAACGAGGGAGGCATGAGCATGGTGGATGCAAGCAGCTTTCGCGATGCAATGGCAATGCTGGGGGGCGCCGTGTCGGTCATCACCACCGACGGCGCGGCGGGGCGCCATGGCTTCACGGCATCGGCGGTGTGCAGCGTCACCGACACGCCACCCACGCTGCTGGTGTGCATGAACCGCGCATCCCAGGCCAATGCGCCGTTCAAGGCCAACGGCGCGGTGTGCGTGAACGTGCTGGCCGGCGCCCACCAGGCGCTGTCGGCCACCTTTGCCGACCGCCGCCTGAGCATGGAACAACGCTTCGCCGCCACCGCCTGGAGCACCCTGAAAAGCGGTGCGCCGGTGTTGGACGAAGCCCTGGTGAGCTTCGACTGCCGCATTGCACAGGTGCATGAGGTGGGCACCCACAGCGTGTTCTACTGCACCCTGCACGGCATCCGCCAAGGCGGTGCGGGGCAGGGGCTGGTGTACTTCAACCGCGCCTACCACCGGCTAGGCTAGGCGCCAAGCGCAACCTGAAGCAGCTGGGCAGGCGTGCGCCGGTCCTGCTGCTGCCAGTCAAGCTTATTGTTTTATAACGGTTTTATGGAAGTCAGTGGCACTTGGTCACAGGCTATCGGGGTCCCCAAAAAACATTTTGAATAGGCTCTAGCACGCGGGTTTTGGCGCGAAAAATCGAAAAGATACCCCCACTGGTACCCCCAGTCGCACCACGTGGATCCGAGATCGAGAATGGCGATTTCTGACTGCAGGCCCGGGTGGCTGTGGGGGGTATCCAGTGTACTCCAGATGAGGACTTGAACGAGAGAAGGTCTTTGCAAGGGGCGGTCTTGACGTCGCTTTTCTGAAGTTCTTCGATTCAATGCCACGATCAACTGCAATGGGCGCCACCGCAGGCTGCGCGGGTCGTGAACCACACTGTAGATACGCGGCTTAGCAGCGCCCGCGAACCCTGCGGCAGTCGCTGCAACCAATACTTGTCCCGTCCCGTTGCGGGCTTTTTGATCGCGTCACTGTACCCTGGGCACCGCCAACCTGTTAATTGAGGTACGCTTTTTGCCTGGCGCAACCCACACAACAAGAATTGGAGAGCCATGAGTGAAACTGCAACAGATCAAGGCGTTGGTAGCGATCGATCAGACGGGGAGCATCCAGGAGGCCTCGCAGATTCTGCATGTGACCCAGCCTGCCTTGAGTCGCTCCATCAAGGAGCTGGAGCGTTTGCTGGGGATGAGCCTGCTCAAGCGCTCGTACAAGGGCATGTCGCTGACCGACGAGGGCAAGCGCTTGATCCGCCACGCGCAATTGGCGGTGGAAAGCGTACGGCGTCTTCAGATCGAGGCCGAGAACATCACCGAGACTACGGTGGGAGAGATCACGATTGGGGTAACCTCACTCACGGCGGTGATTGCAGGGGTGGACGAGTGCGTGGCTCAGTTCCAGGAAAAGAACCCGCGCATGAGGATCAAGCTGGTGGAATTGCGCCCCAGTCAAATCCTGCACCGTCTACGTGAGGGGTCGCTGGATTTCGCGTTGACGTCGCAACAGAACGCGATGCGGCTGAACCTTGACTGGGAACCGGTGGGGCAGATTCGCGGACGGGTGTTCTGCGATAGCGACAACCCTTTGCGCCATGTGCATTCGCTCCGTCAGTTGCAGCATGCCAAGTGGGTAAGCCTGGACGAGGTCGACAATGCCTCGTCGCAGTTCTACCAGATGTTCGAGTCCAACGACATTCGCCTTCCGCAGACCATCATCGAGTGCTCATCGATCATCCTGGCCATCCGCATGGTGCTCAGAACCGGGGCATTCATCACACTCAGCGAATTGGGGCAGATGGGCATCTTCCCGGGCGGTCAGCCCCATCACGTCGTCGAGGTCAAGCTGGGGGAGAGCATACCGGACTACCCGATCTTCCTGGTCAGCATAGATCGCAATGCGTTGACCACTCCCGCCCGGGATTTGTTTCTGAACCTCAAGCGTGTGTTGCGCCAGCAGTAGCCCCCAGGCGCCAGGACTCAGGCAGGCGGTGGCATCAGAAGTGGTAGTAAGTGCCGATGGCCAGGTTCTGCGGGTCATCGCCGCCTTGCTCCAACGGAATGCCTGCGTAACTCACATAAGCTCTGGGTTGATTTTTAATCGCCCCCAGGCGCCCGTAAATTGCCCAGTGCCGGTTGATGAAGTGGTCGTAGCCCAGCATCGCACCGGTTGCGTCCTGCTCATCAGCACTGAGGTGACGGTGCACCCATACCAGCCGGGCGACATCGGCTTTGCCCACCGGCGCCACCATGCCCAGGGTAATCGCCGTCATGGTGGGCGTGGTGGGGTAGTCCACAGTCTGGCGCTGCCAGTTGAGGTCAGCCGAGACGGGGCCGAAGTCGTAGAACAGCGTGGTGCTCTTGAAGTAGTTATGGGTTTGGCGGCTGACCCCCTGGTCGTCCCAAGGGTCGCTGAGAACATCGTTGTAGGACATCATGAACAGGCTTCGCGTGGTGGTGTGCGTCAGCATCACGCCCTTGCCCCTCACGGTTTTGCCGGCGTCGGCTGCGTCGTTGAAGCCAAACTGCAGGGCCGTGCGCAGGGTCAGCCCCAGCCAGGCGGGGGTAGTGTAGGCCAGGGTATGCTTGGGCCTGGCATCGCTGTAGTAGCTGCCCTTGCCATAAGGGGCGCTGGCAAGGTAGGTGTAGGGCGAGCCGTACACGGCGAAGAACGGGTCCACGGTGGTCGGTGTGCCGGTGCCGTAGGTCTTGCCCGCCTCCAGTCTGCCGTAGGCCTTGCTGCGCAGCGCGACGACCGCCAGGCGCGGTGCGCTGATGTCCTTCCAGTGCTGGTCGAACGCCTGGCCATTGAGGTTGAGGCCCTCCTCGGCGTCCAGTTCCAGCACAGTGTCGGGCGCCACGGGTGTGCGGTAATACAGCCCGACCTTGTTGGTCCATGCACCGCCGCCTTCCAGCATGTACCCAGCGTGATGATCGGAGTCGTGATAACCGGCGAATACGTCCAGCGTGCCATAAAGCCTAAATTGCTCATCGTAGCCTTTGTCGAACCCGTAGGGCCCGAAACCCGGTAACACCCTGGCCAGGCCGGGGAAGCCGTCAGCTTGGGCAAACGGGCCGGTTAGCAGGGCCGTGAAGGTGACGACAGCAGTACGCATGGCGGCAGGTCGACGCATCGTTGATTCCTCTGGGCTGGTAGACGGGCCTAGAGTTGCCGATGCGTGGGTTGTCACAATATTTACATTTTTTCAGGCCGATGCCGTTTGGCTATTTTCTGCCAGCAGCAGCCCGCCCCAGTGTCCAACCAAGCGTCGGCCCGGGCGCAAGTGCTACGTTGGAGCTCGCTCTTGGCTGGTTCGGCGCCCACCCATGACGCATCACTTAGCTGGCATGCACCGCCAAAGCGCGGTTACCACCACGACGCCGTGTCCTGTCTGTGGGCAATATGCAATTTTGGTAACTGCCAAAAAAACGGGCATGTGTTGTCTCCAAACCGCTGCGCGATAGTCGTCCTGCCACCCCTATCAACCTTGGAGACACCGCATGAGCAGTTCGCACGCGCAAGCAGCGCTGCTACACCACGACCATGCCGCAGGCCCGAGCGTCATTGCCCGACGTGCCACCTTGGCGTGTGCCCTTGGCAACGCGTTGGAGATGTACGATTTCACGATCTACAGCTTTTTCGCCGTGGTCATAGCCCATAACTTCTTCCCCGCGCAGTCAGAGCTGGCATCGCTGATGATGTCACTGACGACCTTCGGTATCGGCTTTTTGATGCGCCCCCTTGGCGCGGTGATGATTGGTCGTATTGCCGACTCGCGGGGCCGCAAAGCGGCACTCAGCCTGACGATCAGCTTGATGACCTTGGGCACGGCGATGATCGCTTTCGCGCCCTCGTTTGCCCAGGCGGGGGTTCTCGGCACGCTGATTCTGGTGCTGGGCCGCTTGACCCAAGGATTCTCCGCGGGCGGGGAAATCGGTACGGCGTCGGTGTTCCTGATGGAAGCCAGCAACCCGGCACGGCGCTGCCGCAACCTGGCCTGGCAGGGTGCCAGTCAATCCTACGCCGCGTTGCTGGGCGCCGGCGTTGGCTTGCTGGTCACTCGCTCACTGAGCAGCGACGCCTTGAACGATTGGGGGTGGCGCCTGCCCTTCATGCTAGGCCTTGTAATCGGGCCGGTGGGCTGGTTCATCCGCCGTTATTTGCCGGAAACGTTTGAAGCGGCGCCGCAGGTGACCGCCAAGCAGGCGTTGCATGCGCGGCTGGACGTGCGCAACACCCTGCTCACGACGGGGCTCATGGCCAGCACCACCATCGGCATGTACCTGTTTATTTTCTACATGCCTTCCTACCTGGTCACGGCGCTGCACTACCCGGCCAGCAGTGCCATGGTCATCCCGTGCGTCGCGGCGGCCTGCGGTGCGCTCATCGCGCCCTGGGCCGCCCGCCTGGCCGATCGGTATCAACTGCGCAAGCGCCTGATCGCCTGCACCATGTCAAGTTCGCTGGCGTTGTCCGGCGTGACGTTCTGGGTGTTGGCACATACCCAAAGCCTGACCGTGGCCATGGTCATGATGGCAATCCAGTCGCTACCCAGCTGCCTGGGGTCAGGTGCGTTTTTCGCGCTGATCACCGAAGCCTTCCAACGGCATAACAGGGCGCTGGGGTGCTCGGTGAGCTACAGCTTTGGCGTGACGCTGTTCGGTGGGTTTTCTCCCTTGATTGCCACCTCGTTGATCGCCGCGTTCGGCACCCCCATGGCGCCGCTGTTTTACCTGTACATCGGCGGGGCAATCAGCCTGGTGTGCCTGTGCCTGATCAAAGAGCACCCCGGCCGCGATTAATTAAAAAAGGACTTACCGACATGACCTTACACACCACAACACCGGCTGGCGAACTGGATGAGTTCATCGCGCTGCGCCACGCCTTGCACCGCCGCCCCGAGATTGGCGCAGACACGCCCGAAGCCGCGGACATGGTCGCCAACTGCTTGCAGCGCTGGGGCTATGAGGTTCATCGCAACGTCGGTGGCCATGGCCTGGTGGGCGTGCTGCATGGCGCCCCCGGCGGCAGGCGCCTGGGCCTGCGGGCCGACATGGACGCGCTGCCCATGCAGGAAAACAACACTTTCGAGCACGCAAGCCAAATCCCGGGACGCATGCATGCCTGCGGGCATGATGGTCATACGGCGATTTTGCTGGCGGCGGCGCAGCGCCTGGCACTCAAGGCGGATTTGCGCGGCACCCTGAACCTGATCTTCCAACCCGATGAGGAGGGGCTGTGCGGCGCAAAAAGCATGATCGCCGATGGTCTGTTTACCCGGTTTCCCTGTGACGCCGTTTACGCCCTGCACAACATGCCAGGCTATCCGGTGGGCTCGGCGCTGATTCAGCCGGGCCCGACCATGGCCTCGTCATCCAGGGCCACCTTGCGGGTTCACGGCAAGGGTGGTCACGGTGCGATGCCAGAGCGGGCGATCAATCCCATCAGTGTCGTCGCCAGCCTGGTGAACGCCATACAGGGCATCAAGACCACGCAACTGTCGGTGCATGAGCGTGCAGTCATCAGCATCGGTGCCGTGCAGGCTGGCACCGTGTACAACATCATTCCCAACGAGGCAACGATGTTGGTGGGGGTGCGCACCGATGCCCAGGTCACGCTGGACAAGGTGTGCGCCAGCCTTGAGCAGATTGCCAAAGGCCATGAGCACCTGTTTGGGGTACGGATTGACCTGACCATCGAACACCTGGCTCCTGTGCTGGTCAATCACGCGGTCGAAACGCAGCTGTTGCATGACAGCCTCGCACCCTTGCTGGACCCACAGCGCATCTGGAGCAACGCGCCGATCATCATGAGCACCGAGGATTTCGCGTGGATGCTGGGGGAAGTCCCGGGGTGCTATTTCATGCTCGGCAATGGGGAAGGGGAATACCACGGCTGTTCGGTGCACAACCCCCATTACGATTTCAATGACGAGCTTATCCGCCTGGGCGCCGACTGCTGGGTGAAGCTTGCCAGCGACTATCTGAGGTAGACACCAGCGGCCATCGTTCAGGACGGCACTGTCGCCGGCCAGCCAGAAACGGCATGGCGCGCATCAGGAAGGGGTATTGGCCCCACCAGTGCATGAGTCGCTAGGATCGGTCAATCCTTTCCTGGCGACGAGACTCCTGACGTGAACCTTGGAAATCTGATCAGCCGCAGTGCGCTTTTCTGGCCTGACTCGCTGGCCGTGGTCGACCGCTTCCAGCGCCTGACCTTCGCCCAGCTCGAACAACGCAGCAACCTTCTGGCCTCCGGTTTGGATGCGCGTGGCGTGGCGCGGGGCGCCCATGTGGCCATACTGGCCGCCAACCGCGCGGAACTGGTAGAGGCGGAAATCGCCTGCTACAAGAGCGCCTGCGTCAAGGTGCCGATCAACGCCCGACTGTCTTTGGACGAGGTAATTCAGGTGCTGGTCGACTCCTGCAGTACCGTGCTCATCGCGGCCGAGGGCTTCGCCCAGGCCGTGGCCGAGCGCCGCGCCGAGCTGCCGTTGCTGACGCTGATCGTGTCCTTGGGGCAGGGTGGCGACCTGCCGTACGCCGACCTGCTGGCACTGGGTAGCCCGACCCCGGTGTACAGCGACCCGGCCGACGAGGCGCTGGCAGTGCTGCATTACACTTCGGGCAGTTCCGGCGTGCTCAAGGCCGCCATGCTCAGCTTCGGTAACCGCAAGGCATTGATCCGCAAAAGCATCGCCAGCCCGACGCGCCGCGCGGCCCCCGGTGATGTGATGGCCCATGTCGGGCCAATCACCCATGCCAGCGGCATGCAGATCATGCCGCTGCTGGCCGTTGGTGCCTGCAACCTGTTGCTGGAGCGCTACGATGACCAGTTGTTGCTGCAGACCATCGAACGGGAGCGGGTCACCCGGCTTTTCCTGGTGCCGGCCATGATCAATCGGCTGGTCAATTTCCCCGAGGTGCAGCGCTTTGACCTCAGTAGCCTGCGCTTGGTGATGTACGGCGCCGCGCCCATGGCTCCGGCGCTGGTCAAGCGTGCTATCGAGTTGTTCGGGCCGATTTTGGCCCAGGGCTACGGCGCGGGTGAGACGTGCTCGCTGGTCACGGTGCTGACCGAACAGGACCACTTGGTGGAGGTCAACGACCAACGCCGCCTTGCGTCGTGCGGGCGCTGCTATTTCGATACCGACCTGCGGGTGGTCGACGAGGCTTTCCAGGATGTGCGGCCCGGGGAGATCGGCGAGATTGTGGTCAAGGGGCCGGACGTGATGCAGGGTTACTGGCGCGCGCCGCATTTGACCGCCGAGGTGATGCGCGACGGGTACTACCTCACGGGCGACCTGGCTACCGTGGACGAACAGGGCTACGTGTTCATCGTCGACCGCAAGAAGGAAATGATCATTTCCGGTGGCTTCAACGTGTACCCCACCGAAGTGGAGCAGGTGCTCTACAGCCTGCCCGAGGTGTTCGAAGCCGCGGTGGTCGGCGTACCCCATGAGCAATGGGGCGAGGCGGTGCAGGCGGTGGTCGTGCTCAAGCCGGGGGCCAACCTTAGTGCCGAGGCCATTATCGAGCATTGCGCCCGCGCCCTGGCAGGTTTCAAGAAACCCCGTGCCGTGGACTTCGTCAGCGAGCTGCCGAAGAACCCCAATGGCAAGGTCGTGCGCCGCCTGATCCGCGACGCCTACTGGCAGCACAGCGAACGCCGCATTTAATTCGACGGAGACTTCCCATGCAGCAGCCCAATGCCAAGGTCAGCGAACTCATCGCGGCCGTCGGCGGTTTCATCCGTGACGAAATCCTGCCACTGGAGCGCTTCGAGGGCCTGAGTTGGGGCCAGCCCGTGCCCCGCGCGGTGCTCCAGGACGTATGGACGCGCTCGTGTCGTCGCGGTTTCTATACCCTCATGCTGCCCCAGGCCCTGGGCGGGGCGGGGTTGACCACCGCTGAGCTGTGCCAGGTCAAGGAAAGCGCGATACTTACCGGCTCCCAATTGGCGCCCCATGTGCTGGGCGAGCTATCGGGGCCACCGCGCATTGGACATCTTTTCAAGGTTGCCAGCCCTTACCAGATCGAGGTGTTCCTGCAGCCGGTGTGCAGGGCCGAGAAGGCGGTGTGCTTCGCCCTGACCGAGGCCGAGGCCGGGTCTGACGCCAGTGCCATCCAGACCCAGGCGCGCCGCGAGGGTGATCATTACGTACTGAGCGGTGCCAAGCGCTACATTTCCGGCGCACCCCATGCGGACGTCGCCGTGTTGCTGGCGGTGACCGACCCTGCGCGCGGCGCCCAGGGGATCTCGGCGTTCTTCGTGGACCTCAAGGCGAACGGCGTGCAGGTCAACAGTGATTATGGCGTGATGTCCGGCAACGGCAGCCACGGCGATATCGTCCTTGAAGCGGTGAGAGTGCCAGTGGAAAACCGCATCGGCGAGGAGGGCGCCGGGTTCCGCCTGGCTATGGGGCGTATCACCGTCAACCGCTTGCTGCACGGCGCGACCCTGCTGGGCTGGGCCGGCCTGGCGTTGAACCTGAGTGTCGAGCACGCACGCAGCCGGCGCCAATTCGGCCAGCCGATCGGCATGTTCCAGGCGGTCAGCCACCTGGTCGCCGACATGGCCACTGAGTTGCAGGCGGCGCGCGCGTTGGTGTACGCGACGGCGGCTAACCATGACCAGGGAGGTGATATTCGCACCGAGGCGTCCATGTGCAAGCTGTTCGTGTCAGAAGCCGCATTTAGGATCGCCGACCGCGCCGTGCAGGTGCATGGCGGCGCCGGCTTGATCCAGGGGCACCCGGTGGAGTGGCTCTTCCGCGCCACGCGCATGATGCGGATCTTGACCGGTACCAGCGAGATTCAGCGCAACACCATCGCCAAGGGCATTCTCATGCCTGAGTGACTGCCAGGCTACCCCGATAACAACAAGAACGAGAGCTTGCCATGACCCACGAACAACGTCCTCCTCGCCCGGGCTCCGCCTGGACCATTGCGGTGCTGCTGGCCTTGCTGATGCTGGTCAACTTTCTCGACAAGGTCGTCATCGGCCTGGTGGCCGTGCCCATGTCCCGCGAGCTGGGGCTAAGCCCAAGCCAGTTCGGCCTGGTGGGCGGGGCGTTGCACTGGCTGTTCGCGCTATCGGCGGTGGCGGGCGGGTTCGTGGCCAACCGCCGCCCTACGCGCATGCTGTTGCTATTGATGGGCGCTTCCTGGGCGTTGCTTCAACTGCCTATGCTGCTGGTCAATTCGATGTGGGCGATTGTGGCCTGCCGGGTGTTGTTGGGGGTGGGCGAGGGGCCTTGTTCGCCGGTGGCCACTCACGCGTTGTACAAATGGTTCGCCAATGATCGGCGTAGCCTGCCGGTGGCGTTGTTGCACACGGGCAGTGCACTGGGCCTGCTGGTGGCGGGGGCGATGATTCCCTGGGTCAGCCTGCATGTTGGCTGGCGTGCCAACTTCGCCGTGCTGGCGGTACTGGGGGCGGTATGGTGCCTGCTCTGGTGGCGGGTGGGGCGTGAAGGCAGCCTTGATCACCGGCCGCATGGGACGTCGGAGCAGCCCCTGCCTTACCGCCGGCTGTTGGCCGATGCCACGGTGCTGTGCAATTACCTGTGTCATTTTGCGGCCAACTGGTCGTTGGCGCTGACCTTGACCTGGGTGCCCAGCTACCTGGAAAGCGGCCTTGGCATTGATCCGATCAACACCGGGCGGCTGTTCGTGCTATTCGTGTTGGTGACCACGCCACTGAGCCTGTTCATGGCCTGGTGGTCCCAGCGGTTGGTGCGGCGGGGGGTGCCCTCGCGCCAGGCAAGAGGGGTGTTCGTGTCCCTGTGTCTGATCGCCAGCGGGCTGCTGTCGGCAGCGCTCTTCGTGCCAACGCTGGCGGTACCGGCGCGTATTGTGTGCCTGACCTTAAGCGGGGGGCTGGCTTTGGTGATGTACTCGGTGGGGCCAGCGATGCTGGCGGAGTTCACCCCCAGCCAGCAGCGTGCCGGTATCCTCGCCATGGGTAACGCCGTGGCGTCCCTGGCTGGCCTGGCGGCGCCTGTCATCACCGGCCTGCTGGTACAGGGCGCCGGTGCCGCGCACCCTGCCGGGTTTGCCCAAGGTTTCCTGGTATGCGGTGCCGTGCTGGTGACGGCAGGCCTGCTGGGGCTGCGCTACCTCAACCCCGGGCGCAGTCGCCAGCGCCTGTGTCACCCCCCCGCCACGCAGCAGCCCCGTGCTGCCCCCCAGCATCCTTAGCAGCGGCCGCCAGGCCGCGTGCCCTGACCGCACTTTCGGCAGCTTGCTAGGGGCTGTCGACCGCGTCGCCTCCATTGCGGTTTCAAGGCAGTTGCTGCGACAGGTGTGGAAGCTGGCTTGCCAGCGAGCCGTTGAGGCCCTAAAAGCTCGCGAGCCAGCCCCCACAAGACGATTGCTGCATCTGGAACGCGGCCAAGGCCGACTCCTACGGTTCGCTGCGTTCGATGAGGGTGCCTTGCCAGCGCCCATCGCTTACCGCCTCCACCAGCAATCCGCGCACCAGGTCGCGCAGGCAGGCGGCAGCGAACGAAAGCGGCTTGTGCAGTGAATGGGCAATGGACACGGTGCGGGTGATGCGCGGCTCGATGATCAGGCGCGCGCTGGTGGGGGCCAGCAGTTCTTCCAGCGGCGGCCAGTTGCTGATGGTTGCTGCCAGCCCGGCGCGCACCAGGCTGGCGATGCCGGGTGCCGACTGTTGCTCGTAGACACAGTTGAGCGCCACCCCGGCCTCCATGGCTGCCTGTTCCAATCGGCGCCGCAGGTGCAGGGCACGCGGCGGCATCACCAGCCGTGTCGCCGCCGCTTGGGCCAAGGTGATGGGGCCACCAATGCCGGGCGGGCCCACCCAATACAGGTCCTCGCTGAACACCGGGTCGGCAACTACGTCCTGCAGTTCCTCGGCGTTAGGCACCACGCCGAAATCGACCTTGCCCAGTTCGATGGCCTGGCCTCCTTCGTGGCTCAGGCCGTCGCGCACGGTCAAACTGACCCCGGGGAATTTCTGCTCGGCCTGGGCAATCATGCTGGGCAACAGCAGCGCCGAGGCCGTGGCTGGAATCGAGATGGCCACGTGGCCCATGGGCGCGCCGCGGCTGGAGCGCAGCTCGTCCTTGACCGAATCGAGCATCTGGATCACGGTGCGCGCCACTTCATACAACTGCCGCCCGGCATCGGTCAGGTCGATACCGTCGTGCTGCCGGGCCAGCAACTGCATGTCCAGCTCACTTTCCAGCAGCCCCATCTGCCGGCTCAGGGCTGGCTGGGCGATATAGGCGCGCCGGGCGGCGGCGGAGAAGCTGCCGGCCTCGGCAATGGCGATCAGGTAGCGAAGCTGCTTGAGGGTCATGGGTGTGCGTTCCGTGGCTATGCCGAAGCGTTATGGCGCCCATCCGAAGACGCTATTTGTGGCACGCGGACGGGGCTCCTAGTATCGCTGAACCCCCTATCCCGGGGAACCCTGCAGCAGTGAGGTGAATGATCTTCCACCGGACCACCGGATACGCTTGAACGACAGTCGCCTGTCGCGCCCATCATCAGTTCTCACTCTCGAATAAGCACAAGAATACGAGGAAAAAGAGTGATGGCATTCTCCCTGCGCGGCGCGTTGCGCCAGCCCGTTGTCCTGCTTTCATTAGGCTTGTTGACGCCGTCCGCCAACGCCCTGCAATGGCAGTGGGGCGAGGTCGAGGGCCAGCTGGATTCGTCACTGTCAGTGAGCACCGCCTTCTCCACCACTCACCCCAGCGCGGCGCTGGAAAACAGCGCCAACAGCGATGATGGCAGGCGCAATTTCCGCGCCGGCGACGAGTTTTCGCGGCTGTACCGAGGCACTCATGACCTTGAATTGCGTCGCGGTGACATGGGCTTGGTGCTGCGTGGCACCTATTGGTATGACGCCGTGCTGCAGGAGCAAAGCCAGCGCTTCAAGGACGTCGACAACCAAGGTCGCGACACTGCTGCCCGATCCAGCGGTGCCCAGTGGCTTGACGCCTTCGGCTACTACCGGTACGACGTCAGCGGCCAGCCCGGCTCGGCGCGGCTGGGGCGGCAGGTGGTGAACTGGGGCGAGAGCACCTTCATCCAGGGCGGCCTGAACGTAATCAATCCGTTCAACCAGTCCGCCATTCGCCGCCCGGGTGCCGAGGTCAAGGACGCGCTGGTGCCGGTCAACCTGTTCTACCTGACGCAGAACATCACTGAAAACCTGTCATTCGATGCGTTCTATCAACTGGGCTGGGAAAAGACCCAGTTGGATAACTGCGGCACGTTTTTCTCCAGTAACGACTTCATCCCCCCGGGTTGCAGCGGCCTGGACGTGGGCGCGCAATTGCGTGGCAACGCCGCGGCGCTGGCAGGGCTGACACCGTTCGGGGTCAACCTGACCGAGGAAGGCATTCGCATTCCCCGCGCCAGTGACGACGACCCTCGCGACAGCGGCCAGTTCGGCGCTGCGCTGCACTGGTATGTGGGCGCCCTGGATACCGAGTTCGGCGTCTACGCCGCCAACTACCACAGTCGCGTACCATACCTGGGCACTGTCAGCAGCCCGTACTACAGCAACACCGGCTTTGCCTCCGGCTTGTGCAGCAACATCGGCGTGGCAAGGGGGGGCTGTTCGGCCTTCCTGTCATCGGCCAACGGCCAGTCGCTGGTAGCGGCCCTGCGTCTGGGGACCTCCCGGTATCTGGCCCAGTACCCCGAGGATATCCACCTGCTGGGCGTTTCGTTCGCCACTACCTTGCGTACGGGGACGGCGTTGCAAGGCGAGTTGAGCTACCGCCCCAACCTGCCGGTGCAGCTCAATGGCAATGACCTGATCCAATCTCTGATCAACGCCAGCCGCTCACCGCTCAACGCCGACGGCTTGCGCCCGGACCGGGACAGCACGGTATACGACGGCTACCGCCGCAAGCCGGTGACGCAGGCCCAGGTTTCCGCGATTCACGTTTTCAGCCAAGTGATGGGCGCCAACCAACTGGTGCTGGTGGGGGAGGCCGGCGTCACTCATGTCGCTCGACTGGAGGGACGCGATGGGCCGCGCTATGGCCGTTCCGGCACCTTCGGCAGTGGCGAGCTGGCGAACAATGCGCTATGCCTGGCGTCATCGAAGACCCCTGATCACTGCAATGACGACGGCTTCGTGACGCCGTTCGCCTGGGGCTATCGGCTGCGCGCCACCTGGACCTACCCCAACATTTTCGCAGGCGTTGACCTGCGTCCCAGTCTGTCCTGGTCCCACGACGTCAAGGGCACTTCGCCAGCCGAGGGCTCGGCCTTCAGCGAGGGCAACAAGGCCATCAGCGTGGGCGTGGACGCCGCGCTGAGCGCTACCTACACAGCGAGCATTTCATACACCAACTACGTGGATGGCGACTACGGCATTCGCGGTGACCGTGATTATGTGGCGCTTGGCCTGGGTGTCACATTCTGAACAGGAGCAATGCCGATGAACCGACTGATATGCATGGCCGCGGTGCTGATGGTGGCAGACCCTGCGATGGCGGCGGTGGACGCTCGCCAGGCAGCACGGCTGCAGGCAGACCTGACCCCGGTGGGCGCCGAGCGTGCTGGCAGCGCCGACGGGCGCATCCCGCCGTGGGAGGGTGGCCTTGGCCAGGAGGCCGCAGCCATGTCGGCCAACGGCACGCCCCTGGATCCTTATGCCAACGAGACCGCGCTGTTCACCATCACCGCCGCCAATTACCAGGCCTATCAGGGGCAACTCAGCGCCGGGCAGATCGCGCTGCTCCAGCGCTATCCCGACACCTGGCGCCTGCCGGTCTACCGCAGCCACCGCAGCGTTGGCGTGCCAGCCGCCCTGCAACGCTGGGCCGCCATTAATGCTGTGCGTGCGCGGCTCAGCGACGATGGCAATGGCGTGCAGGGCTTCAGCGGCGCAGTGGCATTCCCGCTGCCGACCACGGGACTGGAGGTGCTGTGGAATCACCTGACGCGCAGCCGCAATGCCAGTTTCAGCCAGGTCGCGGACAGCGCCACACCGCAGCGCACCGGCCGTTTCGTCATCAGCAGCGCCCGCCAGCGGTTTGCCCGCAGCGACGCGGTGCAAGGGCTGGCGCCAGGGGAGGCGGACAATGTGCTGTATTACTTCAGCCAGCAGGTCACTGCGCCGTCGCGTGTGGCCGGTGACGCGGTGGTAGTGCATGAAACCCTGGATCAGGTGGCTCAGCCACGCCTGGCCTGGGTCTACAGTGCCGGCCAACGTCGGGTGCGTCGTGCGCCGGGGCTGGACTATGACAGCACGGCGCCGGGCACCGCCGGGCTGCGCACTGCCGACAGCCGCGACATGTTCAACGGTGCGCCAGACCGTTATGACTGGCACCTGCTGGGCAAGAAGCCGCTATACGTGCCGTACAACAGCTACCGCCTGGCCTCGCCCACGTTGCGCTATGCCCAGCTGCTGCAACCTGGCCACCTGGCAGCACAGGCCACGCGCTATGAACTGCACCGGGTGTGGGAGCTGGTGGCCACGCTCAAGCCTGGGGCGCAGCATCTCTACGGGCAGCGTCGGTACTATCTGGACGAAGACACCTGGGCGATCGTCGAGGCAGATTACTACGACCGCCAGGGGCACCTGTGGCGTACCGCCGAAGCCCACACCTACTACCATGTGGCAGCGGGGGCGGCGCTGAACGCGGTGGAGGTGACCTACGACCTGAACAACGGTCGCTACCACGTTTCAGGGCTGACCAACGAGCAGCGCCGGCCGTATGCGTTCGACACACCGGCCAGCGTCTCGTACTTCTCGCCGGGGGCGCTGCGCAGCTATGGCGTGCGCTGAACACCGGCGTTCTATGGGGTAACGATGTTGAAGCGGCCATCGGCTTCATCGAGCTGCGCCATGAAGCGCAAAAAGCTGAAGCGTTCGCCGCTGATGGCAATGCCGCCCGTCAGCACCTGCTTGAGGAAGCCGGTCTGCTTCAAGGCAATCCGGTCCAGGGTGTCCTTGCTCATGGCCACCGTCACGTCGGCTTGCGGGTGCTGGCAGTGGTCGCGATGGGTGAGCACGCCGTTGCGCAAGGTTAACGCATAGCTGTCGTCCAGGTCGGTGAAGCGCCAGTTGATGGTCAGGTTGGTGTCGGCGGCTTTTTCAGCATTCACCCGCACCGCAAGGTAGTCGAAAAACATCGACGGTGTGAGCGCCCGCACCATGTCGACCACGTTGCCGCTGGCAGCTGGCGGGGCTATGCCCTGGCGCAGCTCTTGGGCGCCGGTGAGGTAGGCGTTGCGCCAGGTGGCGTTTTCGCTCTGGTAGCCCAATTGCTCAAGGGCGTCGGCCTGCAGTTGGCGCGCCTGCGTATTGCCGGGCTCGGCGAAGACCAGGTGATTGACCAGTTCGGCCACCCAGCGGTAATCCCCGGCCGCGAATGCCTGGCGCGCCTTGGCCAGCACTTGCTCGGCGCCGCCCATGGCTTGCACGTAGCGCTGGCCGGCGGCCTGCGGAGGCAGCGGGTCAAGGTGGGCAGGGTTGCCGTCATAGAACCCCATGTAGCGTTGGTAGACGGCGCGTACGTTGAAGCTCAGCGAGCCGTAATAGTCGCGGGTATACCACTTGTTGGCCAGGTTGGGGGGCAGGGTGGCCTGGCGCGCGGCGATGTCGTCGGGTGTCAGGCCCTGATTGATAAGGCGCAGGGTCTGGTTGTCCAGCCAGGCATACAGGTCGCGCTGGTCGGCCATGAATGCGCGGATGTTGGCGCCACCCCAGGTGGGCCAGTGGTGTTGGGCGAATTCCACCTCGGCACGGTCGCCGTAGCGCACCAGCGCCTCGTCCAGGTAACGGGCCCACACCTTGGGGTCGCGCACCAGGGCGCCGCGCAGGGTCAATACGTTGTGTTGGGTATGGGTGGCGTTCTCCGCCAGGCACAGTGCCTTGAACTGCGGGAAGTACAGGTTCATCTCCGCCGGTGCCTCGGTACCCGGCGTCAGTTGCAACTCAATGGTCACGCCATCCAGAACGATGGTTTCCAACGGCTGGGTGATTTCGCGGGTCGGGGCGATCAGGCTGACGGTGGGTGCGCTCGGCACGCCCTTGCCCAGGCCTGCATCCACTTGGCCTTGGTCGCCGTGGGGCAGCAGGCTGCCGTACATGTACTGGGCGCGGCGCTTCATGGCCGGCCCGGCCAGCACGTTCTCGCTGACCGCGTGTTCGAAGAACCCTTGCGGGGCGATCACCTGGACCTTGCCGGTCTTGACGTCCGCCTCGTCGATGACCCCGCGCACGCCGCCAAAATGGTCGATATGCGGGTGGGTGTAGATGACCGCCACCACCGGCTTGGCTGGCCGATGCTTCAAGTACAGGGCCATTGCTGCGCGGGCGGTTTCCACCGAAAGCAGCGGATCAATGACGATCAGGCCGCTGTCGCCTTCCACGATGGTCATGTTGGCCAGGTCCAGGCCACGTACCTGGAAGATGCGGTCACTGACCTGGAACAGCCCGGCGATGTTGTTCAACTGCGCGATTCGCCACAGGCTGGGGTTCACCGACCCTGGCGCCTGCGCGCCATCCAGAAAATCATAACTGGCGCGGTCCCACACCGGCTGGCCGTCGGCGTTGCGCACGGTGCCGTCGAACGCCTCGATCAGCCCTCGGCGCGCTGCGTCGAAGTCAGCGGTATTGTCGAAGGGCAGGCGCTTGAGCCATTGCTGGTTGCTTTGCAGGGTGAAGGGGGTAGGCGCCTTGCTGGCGGCAGGCTGGGTCGCAACTGCGGCCAGTGGAGTCATCAGCGCCAACGCCAGCAGGCAGTGTGGCGAACGTCGAGGCAGCATGAAAGGGTCCTTGTTGTGCTCAAGGCGCTCACTCTAGAAGGCACCGCCGCCAGCCGCCAATACGGCGCTGGCATGGCGGCCATGCCAGGGTGCGATAGCGCCCGGGTCACGCTACCCTGCCGGCTTGAAGCCGCTGATTTCAAATTGGCGCTGTGTTCAGCGGGTAGGCAGATGTTTCCTCGCCCGCTGCCAATGCCTGCCGAGCCTTCTCAGGCTGCACCATGCGCAAGCCAATCATGCCCGCAGCGACAATGGCGACGCCGAATCCGGCAAGCGCCACCTCAAAGCCATGGACGATGTCTCCACCAAAATGCGCCACCATCTGCCCGACAATCCACGGCGCGAGGATGCCCGCACTTGTCGAAACCCCCAAGTGGATGGCTAACATCGAGCCACGTTTTTGCGGCGGTGCGATGTGCGCCACGATGGCATTGCTGAACGTGGGCAGAATGTTGATCAGCACCCCACCCACGCAGTAGATGGCAATGCTTGATGCCCGGCTGCCGTGATGAAGCACGAGTACGACGTACGCCACGCCCGCCAACACCGAAGCAACCATGGGTATCGCCACCAGGGTGGCCTGCAGCGATGCGCCCCGCAGGGCGGCCCTTCGGGCCAGCAGTGACACGACAAGGTTCACCACCAGGATCAGGCTGGTCGCCAGCACCGCAAGGTAGCCATTTTCCATGGGGGTGAGCCCGTGGCCTTTCTGCATGTAGACGGGTATCCAGCTGTAGGCGAGGGCGTTGGGCAGGTACCCCAGGAAGCCCAGCAGGGTAATCCACAGGTAGGTACGATTCATCAGCAGACGGCGGTAGTTGCCTTCCCCCGGTGGGACATGCTGCACGGCGATGCCGCGATTGCCCTCGGCACCGAAAATCATCCAGGCGGCCATCCAGATGACACTGGCGCCGGCCAGCATGAAGTAGGCGCCGCGCCAGCCCACCCAGCTGATAGCCAGGGGCAAGCCAATGCCACCTGTTAGCGCCCCGAGCATGATCGCGGCCTGGATGAGAGAAGAGGGGACTACCCGGTTCTGCGCATCAAACCACTTGAAACAGGCGTGTTGGCTGACGGCGGTTGCAGGTCCCGTACCTGCACCCAGCAGCAGGCGCCCGATGACCAATGCCATCAGTGTCTGGCTGAGGCCGGTGAGCACCTGGGAGATCATCCAGACAATGGCCATCGCCACCAGGATCCACCGGGTTGGCACGCGATTGGCCAGGAAACCTACCACTACTCCACTGATCGAGTAGAGGCAGTAGAAAGAACTGCCGATCAACCCGAAGGTGACAGGGCTCAGTTGCAGCTCATCGATGATTTTCGGGCCAGCGAAGGCAAAGATGGTTTTATCGACGATGCTCAGCATCATCACCAGCATGAGCAGTACCACCACAACAGCGCGGCGAGAAGGGCGCATAAGTCTTTTCCTTATTGTGCAGCCAATGACGTTTCAACCAGTTGCGCCCACAGGCTAGCGCCGTAGACGATGGCTTCGTCGTTGAAATCAAAACCGGGGTTGTGCACCGAGCAGCCATTGGCGCCGGCCGTGCCATTGCCCAGCGCGACGTAGCAGCCGGGACGTTCCTGCAGCATCCAGGCGAAATCTTCGCTGCCGAGGAAGCCACTGGGCACCCGCGTCACGATCCGCTCGGCGCCGAACACGTCCCGGGCGACATCCAGGATGCGCTGGGTGGCCGTTGCTTCATTCACCAGCACGGGTACCAGGCGCTCGTAATGGATATTGCCGGATACCCCATGCGCCGCCGCAATACCGTGGACGGTCTCGCCGATGCGTTGCTCGAGCAGATCTCGAATGTCTGGCTTGGTAGCCCTTACACTCAGGCGCAGCAGCGCCTCGTCCGGAATTACGTTGGCGGCTTCTCCGGCCTGGATCGCGCCCACGGTGATCACCGCCACCTCGCTGGCCGGTACATTTCGCGAGACGATGCTTTGCAGCGCACCCACCAGCGCGGCCGCAGCAATGATGGGGTCGCGAGTCTTGTGCGGCATGGCGCCATGCCCACCTTGCCCGGTCAAGGTGATGCTCACCCGATCTGAAGAGGCGGTCAGGGCTCCCTCGCAAATCAGCACATGCCCCAGCGCGAGTCCGGGTGCGGTATGCAAGGCAAACAACGAATCACAGGGGAAGCGCTCCAGCAGCCCATCATCCAGCATGGCGCGAGCACCGCCGAGCAGTTCTTCGGCAGGTTGGAATATGAGGTTGAGGGTGCCGTTGAATTGACCGTGCTGGGCCAGGTACTTGGCTGCGCAGAGCAGGGTGGCGGTATGGCCATCGTGGCCGCAGGCGTGCATTTTTCCCGTGGTGCTACTGCGGTAACCACAGGTCCCGACTTCGTTGATAGGCAGCGCATCCATGTCCGCACGGATCCCGATGCTACGCGGCGCGCTGCCCTTGCGTAATACCCCAACGACGCCAGTACCGCCAATGCCACGATGAACCTCATAGCCCCATTGGGCCAGCAGTTCAGCTACTTTTGCACTGGTTCGCTGTTCCTCGAAACCCAGTTCGGGATGCTGGTGGAAGTCTTGGCGAATCTTGGCGAATTCGTCTTGCCACTCCACAATTTCCGGAATCAGTTTTGCTGGGCTACCCATTGTGTATCTCCTTGAATTCGAAGGTAGGCCAGCATGCCCGCTGATAATCGGACTGAGTAATCATCAATTTCGATTCTGATAGCGGCCGGTTATTGAGCGCCTCTTGATTGGTAGGCCCAGATAAGGTCCTCGACCAGGTTACGTACCGGAGGGGACATCAAGGACGTTGGCCTTGAAACCACTGAGATATCCGTAGAGGGGATGGGGTCATCCAGTTGCAAGGGCACCATGTTTTTGCGTATCACCGAAAGATTGAAGGCCCGGTGCGACCAGAAGCTGATGGCGTCCAGGGACATGGCCAGCTCGGCATACAGGAGCAGCGACGAACACTCGATGATGCGTGGTGGCAGGGGCAGTCCACTCTCTTGGAACATGTCTGCCGCAAGAGACACGTCGACAGGGTCAGGGATTAACCATTCCTCCTCAAGCAGCTCACTCAAGCGCCTGACGTTGGCTCTGGGATGACCATCGCGGACGGCGATGGTCATTTCCTGATGGTACAAATGATGCCAATCGAACCCCTCCAGCGTCCGATTTGGCGGCTGGCTGGTCAGGGCCATGTCGAGCGTACCCTGACGCATTCCACTCATCAGCTGCGCAGGTCGCAGTTCGGTGATTTGCAGGTTGATGGTGGGGTTACGACGGCGATACTGCTGGATGCACCTGACAAATTCCGGGGTGGGGGTTACCGGTGCTACCCCTATCGATACTCGCCCGCCCTGCGAGTCTTTCAGGAAAGTGATTTCCTCTCTCGCTTTGCGGGTTTCCCCCACGATCAGGCGTGCGCGATCCACCAAACGTTCCCCGTAACCGGTGACGGTGATACCACGGTTGGAGCGTATGAGCAGGGGGACGCCCAGATCCTCTTCTAGATCCTTAATGCTTTTGGAGAGGGCAGGTTGCGAAATATGCACCACCTTGGCGGCTTCGTGGATGCTGCCACTCTCTGCAACGGCTAGTAACGCTCGTAACTGGTGAAGCTTCATGTAAAGAAATCCTTCCTTGTTTACGCCTAACTCAACTGAAAATGAGGCAGCATTGGTGCCAGGCTGATATCGCTTTTAGCTATCGCGATAACGATTGGTTTTCGCAGCTTTTGATAACACCTGTCTATTATGATCATTTTTTTTGAGTTGGATCGGCGCGCAGGATCTTTATAGTGAACTCTCCGGTCACGTCGAATTCTTGTCGCGCCCACAAAAATAATAACGAAGATGTCTGCGGAGAGTGCCGCCCGAGGCAATGCTGCGTCCGCTTTTATCTGCCCTCATGCGTTTAATCTAATGCAGTAGGAGCGGTAATGAGAAAGCTTATAGCTGTGCTTTTCCCTACCCTGTGTTTCTCGTGCGCACAGGCGTCCGAGACTCTTGAAAACGGCTTTATCGACGACGCGCACCTGACACTGGACCTGCGCAATTTCTTCGCCGAACAGCGGACGCTTAGTGGCAGCTCGCTGAGCATTCCGAAAGGGAGCCAGAAAGAGCTTACAAGTCGGCGTACTTCTTGGGTGCAGGGCGCGATGCTCAACCTTGTCACCGGATGGACACCGGGTCTTATAGGTATTGGCTTTGATGCATCTTTTTATGGCGCAACACTGCTGGAGCGCGGTAAAGGGCGCGTGGCGGGTGGCGGCGATCGAATCCCTGTAGAGAACAATGGTACGCCTGTCGATAATTGGGGCCACCTTGGGGTAGCTGATATACGGATGCGGGTGAGCGGGACTGAAATTAAAGCAGGAAGATTCAGCGTAAATACCCCCGTGCTTTGGCCCAAGGACAACCGGGCAATTCCACCCACCTTTCAAGGTATACAAGTCAAGTCCTCTGATATTCCAGGTATGAACGCGCAGATGGCTTGGTTTGATCGGGTACTGGGTCGAACCAGCTCTAATGCGGACCGGTTTGTGAGTACCTACGGCAACCCTAAATACGCGGGGGATAGCGTGTTCATTGCAGGTCTCGACACGTTGCCCTGGAACGGGGTGAGTGGCAGTCTATATTTCAATCGCTATGAAAATGCATGGGATCGGTACCATGCAGGGCTAACGGCCGTTAGAGCGGTCGGTAAATGGGGGTTGCAAACGAAACTTGCTTACTATAGTACTCATGACCAAGGCAGTCGCCAGTTGGGCTATATTGACAACAGTTCCGCTAGTATCTCGCAAACGCTGACTTTCGGTCCGCATTTACTCGGCGTGGGCTACCAGCAAGTATTGGGTAATGAGTTTTTCGATTACCCCCAGGAAACGGTAGGGAACTACAACCCGGTACAATATTACTCTGACTTTAACGGCCCTAACGAAAAAGCAGCCATGGTTCGGTATGGCTTGGATATGGCCGCCTTTGGAGCACCGGGGCTCAGTTTCACTACGTGGTATGCCAGCGGTTGGGATATTGATGGCACTCACTACGACGGTGATCGCAATGGAGCGCACCTGGGGTATGGGGTTCGGAGCCTGGACGGTGCGAGCCATTGGGAGGTGGGTGTTAGCGTCAAATACGTTGTTCAGTCCGGCGCGCTCAAAAACATGACATTACGCCCCGCGTGGTTTCACCACAGGGCAAGAGGAGGGCAGGTCGACGGTAACTATGACGAATTGCGGTTGGTTACCACCATACCCATCAAGATTTTTTGAATATCACTGGCAGCGGCTACAGCGCGTGGCTGAGCCTTGCCGTCGGGGGGAAGGGCAGCTTCTGGCCGATTTATGTCGGTGCTGACCGGCCGCTTTGGGTCGGTTGCGGCCCTTCGTGACAGGCAACAATCGGTCAAAAGCAGTCGCTCATGTCGTCATCTTCTTCTGTCCCGCAGCCGTAACGCCCGCGATTACGATGGGCTGCAGACCGCGAAGCATATGTCTCGAATCACGCCTCTAAACGACGTTTAAGGCCATCAGGTGGTAGGTCAGGATTGCTCAAACCCCACCATCACGGATGTGCCCACCATGACTGCTACATCGCTCAGCGTTAATGCCCCGACTAAATTCATCGACTTGAATGACCGTCGATTGGCATATCGAACCATCGGCAGCGGCCAGCCCCTCGTACTGCTCGTTCGCTATCGCGGCACCATGGACGACTGGGATCCGCTGTTTCTGGATAACCTTGCCGAACTCGGTTTTGAAGTAACCATTTTTGACTACAGCGGACTGGGCCAATCAGGCGGCTCTCCCAGCTACAACCCTGGAGCACTGGCGAAGGACGCTATCGAACTCATTCAAGCGCTGCAGCTCGGTAAGGTCGTCATCGGTGGCTGGTCACTTGGAGGCATTGCAGCTCAGGTTGTACTGGCCCAAGTGCCACAGTTGATAAGCCATGCCGTGCTGATTGGCACCACTCCTCCTGGGCTCCTGGCAAAACCCGGTGAAGCGCTGTTCTACGAAATGGCTCGTCGAGAAAATGACTTCGAGGATTTCGTAAATCTGTTCTTCGAACCAGCCTCTGGTGTCAGCCGAGCAGCAGCTGAAAGGGCTTGGGAGCGTCTCTCTGCAAGGACGCAGGAGCGTAGCCCTCAAGTCCCGGTCGATTGGGCCGCCCAGCAACTTGGAGAGGGCCCCAAAAACCCGGTCTTCCCGGCTGAGGCGGTGTTGAATGCGCTGAAAGGCACCACTGTCCCCGTGCTTCATTTGGGCGCTGATCACGACATCGTCTTCCCGGTTGAAAACTGGTATGCCTTGAGCCGCCAGCTTCCGACATTGACGCTTGTGAGCTTTGCCAGTGCAGGCCACGGGCCGCACATGCAGTATCCGGTGGCTGCGGCTCACCATCTCGCTGCCTTCACATCCGCTTAAGGGAAAGGGGCCACCCAGGTGGCCCTTGCCGTCAAGCCGATACCAGACGCCTGGCGTCCCTTCGCACAGCTTGGGGAGGTACGCCATAGCCACGAATGAAAACCTCACGCATATGCCGGCGATCCCTGAAGCCAGTTTCTTTCGCTACGACATCCAAACTGTGTCGGCTCTGCTCGATCATCAAGCGGGCAGCCTCAAGGCGCAGACTTTCCACGGCCTTGGCGGGTGATTGTCCAGTCTCGGCGGTGAACACACGAGTAAACTGGCGGGGGCTTAGATGCACAGCATCTGCAAGCTCCTCGACACTCAGCGGACGGGCCAGATTCTTACGTGCGTAATCCAACGCGCTCTGAATGCGATCTGATTTAGGCGAAAGTGCCAGCAACTCAGAGTGCTGGGATTGTCCGCCGGAACGGCGCTGATGCATTACGAGTTTTCTAGCCACCGACTTGGCCATCTCGATTCCCAGATCCTTTTCCACCATGCCAAGCGCCATATCCAGGGCGGCAGTCATGCCAGCGGACGTCCAGATCTGCCCATCCACAATGAAGATCCGATCCTCTTCGACTTGGATGTTCGGGTGCAGCTCACGCAGTTTTTTTGCGTAGGCCCAGTGCGTAGTGGCTCGACGATTTTCCAGTACACCTGCCTGAGCCAAGACGAAGCAGCCGGTGCATAGACCCGCAGTGCGTCGAGCGCCGTCGGCAAATCCTCGCACGCTGGCCAGCACCTCCTCACTCGGCGGCGTCAGCGGGGTCAGTGTCCCCGTGATCATCCAGGTGTCGGCCAAACTAGGAGCTCCCAGCGGTAGCGTGTCCATATACATCCCGAGCGACGAGCGCACTGTGCCGCCCTCGATGGAAAAATTCTGAATCCTATAAACCGTTTCGCCCGCTACGATGTTCGCGAATTCAAATACGGCCTGGGTTGCCAGCGACATGACCTGGAAACCTTCAGTGATGAGATAGCCGACCCGGTGCATGGTTGGAGCTCCATTGCTCGATGTCCTAAAAGCGCATCATATGTGTCGTTTAAGACGAAAGCGACCTTCTGCATCATGGCTCCACATCCAAACAATGGAGCATGACCATGACACAGCAATCCAAAGGCACCGCCCTCATCACCGGTGCCTCAACCGGCATCGGCTCAATCTACGCGGAACGTTTGGCACGTCGGGGTTATGACTTGGTGCTGGTCGCTCGTAATCGGGAGCGCCTCAACACGCTTGCCAGCCGGCTCACCATGGAAACCAACCAGAACGTAGAGGTGTTTCCGGCAGATCTGGCAAACGCAGGGGACTTGGCAAAGGTTGAACGCAAACTGCGTGAAGACGCCACGATTACCCTGCTGGTAAATAATGCCGGCATTGGCACCCACACCAGCCTGCTGGAAAGTGACGTGGAGCGTATGGCCGAAATGATTACCCTCAACGTCACCGCTCTAACCCGGCTTACCTATGCAGCCATCCCAGGGTTTGTGACACGCAAGCAAGGTGCCGTTATCAACATCTCGTCCATCGTCAGCCTGGCACCGGAGCTTTTGAACGGCGTGTACGGCGGTAGCAAGGCCTATGTGACCGCATTTACCCAGTCTCTGAACAAAGAACTTGCGGACAAAGGCATCAAGACCCAGGCGGTACTGCCAGGGGCCACCGCGACTGACTTCTGGCAGATCGGCGGCTTGCCTATCGAGAATCTGGATCCGGGCATCGTGATGTCTGCCCATGATCTGGTGGACGGCGCCCTGCAGGACTTTGACGACGGTGTGCTGATCTCCATCCCCTCGATGCACGACCTGCAATCGTTCGAACGCTATGAAGCCAGCCGGCAAGCCATGTTCAGCGAGCTCTCCAGCAACCAGCTTGCTCCACGCTACAACGCCAAGTGATAACCCGCGAAGGAAACAGCATCATGACTCGCATCCATGCACTGACGCTCGACCAAGCTCCTACGGCTGCCCAAGCCGCCCTACAAGGTGTGGAAAAGGGCCTGGGTTTCATTCCAAATGCTTTCGCGACCCTCGCCCACTCACCTGCTGCTCTCGCCGGCTATCTCGCGCTTTCGCAGGCGCTGAACAAGAACAGTTTGAGTCCCAGCGAACGTGAGGTAGTGGCGCTGGCGGCATCGGAAGTCAATGGGTGTGACTACTGCATTGCCGCTCACAGCTTCTTTGGCGGCAAAGCAGGCTTGGATGCGAATGCCTTGTTGGCTGCACGTGCCGGAACGCTCGACGGTGTTGCGGCCTTGGCCAGGGTGGTGACGTTGAGCCGAGGCCAGCTAAGCGATGCTCAATTGGCGGCGGCGCGAGAGGCTGGACTAGATGACACCAGGATCGTCGATGTGATCGCCCAGGTTTCTCTGCTCACACTGACCAACTACCTGAACAACGTGGCCGTGACAGAGATTGATTTCCCTCCTAGCAAATGATGGTTGAGTGGAGCGAGCCCACCTGGTCACGGACGCTCCACAACGTTTTCATTCCGAGTGAGAAGGTCTGGTTCCCCTCAGGTTGTTTGTTGTGTGAGTCGAAGCGAACAGCCTGCACCCACTTATTGAATTCGAAAGAGGTAGAGCCAATGAAGGCTGTCGTTTACACCCAATCCGGTTTGCCTATCCAAGATCCGCAATCACTTTATGACGCGGAACTACCCACGCCCAAACCCGGTGCTCGGGATCTTCTGGTGGAGGTCAGAGCTATTGCTGTGAACCCGGTTGATACAAAAGTCCGGGCAAGCCGTGGCGGAGAGCATCCACAGGTGCTCGGCTGGGATGCTGTCGGCGTTGTCCGTGAGATAGGTGCTGAGGTTAAGTTGTTCCGACCCGGTGATGAAGTGTTCTATGCCGGTGCCATTGACCGGCCCGGCACCTACAGCGAGCTTCACGTGGTGGATGAGCGCATCGTGGGGCACAAACCTCGCAGCTTGGGCAACGCCAGTGCCGCCGCCTTGCCGCTTACCTCTATCACCGCCTGGGAATTGCTGTTCGACCGCCTAGGTATTGAAGAGAATGGTGGCAAGGATCAACGCCTGCTGGTTATCGGAGCTGCTGGTGGCGTTGGTTCAATCCTGATTCAGCTTGCCAGCAAGCTTACACAACTGACTGTCATCGGCACTGCCTCAAGGCCTGAAACCCAAGGCTGGGTCAAGGAGCTGGGGGCCCATCATGTCATTGATCACTCTCAGTCGATTCCCCTTCAGCTGGAGGAGCTCAAGCTCAATCCAGTCGACTATGTGATCAGCCTGACGCATACCGACACCTACCTTCCTCAGCTAGTGGAAGTGCTTCGGCCACAAGGCAAGCTCGCACTGATCGATGACCCCGCCCAGCTGGATGTCATGCCGCTCAAGCGCAAGTCTCTTTCGCTGCACTGGGAGCTCATGTTTACGCGTTCGCTGTACAAGACGGAGGACATGCTCAAGCAGCATCAGCTACTCGAACGTGTTTCGCAGCTGATCGATGATGGTGTTCTCAAAACCACCCTCGGCGAACACTTCGGTGCGATCAACGCCGAGAACCTCAAGCGCGCCCATTCGGTCATTGAAAGCGGTAAGGCTAGGGGCAAGATCGTTCTGGAAAATTTCTGATCGTTTCAAGCGCCCGCACAGCAGTGCGGGCTTACCCTCAGTGGATACGCGCCGGCGGATCTCGCCAAGGCAATGCAGCTGTTGTGGGCTTCAATGCCTGAGCTCAATTTCTTTCAGCCGTTTGATCAGAAAACCATGATTCAACAATGTCCGCTATGGGTTGATTGCGGCCGGTCGAGAATGGCCGCTATCGACCCATTGCGGCCCTTCATGAAAGACAGCAATCGGCCCAGAGTGTGTAAAAACACTTTCAAGTTGCTGGTGAGTTAGCCCATGGCTTCTGGTCGTTGCGATATTCCAA